>JARRJS010000176.1:0-5196 GCA_037388885.1 Gemmatimonadota bacterium
CCTCCTCGTCGAGAATCCACCCGCTCGAGTCGGAGAGCGTGATGCACTTGCCGCCGAGGTCAAGGACCTTCTCGACCGTGTACTGCGCGACGTTGCCGCTCCCGGAGACCAGGCAGGTCTTGCCTTCCATCGTCTCGCCGCGCGTCGCCAGCATCTCGCAGGCGAAGTAGACGGCGCCGTAGCCGGTCGCCTCGGGGCGGATCAGCGAGCCGCCCCAGTTCAGGCCCTTGCCGGTCAGCACGCCCGTGAACTCGTCCGCCAGCCTCTTGTACTGGCCGAACAGGAACCCGATCTCCCGGCCACCCACGCCGATGTCGCCGGCGGGCACGTCGGTGTTCGGGCCGATGTGCCGGAAGAGCTCCGACATGAAGCTCTGGCAGAAACGCATCACTTCGTTGTCGCTCTTGCCCTTCGGGTCGAAGTCGGAGCCGCCCTTGCCGCCACCCATGGGCAGCGTGGTGAGCGCGTTCTTGAAGACCTGCTCGAACGCCAGGAACTTCAGGATGCCCTGGTTCACCGATGGATGGAACCGCAGCCCGCCCTTGTAGGGGCCGATGGCGCTGTTCATCTCCACCCGGAAGCCCCGGTTGATCTGCACCTCGCCCTGATCATCGACCCACGGGACGCGGAAGGTGATCAAGCGTTCCGGCTCGATGATCCGTTCCAGCACCTTCGCGGCCCTGTATTCCGGGTGCCGCTCCAGGACAAGCTGAATGGACTCGGCCACTTCAAACACGGCCTGATGGAACTCCGGCTCGGCCGGGTTCTTGGCCTTCACGTCGGCCATCAAGCCGGCCACATAGTCACTCATCGCTGTGTTCTCCCTTCGAGGAGGCCGCGCAGCGCGCGGGCTTCAAGTTGGCGTCGTGGCAGAAACAAAAGCCGCGAAGAGCGATGCGGAGGTGCAAACGCGGAATGGAGGTGGTACGGCGCGAGCCGCACCCGGGAAGCCGGGAGCGGCCCGATAGCATATGATCCCTGCCTCCGAGGATGGAGGCCACCCGTTCAAAGCAGCTCGCATGGAGCGCGTCGACCACACCGATCTCTGCGGCGCCGGGACCCACCTGTCCAACGGTCCCGGTCAATGTGCCCTGTAACGTGCAGGCGACGGGCGCATCCCGCAAGACCGTTTTGGGGGAGTTTCCACGCTCGGTGCAGGGTGTGCTCCTTGCGCCCGCGCCGGGCGCCCGGCAACATCACCCATGCGAATTTGCGGACACGCGCCGGAACGAGGCCGTCGGGCGGCCGAACGGCGCTCAACCATGGAGTGTGACATGGATCGCCTGTGGAGCAAGCGTGCTCGTCTTCTCCTCGCCGGCGCGGCCCTGGTGCTGGCCGGCTGCGCCGGCGGCCCCGCCCCGGCACAGCCCACGCCGGCGGCCGCGCCCCCGAAGCAAGCGGCGCCGGCGCCGAGCCAGACCGTCGTGCTGAAGCCGTCGGTAGGCGCGCTGCACGCCGCTGGGAATGTCCAGCTGACCGGTACCGAGCTGGGCACGATGTGGACGTTCGAGAACCCGCCGCTGAGCTACTGGGCCCAGCGCTACGACTTCCACCCCACGCAGCAGTGGCTCGACCACGTCCGGCTCTCGTCGGTGCGGTTCGGCAACATCTGCTCCGCGTCGTTCGTGTCGCCGGACGGCCTGGTCATGACGAACCACCACTGCGGCCGGGGGTGCGCCGACCGGGTATCGGACGCGCAACACGACTACGTGACGAACGGCTTCTACGCGGCCACGCGTGAAGAGGAGAAGGTCTGCCCCGGGCTCTTCCTGGACCAGCTGGTGAAGATCCAGGACGTGACGGCACGTGTGCAGGGCGCGGCGCCTGCGGGCGGCACGGCCAAGGAAGTGGCCGACGCGATGCGCGCCGAGCGCAGCAAGATCGTTGATGAATGCCAGACGGAATCGGACATCCATTGCCAGGTCGTCTCCCTGTACCACGGTGGCCAGTACCAGCTCTACACGTACCACCGCTACCAGCCGGTCAAGCTGGTCTTCATCCCGGAGCTGCAGGCCGGCTTCTACGGCGGCGACGCGGACAACTTCACATACCCGCGCTTCGACCTGGACGTCTCGTTCGTGCGAGCGTACCAGCCGGACAGCATCACGCCCGCGAAGACGCCCGACTACTTCCCCTGGGACGCAGCCGGCGCCAACGAAGACGACCTGGTGTTCATCACGGGCAACCCGGGCACCACCAGCCGGCAGGCGACGGTGGCTCAGCTGTTGTACGAGCAGAAAGTGCGGCACCCGTTCCTGATCCAGTACTTCGAAGCCACCGACACGATCCTCAAGACCATCGCGCGGACCAGCCCGCAGGCGGAGCGGGCCGTGCGCCAGCAGATGTTCGGTATCGAGAACAGCCTGAAGCTGTACCACGGCGAGGAAGGCGGCCTGCGGGACACGCTGCTCATGGGTCGCAAGATCGAGTGGCAGCGGCAGTTCCAGGACAGCGTCATGGCCAATCCGGACCTGAAGGCCAAGTACGGCACCGTGTGGGACACGCTGGCGGTGATTGCGACGGGCAAGGCCGAAATCTATCCGTCGCTGAACCTGTCCAACCCGCAGTTCCTGGCCGTACCGCAGCTGGCGCTGGCGCAGGCGATGGTGCATTACGTCCGCCAGATGGCGTTGCCGGACGCCCAGCGTGACTCGGCCTACATGGGCTCGGGGGCGGACACCATGCGGCAGCAGATCCAGTCGATGCAGCTGCCGTCCAGCCCGGTGATCCCCCAGCTATTCACGCTGCGCATCGCCATGGCCAACGACTGGCTGCCGGCCAACGACCCGATGCGGCAGGCGACGCTGCAATCCGGCGAGCCGCCCGAACACGCGGCGCAGCGCCTGTTGCAGAACACGCGCGTCGGGGATCAGCGGTTCCGGGAAGGCCTGCTGCAGAGCAAGCCGTCGGACCTGGCGACGACCACGGATCCGCTCCTCCGGCTGGCCGCAGTGGCCGACAGCGTGAGCAGCGCGGTGCAGGACCGCTGGAGCGAGCTGTCGGACGCCGAGACGGTGCAGGAAGAGCGGCTGGCCAAGGCGCTGTTCGCCGTGTTCGGCACCAACATCCCGCCGGACGCGACATTCACTCTGCGCATCAGCGACGGCGTCATCAACCGCTACCCGTACAACGGCACGTTCGCGGCGCCGTTCACGACGTTCCACGGCCTGTTCGGCCGCTCCGATGGCTTCTCGAACGAGATGCCGTGGTCGCTGGCCAAGACGTTCAAGGAGCGTGAGAAGTTCATCGACATGAACAAGCGCCTCGACTTCGTGTCCACGAACGACATCACCGGCGGCAACAGCGGCAGTCCCATGATCGACCGTGAAGGCCGCATCGTGGGCATCGCGTTTGACGGCAACGTCGAGCAGCTGCCCAACGAGTTCGTATACAGCGACGTCGCCGGCCGCACCGTGGCCGTGGACGCCCAGGGCATCACGGAGGCGCTGAAGGACATCTACCAGGCGAAAGCTCTCCTGGCAGAGCTGCTCCAGTCGGCCCAGAAGCCGAACTAGGGCGCGGTTGATGCAGGGCGCCGTTGCGGTGGGCCGCGACGGCTGCAGGTGGCAGGTAGCAGCCCAGCGTTCATCGTGAGGCAGGAATCCGGTTGAGCGTCTGGCTCACCGGGGTGCGTGGGTGGCCCGGCGCGTGACGCGCGCCGGGCCACCATGCGTTCGGGGCGCACGACGGCTGGGGGCGGAACGACCCGAAAGCGTTACACTTCCGCGGACGGGTCTCGGGCCCGGTCCCGCAAACCGGTCACGGGGAACCGCGGGGCCCGTTGTGCGCACCCGCACCCGCACTCGCACGCGGGCACACGTGCGCCCTGGCGGTCGGTTTCTTCGGCGTCTATGCTCTCTCCGTGCCAAGGTGGACAACCTGTGCTGGAGGCATCCTGATGAGACGCGTTCTCCCACGTTCCTGGGTGCTGGCGCTGGCGGCCCTGTTAGCGGCCGGCCACCTCGACGCCCAGACGAAGCTGTTGCGGTTCCCGGACATCCAAGGCGACCGGGTCGTCTTCACATACGCCGGCGACCTGTGGACGGCGCCGGCCACGGGCGGCACGGCCGTGCGCATCACGGCAGCGCCGGGCGAGGAGCTGTTCGGCCGCTTCTCGCCGGACGGCAAGACCATCGCGTTCACCGGCCAGTACGACGGCGACGAGCAGGTGTACGTGATGGCGGCGGGCGGCGGCGTGCCGAAGCAGCTCACCTTCTACCCGGCGCGCGGGCCGCTGCCGCCGCGCTGGGGCTACGACAACCAAGTGTACGGCTGGACCGTGGACGGCAGGGCGGTGTTGTTCCGGTCGCTCCGCGACTCCTGGGACCTGGGCGACAGCAAGCTGTACACGGTGCCGGCCGCCGGCGGCATGCCGGAGGCGCTGCCCATGCCGCAGTCGGGCGCGGGCGCGTTCTCACCCGACGGCAAGCGCATGGTGTATTCGCCCCTCTTCCGTGACTTCCGGGCGTGGAAGCGTTACAAGGGCGGCTGGGCGCAGGACCTGTGGATCTTCGACCTAAGCGGCAAGCAGGCGAAGCAGATCACCGACTACCCGGGCGCCGACCGCGACCCCATGTGGATCGGCGACCGCATCTACTTCACGTCCGATCGCGACGGCCACCTGAACATCTACGCCTACGACCCGGCGTCGGGGCAGACGACGCAGCTGACGCACCATACCACGTGGGACGTGCGCTGGCCGAGCGACGACGGCCAGGGCCGCATCGTTTACGAGCTGGGCGGTGAGCTGCATGTGCTGGACATCGGCAGCGGCCAGGACCGGAAGATTGACATCTATGGGCCCGACGACCTGGTGGCGAAGCGGCCTTCGCACATCGACGTACAGCGCTACGTCGAGGACTACGCGCTTGCGCCCGAGGGCCAGCGGGCGCTGTTCGTGGCCCGGGGCGATGTATTCTCGGCGCCTATCGAGCACGGCCGCACTCTGGACCTGACGCAGTCCTCCGGCGCGCATGACAAGTGGGCGCGCTGGTCGCCGGACGGGCGCACGATCGCGTTCATCTCCGACATGTCGGGCGAGGAGGAGCTGTACGTCATGGAAGCGAACGGGTCGGGCGAACCGCAGCAGATCACGACCGACGACCACATGATGCTGTACTGGCCCGAGTGGTCGCCCGACAGCAAGCGCATCGCGTTCGGCGACAAGGAAGGCCGGCTGTGGGTGGTGGAGGTGGC
>JARRJS010000177.1:0-5129 GCA_037388885.1 Gemmatimonadota bacterium
CAACCCTCGACGAAGAGGGCAAGCAAGCCGAAGCGGACCAGGTCCTGGCGGATGCGATTCAGGTCTCGGAGCAATACTGGCCCGACGGCCATTGGCGTGTGGGCTCGGCGTACGGCGCCAGGGGCGCCTTTCGGATGCTCCAGGAAGATCCTGCCGGGGCGGAGCCGTTTCTCCGCAAGGCGCTGGAGATCTCGCTGCAGGAATTGACCGAGGACAATGCCCGCACCGCCTTCGCCCACATGCAATACGGTATCTGCCTGCGCGATCTGAGACGCTTCGAGGAGGCGGAGGCTCAGCTGCTGGCCGCCTTCGATTGGCTCTCGGAGCACAATGGTGTAGGGAGCCCCTACACTCAACCGACCGTCGCCCACCTGGTCACCCTCTACGAAGCCTGGGGCAAGCCCGATGCGGCCCGGAAGTTCAGGAATCTCCTGGCTTCGGGCGGTGCCGGCTCGCCCTCCGGTGAGTCCTAGCCGGCAAAGGGTGAGCGGCTGCGTTGCTGTGGATGTTCGAGACGACGAGGATCTTCATGCGTTGGCGTCCTGTCGAGAAAGCATGGCGTGGGCCTCGTACACCGCGCGGCGCACGATGACGGACCGGTCGTCGGCGAGCACACGGAGCGCCTTGGCGGCCTCGCCCGTGCCGATGCGGCCGAGGGCGCGCGCGATTTCAGCCGCCAGGTAGGGGTCCGCGCCGGCGCGGTACCGTCGTAGCAGGGCCGATGCGGCGTGGGGCGGCGCTCGACGCCCCAGCACTTCCACCGCCCGGCGTACGGTGGATGCGTCCGGGCTTTGTAGGGCACGGACGAGCTTCCGGTCGAACGATTCCACATCGAGCGCTCGCAGGTCCGCGCCGCAGGCGGGGCATCGTGCGGCGGTCTCCGGTACGGCGGTCCAGCAGGCGGTGCAGAAGAACGTGGCCATGGTACCTACCCGTGTGCCGCGTCATTCAAGGACTCAGTCGGAACGTCCGGCCCATCCGATTGAACGACGGCCGGCTCGCCATTTTCAGCGGCGGTTGCGTCCAGCGGAGTCGAAGCCGCCACACGATCCAGCACCAACTCGGCCCAATCGCCCAGCGCGGCGGCATAGCTCCGGTAGGATTCCGCGATCCGCGCACGGAGCGGTTCCATGCGTCTGGCTGCCCGGTATCGTGGCGCCAGCGACGGGGCGAAGCGGGGAGGACGCATATCCGGGAGTGCACCGAGCGGATCCATCGAATAGAGCGGGGGCATGGCGTATTCGTGGGCGGGCTCGGCACCCGGGATCTGCCTCAGGGCCGCTGCCAGGTCATCCCGCACAGTGCTCAAGGCTTTGCCTGCTGCCGCGACCACGGTGTCCCGCAGGGCCTCCTCGCCGGATCGTCCGCTCTGCCAGGCCATCGCCACTTCCGTCGCCACACGGTAGAGGATTCCCTCCACGGAGTCCGCCAGCTCGGTCGCGCTGGCGCGGGCATGTTTCGCTGCGCGGTTCAATGTCGTTCGCCGCGTGAGCGCGTCGGCGAACGACAACGATTGCTGATCCCGCATCGCGGCTTCCAGCCGGGCCTTCAACTGGTCGATCCGCCGAAGGAGTCGGGCCCGGTGACCCGTCTCTCGCTCCTTCGTCAAGGGTTCGATGACGTCGCGGCGTAGCCGGTCTAGACCTTCCGTCCTGTCCGCGGCGGTGGAGACCGGCCGCGGATCTGCGACCGGGTGCCCGATCCGCCGTTCCATTTCCTCTGCCACATACCGCTGGGAAGAAGGTACATCCTCCTTTGACAGCAGATCGGATTTGCTCAGGAGCACGCGCCACTCCACACCGGCCGCTTCAAGCCCCGCGATCAGCGCCAGGTCTTCCGGATCGACGGCGGCCGCCGCGGCAACCAAGACGAGGCCGAGGTCGCAGCGGGGCAGCCATGCGAACGCGGAGGCGGTGGACGGAGTCCTGTACGCGGCGACGCCGGGCGTATCGAGGAAGCGAATTCCCGGCGGCGCATCCGCCACGTAGACGTCGAGGCCGGCCACCCCGCGGCGGTTGCCGGGATTCTCCTGCTCCGCTGCAAAGGTCGCCACGGCGCTCAGGGGGTGGATCTCGGAGCGGCCACCCTTGAAACGCACCCGCAGGCCATCGGGGCCGCGCTGAACCCGAAGCGGCACGGCCGTGGCCGGCGTGGCGCCGATCGGGAGCACCGGTGCACCGACCAGGGCGTTGATGAGCGATGATTTGCCGGCGCTGATCCGGCCGAAGATGCCGATGTCCACGACGGGCGCGACGGCACGTTCCGCTACCGCCGCGATCTGGGAGTAGAGGTCGACGAGGTCGTGCGAGCGGGCGAGGCGGAGGATCTCCCGCAGCGCCTGGCCCGCCGGGCCCGGCACCGAATCGACGCTCGCCTCCAGGTCTGCGTACCCTTCTCCCCGGAGAAGCTCCAGGGCTTCCTGGACCCGGGCATGCAGCTCGTCCCCGACCGCGCGCACCGCGTCGCCCGTCGCCGGATCCAGCCCGCCGTAGCCGCGGAGAGAGCGGGGTGTGAGGTCGGACAGGGCGCTGTCGACGAACATCAACGTGGTGAGGGCGCTCCAGCGGCCGGAAACGGAAGGCCGGGGCGCTTCGATCCCCAGGTGCGCCAGCGCTTCCAGCATTTGCCGCCGCAGGTCCCCGACGAAGGCGAGGAGCATGCGTGCCTCGTAGGGCGAAAGGTCTGCCTGCTCCCTGGAGAACGGGGACAAATCCTCGCGGGCGAGCCGCACAACCGTCTCCAACAGTTCGTTCACGTGCGCGAACGCGGCGCGCACGGCCGTTTCCTGCCCACGATTCATAAGTTTCACCCCTCGCGTCCAGCGTTCGGCCGGATGCAACAACTCCTGCCCGGCATGCGCCGAAGACAGGAGTCATCAACCGTACGATACGGTGGTCCAGGGCGAACTCCATCGCCACGAAGACGCCAATGCCGGGTGCAATTTCGGTGCCGGGTACGCTCCTCTCGTCACGGCTCCGCCCTCGAGCGGAGCGCCGCAGCGTGGTACCTGCACCGGAGCTGCTCGTCGGGACTGGCGCGGGACGACAAACAAGGATCGGGCCCTTCACCGGACCCGGTCTGGGCGCGCGAGACCTGCGTCGGGCTGGCATGCTGTTTGACATGCGTGGGGCCGCGCCTTTCCGCTGTACGTTCGTCGGTCAAAGAAAGGCAAAGGTGAGGGCGCGGACATCCGTCCCCCGTGGGGGCGCCGGCTTGCCGGTGCCCGGAGGAGCCGCATGGACCCGATCATTGTGTTGAAAGCCGCAGTCCTCGGTGTCGTCGAAGGTGTGACGGAGTTTCTGCCCATCTCGTCGACGGGTCACCTCATCATCGTCGGGGACTGGCTCCGGTTCACCGGTGAACAAGCCAAAACGTTCGACATCGTCATTCAGCTCGGCGCCATCCTCGCCGTCGTCTGGCTCTACCGTGAGAAGATCAGCCGCGTAGTGCGGACGCTCCCCGCCAGCAGGACGAGTCGCCACTTCGCCATCAACCTCGTGGTCGCCTTCATACCGGCCGCCGTCGTCGGCCTCCTCACGCACGACTGGATCACGGCGCACCTGTTCAACCCGTTCACCGTGGCCGGTGCGCTCGTCGCAGGCGGCATTGTCATCCTTGTCATCGAGGCATGGGCGCCCCGGACACTGGTGCGGGACGTCGATGCCATCCCGGTTTGGACGGCGCTGGGAATCGGACTGGCGCAAGTCCTGTCGCTCGTGCCGGGAACGTCGCGTGCGGGCGCGACGATCATGGGCGCATACGCCCTGGGTTGCTCCCGCCGTGCCGCGACGGAATTCTCGTTCTTCCTGGCCATCCCGGTGATGTTCGCGGCCACGTTGTTCGACCTCTGGATCAGTCGGCACCTGCTCACCGCCGCGGACGTGCCCGTCCTCGTCGTCGGCTTCGTCGTCTCTTTCCTCGCCGCTGTGGTGGTGGTGCGTCTGTTTCTCCGGTTCGTCTCGGGCCATACGTTCAAGTCATTCGCGTGGTACCGGATAGGCTTCGGCGGGCTCCTGCTGCTTTACTACTTGCTGGGCTGAGTCTGTGGCGCGCTGACGATCTCATCGATTTCGACAGCGACCGGAGCTATACTGATCCCTGTCACGCCCGCTCCCCGGGCGTCGACTATCCCATGACCCCGGCGACCTGAACGCTCATGCAGAATCTCGGGCTGGGCCGTTGGATTGCGGAGCGGGCCCGATCAGCTCCGCACCGCGTGGCGCTCGTCCACGGCGATCATTCCTGGACCTACCGGGAGATGGACGCGCGCGTGACGCGGCTCGCGCATGGCCTCGTATCGCTCGGGGTGCAGCGGGGCGACCGGGTCGCATGGCTCGGCCCCAACCACCCGGCCTTCCTCGAGACGCTCTTCGCCACGAGCACGATCGGGGCGGTGCTCGCTCCCGTGAATCACGGGCTCGCGCCATCCGACGTCGCGTGGATCGTGGAGGACGCGGGTGCCCGCACCCTTGTCGGTTTCGCCGGCTTCGTATTCGGTGTGCCCGGGGTGCAGGCTCGCGTCGCCGTGGACGGCCCTGCGGAGGGCGCCGTGGACTACGAAGCCCTGATCGGGAATGCTCCCGATACCCCCATCGACGTGCCTGTGGGACTGGACGATCTCTGCATGCTGCCCTATACGTCGGGCACGACGGGGCGTCCCAAAGGGGTGATGCTGACGCACGGCAACATCACGTGGAACGCAGTCAACCTCCTCTCCTCGGCGGATATCCTGTCGGATGACGTGACCGTGGCCATCGCCCCGTTCTGGCGGACGGGCGGAACCGGCGTCAACGTGCTTCCGGTTCTCTTCAAGGGCGGCACGGTCGTGATCCCCACCTCGCCCGAGGCCGATGAGATCCTCCGGTTGATGGAACGTCACCGGGTCACCGTGGGCTTCGCGGGACCCTCCCTGCTGGAGGCTCTGCCAAAGTCGGATCGCTGGCCGACGGCGGACCTGTCCAGCGTCAGATTCTTCCTCACCGGCGGGGCGCCCGTGCCGGAGCGGTTGATCCACGAATTCCGGGATCGCGGCGTCACCTTCCAGCCCGGGTACGGGCTGTCCGAGGCCGCGCCGCTGGCGTTGATGCTCGATCGGGACCACATGTTGTCCAAGGTCGGCTCGGCGGGGA
>JARRJS010000178.1:0-8553 GCA_037388885.1 Gemmatimonadota bacterium
GGGCGTTTTCTGTACCCGGGAATGATGCGGCGTTCCTGGCGCCGCATGGCCGCGCCCGGCGACCGGGAGTCAGCCGCCGGGTCCCTCGCGGCCGGTCCTCAGGCGAGCCAGCGGTGCTCGAAGCTGGGCCCCGCGATGGCCTCGCCGGCGATCCAACCCTGCATGAAGTCGCAACCGGCGTCCACGAGCCGGGCCCGCTGATCAGGGGTCTCCACGCCTTCCGAGATGACCGGCTTCTCCAGCTTGTGGGCCATGTCGATCATGGACTCGAGCAGCCGCGCGTGGCGAGACTCGGTCTCGGCGGCCACCAGGAACGACCGGTCGATCTTGATGAAGCTGGCGTCCAGCTCGTTCACGTACTGGAACGATGCGTAGCCGCTGCCGAAGTCGTCGATGGCGACGCGTATGCCGTGTTGCTGTAGCTCGGCGATAGTGTCTCCCGCGGCGGGCAGCTCGCGCAGCCTGTCGGACTCGGTGACCTCGATCACCAGGGCGTCGGGCTCCACGTCGGTGTCGCGGAGCGTGTTGAGCACCAGCGGCACGACGTGCGGCGTCGAGAAGGATCGCGCCGACATGTTCACGGACACCCAGCCATCCCAGCCGTCCTGGTGCTATTCGTGGGTCTGGGCGAGGGCGGACTCCAGGGCCCAGCGATCGATGGTGAAGATGCGGCCCGTGCGCTCGGCTTCCGGAATGAACGACGAGGCCACCAGCGTGCCTCGCGTCGGGTGTTGCCAGCGACTCAGCGCCTCGGCACCCACGAGGCGGTTGCCGTCCAGGGAGAAGATGGGCTGGAAGGCGAGGAACATCTGGCTGCGGATGGAGTCCGGCCCGTTCTTGAGGACCTGGGCGATCTCGAGGCCGGCCCGGAGCTTGGCGCCGAGCACAGGATCGTGGTACGCGATGCTGGTCCCCTGCATGTGCGGGCGGTCGCACGCGGCCGCGGCATGATGCAGCAGCACGTCCAGGTCGTCGGCGTCCGTCGGGAAGATGGCGACGCCGACGCGCACGTCGCTGAAGCCGCGACGACCCGGCACACGCATGTTCGTCAGCTCACGCAGCACGCGTGAAGCCACGCCGGCGCATGCCTCCGGCTCCCACAGGTCGCTGAGCACGATGGCGAAGCGTTCGGGACCCACGCGTGCGACCACGTCCGTGTCCCGCAGGCAACGACTGAGGCGTCGCCCGATCCACTGCAGCAGCATGGTCTGCTCCGGCCGCGAGAGCGAGCGGAGCACGTTCGTCATGCCCCCCAGGCGCAGGTGCAGCGCGCACGACCAGCGGCCGTAGCGCCGGGCCAGCCCCAGCAACCGGCTACCGACTTCCCTGAGCAGCTGGAGCCCGGCCACACCGGTCATCGGATCGCGCAGGGCAGGCCACGACGCGGCGGACGGGTCCGTCGGACCCCCGCACGAGGTGCACAGCTGCGGAACGCGCGATTCTGCCGGTTCAGACATGCTCATGCCGGCTCCAGGTTCGGGTTTTCCAGGGAGAGTGGGACCGCAGGAGCTCTTGGTCCATGCAATAGACGATGCATCGTCACCGAAGGTCACAGGGGGTTGGCGTCCGGCCGGTCCCGCGGCATCTTCCGGCGTCCTCAACCGACACGACATGACACGATTCATCCGAACAGGGCGCGGCACCGCCGACGTGGGGGCCATACGTGGCGAGCAAGGCGCCGCCGGCAGGACCACGGCCCGACGGGTGGCGGTGCAACTCGCGGTCGTCGCGGGGCTGCTGCTGCTTGCCGGCTGCGGCGCGCTCCGGCGCCTGAACCTGCCGCTGTTGGGTCCCCGGGGGCCCTACGACCTGGTGATCACGGGCGGCACCGTGGTGGACGGCACAGGCGCGCCTGGCTACCGGGCGGACGTGGCGGTGGTCGGTGACCGTATCGTGCGCATCTCGAAGCGGTCGCTGGCGCACGCCCGGGCGAAGTGGGTCATCGACGCGACCGGGCGCGTGGTGGCGCCGGGCTTCGTGGACCTGCACGAGCACCTGGACGGCCTGCCCCGCGACCCGGACGCCACCAACATGGTGCGCCAGGGCGTGACCAGCGCGCTGGGCGGCGTCGATGGGCGCTCGCCGCTGCCACTGTTCCTCGCCCTGGACACGCTGCGCCGTACGCGCGTCGCCATGAACGTGGGCTACCTCGTCGGACAGGCCGCTGTCCGCCGACGCGTGATGGGCGACGCAGACCGGCCGGCCAGCCTCGCCGAGCTGGATGCCATGCGGCGACTGGTCGCCCAGGCCATGCACGACGGTGCCCGCGGCCTGTCGGCGGACCTGGCGCAGTCGCCCGGCCGTGCCGCCACCACCACCGAGGTGGTGGCGCTGGCCGAGGTGGCGGGCGACAGCGGCGGCATCTTCGCCGTCGGCGCACGACGGCAGGCCCGCCTGGCGAACGGCGTCGCGGAAGCGCTGGAGATCGGCCGCCGTGCCGCCGTGCCTGTCCTGTTCACGCGCGTGCGGGTCGTGGGCGCCCCCGACTGGGGCTCCAGTGCGCGCATTCTGGCCGTGGTCGACTCCGCGCGCACCGCCGGCGAGACGGTCTGGCTCGACCAGGTGCCGACCGATGATACGCCCGCCAGCATCACCGCACTCGTCCCTGAATGGGCCATGCAGGGCGGCCGCGCCGCGTTCCTGGACCGGCTCTGGCAGCCGGCCCTGCGCGACAGCATCTTCGACGGCATCAAGTCTGCCATCATCAACGGCCCCGGCGGCAACGACCTGCGCCGCATCGAGCTGGTGCACGTGCCCTGGCGCCCCGAGCTGGACGGCAAGACGCTCTACGACTGGGCCGTCGCGCACCACGTGGAGCCCGTGCCCGAAGCCGGCGCCGAGCTCGTCATCCAGGCCATCCAGCGCGGCGGCGCCCGCGTCGTCCTGCACGACATGAGCGAAGACGACATCGTCCGCAGCATGAAGGACCCGCACACCGCCATCGTGTCCGATGGCCGCGTGCCGCCCGACGGCGCCGCAGCCGGGGGCCCGAATCCACGTGACACGCTCGTCGCGTCGGACGGCCGCGCGATGCCCCGCGCCGCGTCGGAGGCCACCTCCGTCCGGCGGCCGAGCGACTACGGCGCGTTCCCCCACATGCTCGGCCACTACGTGCGCCAGCGGCACGTCCTCCCGCTGGAAGCGGCCGTGCATCGCATGACCGGCCTGCCCGCCGCCATCGCCGGGTTCGACCACCGCGGCCGCATCGCGGAAGGCTGGTTCGCCGACCTCGTCGTCTTCGACTCCGCCACCGTCGCCGGCGCCACCGACGCGAACCCTGCCCGACCGCCCACCGGCATCGACTGGGTCATCGTGAACGGCACAGTGGAGATGCACGCCGGCCGGCCCACCGGCCAGCGCGCCGGCGTCATCCTGGAGCGCCCAGCCGGCACCACCCGCCTGCACCCCGCCGCGGGGCGGCCGCGCGGGCCCTGAGCGCCAACGCCAACACTCCCCGCCACCCCAGTGGCGGGATGCGGGAAGGGCGATCGGGGTGGTGGGGCGTGGGAGGGGAAGCGGTCACCCTATCAGGGTGGTGGGGTGTAGGGCGGTTTCAGTACAGGTATCCCAGCCCGATGTAGATGGGCGCCGTCGCCTCGTTTGAGTGGCCCACGTCCAGCGCGACGATGAAGCTTTCGCCCATGCCCAGGCGCACGCCGCCGCCGAAGCCGGGATGCAGGTCGCTGAGCAGCTGGTCGGGCTGGATGCGGTCGGCCCAGACGCGCCCGGCGTCGAGGAAGGTGCTCAGCGCGACGTGGAAGTCGCGCCCGACGAAGGCGAACTCGGTGGCTCGCCAGCGCAGCTCCAGGTTCCACAGGAACATGCCCTTGCCGACGTAGCGGTCCTTCGGCACGCCGCGCAGCGTTTTGGCGCCGCCCAGGCCCTCATCCTGGCGGAAGGACGATTCCACGATGTACAGGTCGAAAAACGGTGCGTCGCCGGTGACCTGCTGCAAGAGAAGGCGGTTGGCGAAGACGAGTCGTCTCCCCAGCGTGATGTAGCGTCGATCCGAGACGGTCCAGCGCGTGTAGCTCCAGTCGCTGCCCAGCCGGGTGTCCGACCGCTGCACCAGCAGCTCCGACCAGGAGCCGTGGCGCGGTCCGATCTCGCGGTCCCGCGTGTCGCGCACCAGGCCCACTCGCATGTAGTTCGTGTGCCCTCCCTCTCCCTGAACGGCCGGCAGGATCGCACCCAGCTGCTGCGCCAGCAGGGTGGTGCCGCTGTCGTGCGGAACCGGCCGGAGCGAAACCGACGCCAGGCCGCCGCCCAGCAGCAGCCGCAGACCGGCTCCCAGCGGCCGCTGCACGTTCAGGCGCAGCTGGGTGCGCGTGCCGTCGAACCGGTAGTAGTACGGGTTGGCATCGGTGACCCGCGCTTCGTCGTACGAAGCGTCGTTGCCGATGCCGTAGAACGGCCACGCCACCTGGCGGATGCGCGCCAGGTACGCGTCCATCCGCCAGCCTTCGATGACGTGCGGCGCGTCGAAGAAAAGCGACAGCTGCTGCCGGCCGCCCGTCGTCAGAAAGACCTCCGGCTCCACCATGTACCTGTAGGGCGTCAGGCCGGGGCCGTAGTCGTACAGCTGCAGGATGACGCCGTAGCCGAAGCCCTCGTCCGCGTCGTAGTTGAGCGCCGGCACTCCCGCCAGCTCCCGCCCCGTCTGGGCAACCGAGACGCGGGGGACGCAGAGGACGCAAGCCAGCATCACGCAGAGACACAGAGACGGCGGCGGGGTTCCGGATCTCACGGCTAGGCCTCCGTCCCCGGCTGCTCCGCCCGCGTCTCCGCGTCTTCGCCTGATGCCGTCCCTGCGCCCTCGGCGACATAGCTCTGTGCCGCGGCGATGCCACCCGCCTCGTCGACCGTGAGCAGGATGAGGAACCCGACTACGAAGAAGGCCAGGATGGAACCCATGGCGATGCGGTGGCTGCCGGTGATCTGCAGCAGCAGACCGTAAACGAACGGGCCGGCGATGGACGACAGCTTGCCGGAAAAGGCGTAGAAGCCGAAGAACTCCGCGTGCTTGCTCTCCGGCACGAAGCGCGCGAGCAGGCTGCGGGACGCCGACTGGGCAGGGCCGACCATGAGGCCGATGAGCACGGCGGCGACCCAGAAGGCCGTGCGGCCGGGCGCCGTGGAGCCCAGCAGGGTGGCGCCGGCGAGCACGACGAGCGTGACCAGGATGGTGCGCTTGCCGCCGATGAAATCGTCCAGGAATCCGAGGCCGGCGGCGCCGAGGCCCGCGGCGACGTTGACCACCAGGCCCATAACGATGACGTCGGCCATGGTCATGCCGAACACGGCGCTGACGTAGATGGCGGCCATGGCGAAGACGGTGGTCAAGCCGTCGTTGTAGATCAGGCGGGCGACCAGCAGCTTGGCGGCCTCCCGGAACTGGCGCAGGTGCTGCAGCGTCTCGCCCACGCGCCCGAAGCCGATGGTCACGTAGCCGCCGAGGGTGGCGTGGCGCCGCGGCGCGCGCTCCCGCACGAACAGGAACGTCGGGATCGAGAACACGGCCCACCAGCCGGCGACCAGCAGGGCGGTGGCACGCACATCCAGATGCCCGGCGTCGGGCAGCCCGCCCCGCACCATCCACAACCCGACCAGCAGCGCCAGCAGCCCGCCGACGTAGCCCAGGCCCCACGCGTTCCCCGAGATCCGGCCGATGGTCTCGCGCGTCGACAGCTCCGGCAGGAATCCGTTGTAAAAGACCTGCGCGCCCTCGAAGCCCACGTTCGCCGCGATGAATAGCACCGCCGCCAGACCCGCCTGCCCGGGCCCCACGAGGAACAGCAGCGCCGTGAACGCCACCGACTCCACCGTGATCAGGCCCAGGAATAGCTTCTTGCGCCCCGAATAGTCCGCGACGGCGCCCAGCACGGGCATGATCAGCGCGACGATGACCGCCGACACGTTCACCGCCCGCGTCCACAGCACCGCGCCCCGCAGCGGGTCCGGTGCCACGACTTCCGCGAAGTAGCGGCTGAAGACGAACGTGACGATCAGCGTCGTGAACGCTGAGTTCGCGAAGTCGTAGAGCGACCAGGAAAAGATCTCGCGCCGCCGCACCATGGGGGCCTCGCCTTTTGCCATAGGGGGCCGACAACGCGCTCGAATGTGCCGTGTGCGTCCCGGGGAATCAATGGGGTCACACGAAGACCACCCCCGGCGGGTCACCGCGTGCGTTGGGCACGACGGGCGAGCTGCGGCTGCGGTGTATTGTGAATGCGCGCTGTATCGCGACGGCTGAGGGCCCCGTGCGCCGAAGTGGGCGAGGAAAGGCAAGGAAAGGCGAAGAAAGGCGCCCAAAACCGTCCACACGTGAGCGAGCCCAGCCTGTGCTGGTCACTTTTGCTCGCCCAGCGCCCAAAACCGTCCAGACGTCGTCCTTCGCTTGTGACGTATGGACAGTTTTCCGCCCTCAGCGAGCAAAAATGACCACACGTGCGGTTCGGCAGCGTCGTGTGGCGGATTTTGCGCTGGGGATCGCCACAGCGGGCGATGAAGTGCGCGGCGGCGGTTGGTGGGCCCGGGACGAAAACGCCCCCAAGACGAAGACGCTCCCCGGAAACGAAGACGCCCCCGGAGCCGAAAACGCCCCCCGGAGACGAAGACGCCCCCCGCAGACGAAGACGCCCCCCGCAGACGAAGACGCCCCCCGCAGACGAAGACGCCCGGCTCCCCTACCGGATCGACGTCTCCATGATGCCTCGTCCGATGGCCAGGATGCCGGCGGTCATGAGCAGGAGCGCGAGTCCGGCGAGTGCGAGTTGAAGCGCGATGCTGCGCTCGCTCTCGGGGCGCCGCCGGTTGACGATGACGGCGAGGTGCGCGACGACGGCCGCGCACAGCATGAGAGCGATGTGCCCGATGAGCGCCGGGTAGAACCGTCGGGTGAAGACGAGGATGATGCCGAGCAGCACCTGGAGGTCGACGATGCCGGCGAAGATGGCGGCGAGAACCCGAGCGATGCGGTTGTAGCCGCGGCCGCGGGCGAGGCGGAAGGCGGCGTGCAGCATCACGACCAGGCCCATGAGAAGGACAAGGTACCGGAGTCCCGAGTGGGCGTAGAAGACGGGGATCATGGTAGTGGCCTCCGCTGGGGCCGCGCCGGCCGGTGGCGTGGCGTATTCAATTCAATTCGCCGAGTCGCGGGTTGACAATGTTGCTGAGCTTGGAGCCGAACCGGTCGCTGAGCCCGATGCAGACGACGTCCAGCTGGCGGGCCACGGTCGTCGCCGTCAGGTACGGCACCAGGCCGAGCTTGATCTCGCGCAGCAGTCCCCGTCGCATCTCGTCCGATGTGTCAGTGGCGTTCGACGTGCACGTCCTTTCATGCGATTTGTTGCGTTCTTCCGTGTGCGACGCCCGTCGTGGAGCGCCGATCCTCAATCCAGCGGTCGTGTCGGCGGCGGCCCGGCCGGCTCGCCCGAGCCGATGGGATCGCCGGGCGGCGGCGCCACCGGCTGGGCCATCTTCTCGGGCGCCATGGGCCGGTCGAGGAAGCGCCCGATGTCGGTCGCGCTCATGAGGTCGGCGGCGCGGTCGGCCACATCGGAACGGCGTGCATCGGCAGTGAGCCGGTCGCGCAGCTGCCGCAGCTTGAGCGCGGCGATGGCCCGAACCTGCGGCATGTCGGCACCGGCCGCCAGGTCCATGAGTCGGTCCGCGACGACGCGCCGCACCGCACGTTCGATCTCCGCCTGGTAACCGTTGGCCGGCTTGATGCCGTACGTCGCGTCGAACAGCCGGTCGATCACCTGGTCCAGGCCCGGCAGCGTCGAGTCGAAGTCGTGCTGCTCGATGAGCCGCGCCGCCCGCTCCGGTTGCAGGATCATGGACACCGTGATGTCCGCCGCCGCGGCCGCGGGCGACACGGCGTCGAACACGAGGCCCGTATAGCGGTTGAACAGCTCGCGCGTCGCCGGATACGTGAACGGCCGGGGCGGCAGCTTGTTCAGGATGCCCTGCGGCAGCGCCAGCTGGGCCGGATCGAGCGTGTTCAGGAGCGCGTCCAGCGCCTCCTTCTGCTCCGCCGCCGACGGCCGGTGCAGCGGCTGCTGTCCATCGCCGCGCATGGCGAACGTGTAATACAGCCCGCCCAGCGTCTTGGACGCTGCCACGACCTGGTAGCGGTGGAACAGGTAGATGGGCACGAGTGCGTCTTCCATGGTGGCCAGCGGCCGGCCTTCCCGGATCGCCGCCTCGCCGAACCGGTCCAGCGCCACACGACGCACCTTCATCAGTCGGTTCAGCTCCGCCGCCGCGTCCTTGCCGTTGTCCCACAGGTGCGTCTGCGGCTCCGCGCTGCCCGCCGGCCGCGCGTCCTGGTCCGTCAGGAACGTCAGCCCATTGGACCACGCGTTGTGCAGGATGGCGTCCAGCGCCGAGTCCTCGTTCGTGCCGGACGGGAACTCGGAGTAGCCGTACATGATGGACACCTTGTCCCACGCGCCGATGCCCGTGGCGTAGGCGTCCGACAGGTCGATCTTCCCGTTGGCGTCCAGCTTCACGTACATGTACGGGTAGTCCATGACCGATGCCCGGCCC
>JARRJS010000179.1:0-5089 GCA_037388885.1 Gemmatimonadota bacterium
GAACCCGGAACCCTCGCGGCCTCCGGCTCCACCTCTGGCGCCGGGGGCCGCCCTACCTTCGTCCCCTTGCGGCATGGTCATGTCCCGGGGCCGGCGCCATCGTATCCCGCAGGACCCGAGGCGCCCGTGACCGCGGTAGTGTCACGGACTGGGGGGCCGGCTCGAGGATAGGAGCCCAAAATGCTCCACACGTGTGCCGGGAAAAGGGTTCGAGGCACATTTTCGGCGCCAGGCGCGCAAAAACGTCCATATGTGCCCTGGCCCCGCGCGCCTGGGGACGATTTTGGGCGCTCAGCGACCAAAATCGACACCGACACCCTGAACACGCTGACGTTTGGACACTTCTTGACCCATGGCCAGGCCCCGGACGAAGGCGACAGGTCCCGCCGACCGGGAACGGCCCCCGACGATGGCCGCACGCGGTGCGGAGACGGCGGACGGTGGCCAGGAAGTCGCCGTGCCACGACAGAAGAGCGCCGTGCCACGACAGAAGAGCGCCGTCCGCCGCGCCGGGCAGTTCATCGCGCCCGTCCCGCCGGGCCGGCACACGGACCGGGTCATCCCGCCCGTCCCGCCGGGCCGGCACACGGACCGGGTCATCGCGCCTGTCCCGCCGGGCCGGCACACGGACCGGGTCATCCCGCCCGCCCCGCCGGGCCGGCGCGCGGACCGGATCATCGCGCGCCTGGCGGTTGACCAGCACGGGGTCGTCACCAGACGGCAGCTGCTCGCGGCGGGCATCGGCTCCGACATGGTGCGTCGGCGAGTCTCATCGGAGCGGCTGCGCCGCATTCATCAGGGTGTCTACATCGTGGGCCCCGTGACCGCTCCGCGGGCGCGTGAAATGGCCGCAGTCCTCGCCTGTGGGGATGCCGCCGTGCTGAGCCACGGGAGCGCGGCGACCCTGTGGCAGGTCCTGAACGGCGCGCACAAAGGAGCCCCGGAGGTGATCGACAGTGAAAGCCGGCACCGGCACCCGGGGATCCGCATCCACCACATCCGCACGCTACGAGCCGACGAGGTCGCCAAGCTGGACGGCATCCCGATCACGACCGCCACGCGGACGCTGTACGACCTGGCGAGCACCGTGTCGCATAGAGACCTCGAGCGGGCCGTGGCGGAGGCTCTCGCCCGGCGGCTGACATCGCTGTCCCGCCTCGCGAAGCTGCTGGAGCGCCACCCGCGCAGTCGGGGAGCCGCCAACCTGCGCGCGGTCATCGAGCGCGGAAATCCGGCCTTCACCCGTTCCGAGGCGGAGGAGCGGTTCCTGGCGCTGGTCCGCGACGCGCGCCTCGAGGCGCCCGAAGTGAACGTCGACGTGGCAGGCTACGAGGTCGACTTCCTGTGGCGCGAGCGCCGGCTCATCGTGGAGGTCGACGGCTACACGTTCCACTCCTCGCCCGACGCCTTCGAGCGCGACCGCGAGCGCGACTCGGTGCTCGCGGCCGCCGGCCTGCGCGTCACACGCCTCACGTGGAAGCAGCTGACGGAGGAACCGGTCGCCGTGATCGCCCGGCTGGCCCGGGCCCTCGCCCGCCCCGGCTTTCCGCCACCACCCCGACCGGGAGACGGGGGGACGGGGGGACGGGGAGCGCCGGCGGTCAACCGCCCGCCTGGTACGCCACCTTCCCGCCGATGATGGTGTACAGCACCCGCGCCTGGGTGATCTCGGGTACCGGCACCGTCATGATGTCCCTGGACAGGACGACGATGTCGGCGAGCTTGCCGGGCGTCAGCGACCCCTTCTCGTTCTCCATGAACTCGGCGTAGGCGCCATCGAGGGTGTAAGAGCGGAGCGCCTGCATGCGGGTCATGGACTGGTCGGGGAAGAAGGCGGAGCCGTCCTTCAGGATGCGGGAGACGGAGCAGGCGAAGTTGGGGATCGGGTCCTCGTCCTCGACGGGCACGTCGGTGCCGTTGGCGATGACGGCGCCGGTGGACAGCAGCGAGTGCCAGACGTAGGCGCCCTCACGCGCGCGTGCCTCTCCCAGTCGCTTCACGACGTAGGGGCCGTCGGAGCAGGCGTGGATGCCCTGCATGGACGCGATGACGTGCATCTGGCCGAAGCGCGGGATGTCCGACGGCTCCAGGTGCTGGGCGTGCTCGATGCGCCAGCGCAACGACGCCGGGTCCACGTCGGGGTGCTCCGTGAAGATGCTGTCGTAGACGTCCAGCGTCTCGTGGTTCGCCCGGTCGCCGATGGCGTGGACGGCCACCTGGAAGCTGTCCTTCAGGGCGACCTCGGCCATGGCCTTGATCTGCGCCATGGGCGTGACGTTCAGGCCGGTCGTCGTCGGCACGTCGTCGTACGGCTTCAGGAACCATGCGCTGTGGGTGCCCAGCGCGCCGTCGCTGATGATCTCGCCCAGCGCGCGCACGGTAAAGTGGTGGTCGGCGAAGCCGATGACCCGGATCTTCGGCAGATAGACCTCCAGCGACTCGGGCGGCGCCGCGCTCACCATGGCGTACAGGCGGATGGGCATGTCGCCGTCGGCCGCCATCTGCCGCAGCATGGCGATGGTGCGGAACGACTCGCCCTGGTCCTGGAAGCTGGTGATGCCCTTCTTGATGGCGTCCTGCGCCGCCAGCTCCGCTTGCTTCTTCAGCCGCGCCTGGACCTGCTCTGGCGTGCGGCTCGCCTGGGAGCTGGACATGGCGCGCCGCAGCAGTCCGACCGCTCGGTCGCGCAACATGCCGATGGCTACGCCCTTGGCGTCGCGCACGATCTCGCCGCCCGGCGGGTTGGGCGTGCCCGGCCCGATCCCGGCCAGCTCGAACGCCTTGGCGTTGCCGTATGCGCCGTGCCCGCTGGCATGCGTCAGCAACACGGGGTTGTCGGGCGAGGCGGCGCTGAGGGAGGTGTTGTAGGGCAGCCCGTCCACGTTGGGCTGCGGCGGATGGTCCCACTTCTCCTGGTGCCAGCCGCGGCCGATGATCCACTCGCCCGGTTTCGCCGTCTTCGCCGCGTCGCGCACCATGGCGACGATGTCGTCCCAGCTGTGCGCCGTGCGCAGGTCCAGCTCCATGAGCGACGCGCCCAGCCCCATGAAGTGGCCGTGCGACTCGATGAAGCCCGGCACCGCCAGCCGGCCCTGGAGATCGATCACCTTCGTTTGCGGCCCGATCCACGGCGCGATGGCCGAGTCGCTGCCCACCGCCGCGATGCGCTCGCCCACGACGGCGAGGGCCTGGGCCTCCGGGTGCGTCGAGTCCACCGTCACGATCTTGCCGTGCTGCAGCACCAGGTCGGCCGTCTGGTGGCGCGCGCAGGCCGCGACGGTGAACAGCGTGAGTAGCAGCGCCGCGCCGAACCGGGCGCGGGTCGCGGCAAGGCCGGCTCGTGCGCCGGCCGCGGCAATGCCGGCTCGTGCACCGGTCGTGGGTGTGCGGGGCGGGGTTCGAGCGATCCGTCGGGTGCGCCTCATGATGATCTCCCTGCCGGGGTGTGCCTCTCCAGCCGGTCGGAGCCGGACGTGGGCAATATAGGACGACGACGTCGGCGCGTTCAAACCGGCGGCCACCGCTTGCAACATGCGGAGCCTCCGCCTACGATGATTTTCTTGCTCGAGAGCACCATCGGGCGGAACAACTGCGGCAGGTGCGACATCCGGAGACAACCATGACAAAGCGACAACCTTTACGGCCCGTATCCATCCTCACGGCCGGCGTGCTCCTCGTGGCGGCGACCGCATGCAGCCAGAGCGGCACGACGTCGAACGCACCGGTGTTCGATGTGTCCCAGCTGGATACGGCGGTCTCGCCGTGCACGAATCTGAACCAGTTCGTCAACGCGAAGTGGATCAAGGACAACCCCATCCCGTCGGACCGGAGCCGTTGGGGCACGTTCGACGAGCTGGCGGAGAAGAGCCTGGACCAGCAGCACCAGATCGTCGAGCAGGCGGCGCAGAACGCCGATCAGGCGGACTCCGGCTCCATCCAGCAGAAGATCGGCTGGCTGTACCGGTCCGGCATGGACACGGCGGCCATCAACCAGGCCGGCTACGACCCCATCAAGCCCATGCTGGCCGAGATCGACGGGCTCAACACGTCGGCCGACCTGGTGACCTGGCTCGACGGCCAGTTCGCCAACGGCCGGGGTCAGGTGTTCCGCTTCGGCGCGCGCCCCGACTTCCAGAACGCCAAGATACAGATCGGCTACGCCAACCAGGGCGGCCTGGGCCTGCCGACGCCGGATTACTACACGAAGCCCGAGTACAAGGACCTGCGGGACGCCTACGTCAAGCACATTGCCAAGCTGTTCGAGCTGACGGGGGTGCCGGCGGCGCAGGCCGCCCAGAAGGCCGACCAGGTCCTGGCCCTCGAGACCAAGATGGCGGGCTATTCGCTGTCCCGGGTCGAGCTACGCAGCCCGAAGAACCAGTACCACTTCGTGACCATCGCCGAAGCCGACAAGGTCACGCCGCACTTCGACTGGGCCGCGTTCTTCAAGGCCCAGGGCGTGGACCCCGGCAAGGGCTTTTCCTTGTCGCAGCCGAAGTTCTTCGCCGGCATGGACAGTCTGCTGGTGAACGCGCCCATGGACCAGTGGAAGTCGTACCTGGCGGCCCACCTCATCGACGGCGCCGCGCCGTTCCTGTCCAAGCCGTTCCAGGACGAGGACTTCGCCTTCAGCGGCAAGACCATGCGCGGCCAGCCCGAACAGGCGCCGCGCTGGAAGCGCGTGCTGCGCACGGTCAACTTCTCCATGGGTCAGGCGCTGGGGCAGCTCTACGTGGCCAAGTACTTCCCGCCCGAGGCCAAGCAGCGGGCCGAGGTGCTGGTGACCAACGTGCGCAACGCCCTCAAGGCACGCATCCAGAACCTGGCCTGGATGAGCGACGAGACGAAGGCGAAGGCCATCGACAAGTGGAACAAGTTCCTGCCCAAGATCGGCTACCCCGACACGTGGCGGGACTGGTCCGGCTTGACCATCACGCCCGACAACTCCGCCGCCAACGTGTTGGCGGCACGCAAGTTCAACTACGAGTACAACATCGCCAAGATCGGCAAGCCCACGGACCGCCTCGAGTGGGGCATGACGCCGCAGTCGGTGAACGCGTACTACAGCCCTACCGAGAACACCATCAAC
>JARRJS010000180.1:0-13297 GCA_037388885.1 Gemmatimonadota bacterium
GCACCATCGTGTTCAGCTACAAGGGCGACCTGTACCGGGTACCGGCCGCGGGCGGCACGGCGGTGGCCCTCACGTCCCACCCGGCCCACGACTTCATGCCGGTGTGGAGCCATGACGGCCGCATGATCGCGTTCGCCAGCGACCGGCACGGCAACTTCGACGTCTACGTGATGCAGGCCACCGGCGGCGAGCCGACTCGCCTGACGGTCCACTCGGCCTCGGAGTACCCGTACACGTTCGAGCCGGGGGACACGACCGTGCTGTTCGGCGCGGCCCGCCAGGACGCGGCGGCGAGCCGGGGCTTCCCGGCGTCGTACCTGCCGGAGCTGTACCGGGTGGGCGTGCGGGGCGGCCGGGTGCACCAGGTGCTGACGACGCCCGCCGAGGCGGTGCAGGTGGGCGGCAACGGGTCGTTCCTCATCTACCAGGACCGGAAGAGCCAGGAGAACGAGTGGCGCAAGCACCACACGTCGTCCGCCGCCCGGGACATCTGGGTCTACGACGTGGCCACGGGGAAGCACCGGCAGGTGACGACGTTCGCGGGCGAGGACCGCAACCCGATCCTCACCGCCGGCGACTCGGCGTTCTACTACCTGAGCGAGGAGAGCGGCTCGTTCAACGTGCACCGCATGAGCCTCCAGGGCGGGGCGTCGGAGCAGATCACGCATTTCACGGGTCCGCCGGTCCGTTTCCTCAGCATGTCGGACGACGGCACGCTGTGCTTCGGCTGGGACGGTGCGCTGTACACGAAGCGGCCGGGCGAGGAGCCGCAGAAGGTGCACGTCGTCGTGGCCGCGGACGACAAGGCGAACAACGTGCAGGTGATGCCGGTGACCGGGGGCGCCCAGGAGATGGCGGTGTCGCCCAACGGCAAGGAGGTGGCGTTCATCGCGCGAGGCGAGGTCTTCGTGACCGGCGTGGAGGGTGCGATGACGAAGCAGATCACCCACACGGCGGCGAGGGAGTCCGACGTGTCCTTCTCGCCGGACGGCAAGACGCTGCTGTACGCATCAGAGCGGGACGGCCGCTGGCGCATCTACCAGGCCAAGCGCGCCCGGGACGCCGAGCCGTACTTCTACGCGTCGACGCTGGTGCGGGAGACGCCGCTGCTGGACGACCGCCACGAGTACACGCAGCCCCGGTACTCGCCGGACGGCAAGCAGATCGCGTTCGTGGAGGACCGCAGCACCGTGAAAGTGCTGGACGTGGCGTCGGGCAAGACACGCACGCTCCTCACGGCCGACCAGGTGTTCTCCACCAGCGACAGCGGGCAGTACTTCCAGTGGAGCCCGGATGGCCAGTGGCTGCTCTTCGACTATGCCATCCCCGGGATCGCGTTCGGCGAGGTCGGGCTGGTAAAGGCCGATGGCAGCGGTACCATCGTCAACCTGACGCGCAGCGGCTTCGAGGACCGGCGTGGCGAGTGGGTATTGGGCGGCCAGGCCATGATCTGGCTCAGCAACCGCGACGGCCTGGCGTCCGCCGCGCATTCGGGCAGCTCGCAATACGACGTCTACGCCATGTTCTTCACCCGGGACGCGTGGGATCGCTTCCGTCTGAGCAAGGACGACTACGCGCTGCTGAAGGACCAGGAAGAACAGAACAAGCCCAAGCCCGACACGGGGGGCAAGCGAGGCCGCGCAGAGGAGAAGCCGGGCGGCGCCGAGGAGAAGCCGGTGGAGCCGGTAACGCTGGACCTCGAGGACCTGGCGCTGCGCAAGGCGCGGCTCACGGTCAATTCCGCGTCGCTGGGCGACGCGGTGCTCAGCGAGGACGGGGAGACCCTGTACTACCTGGCGCGCTTCGAGAAGGGGCTGAACCTGTGGACCACCGAGCCGCGCACCCATGAGACGAAGATGCTGGTGACGCTGAACGCCAACCGCGCCAGCCTGTCGTGGGACAAGGACCGGAAGACCCTCTTCCTGCTGGCGGACGGGAAGATCTCGAAGATCGATCCCGCCAGCGGCAAGCGGACCAACGTGAACATCCATGGCGAGATGACCGTCGACGTCGCCGCCGAGCGGGCGTACATGTTCGAGCACGTGTGGCGTCGCACGAAGGAGACCTTCTACACCGCGGGATACCACGGGGTCGACTGGGACGCCCTGAAGCCCGTCTACGAGAAGTACCTGCCCTACGTCGGCGATGGGTACGACTTCGTCGAGGTGCTTAGCGAGATGCTTGGCGAGCTGAACGTCAGCCACAGCGAGGCGCGCTACCGGGCGTCGGAGCCCACCGACGACGAGACCGCGTCGCTGGGCATCTTTTACGACCAGGCCTGGAACGGTGCCGGCATGAAGGTGGTGGAGGTGGTGAAGAACGGGCCGCTGGATCGTCCCGGCATGGATGTGCGGCCCGGGATGATCATCGAATCCATCGACGGCCGGGCGATCGCCTCCGACGTGGACCCGTCCGTCTACCTGAACCGGAAGGCCGGCCAACGGACGCTGCTGGTGGTGGCCGACGGCAAGGCCAGGCGGGAGATCGTCGTGGAGCCCATCACGCTGCGCGAGGAGAACCGGCTTCTGTATGACCGCTGGGTCCGTCGGAACGAGCAGGAGGTGGACAGCCTTAGCGACGGGCAGCTGGGCTACGTGCACATCCCCGGCATGAACGACCGTTCGTACCGCACCACGTACGAGGAGGTCATGGGCAAGTTCGCCGACCGCAAGGGCATCGTGGTGGACACCCGTTTCAACGGGGGCGGCGACTTGGTGGGCGACCTGTCCATGTTCCTCACCGGCCGGCGCTTCTTCAACTACACGACCGACACCCACAGCGTCGGCTTCGAGCCGTTCTTCCGCTGGACGAAACCGAGCGTGGCCATAGCCGGCGAGGCCAACTATAGCGACGGGCATTGCTTCGCGTATGCCTTCCAGGCGCTGAAGATCGGTCCGCTGGTGGGGATGCCGGTGCCCGGCACGTGCACCTTCGCCGGGTGGGAGATGCTCCCCGACGGTCACACGCTCTGGGGCGTGCCCGGCGTGGGCGTGAAGGACATGTCGGGGCATTACCTGGAGAACCACCAGACCGAGCCCGACATCAAGGTCATGAACGAGTTCGACGTGCGGGCCGCGGGCCGGGACCAGCAACTGGAGGCGGCGGTGGCGGCGCTGAAGCGGCTGGTGCACTGACGCGGGGTGGCCCTGGGGACTCACCGGCGGAACGACGGTCGCCGTGCCGCGGTATCAAAACGAGGCAACCGATCGCCGGCCGCCCGTCCCCGGTGCCTGCCCGCAATGCGTCGCGCCGGGAGACCGATCGTGCGGCACGGCACAACGAGGAGGTATCATGCGTGCCCCTGCTCTCCCGGTCCTCGCCCTTCTTCTCGCCACGCCCGCGGCGCTCCATGCCCAGATGGGACCTGTCCCCCGGACGTTGGGCTACGCCGGCATCACAGCGCAGGTGGCCCACTGCCTGAGCCAGACCATCGGCTGCCGGGTGACGCTCGACCTGAACACGGACAACAACATCTTCTACGGCGGCATCGGTCCGCAGCTGATGCTGCCGCTGGGACCGGTGGAGCCCTACGTCAACGCCGAGGTGCAGCTCAGCTACTTCGGCACCATGTCGTCGCTGAGCGGCAGCGGCAACGCCGACTCCTTCGCCAACACGACCAACTACGACGACTTGACCGCGGCATGGAGCGCGGGCGGCGGCATGTCCATCGCGCTGCCGTTCCGCAGGACGCGGGTGGCCATCGACCTGGGCGCGCGGCTGCACCACAACGGCGTCGTGCGCTACCTGCGGGAAGGCGATATTCAGGACAACGCCGACGGCTCCATCACGCTGCATCCGCAACACAGCGAGGCCAACCTGATGGTGTACCACATCGGGGTGCGTATCGGCGTCCACTGAGCGCGGCGAGACGCATCGAAATTCCGGCCTCGCTCGGGGCCGGAACCCGCGTGCGGGTGCAGGTGCGGGACCCGCGCCTGCCTTTCCCCCGCGACCCGTTTCCGCTTGCGGGTCGGGGCCCGGGTCCGTCCGTTCCAGGCGTTCAGGGCGGCTCCGCGCCCAGGTGCTCTCAGCTTTTTACGGACGCGCACCCGTGCCCGTGCACGGAAACGGGCCACGGGAGACTTCGGGCACGTGACGCGCACCCGCACGGGCACCCGGGCTCGGTCCATCAGAACTTCGCTACCCCATGGTCGGGGCGTCGCGCGCTTCCAACGACTTGATCATGGCGATGAGCATGGCAACAACCCGCGCCAGAATCTCCTTCGGTTCCTGGATCCGTTCCTCCGTCGCCAGCCCGAAATCCACCAGCTCGTCCAGGGACGCGGCACATTCCGTCGCCGACGCGCGCGCGATGTGGTAGTAGTGGATCTTGTCGGCCACCTGCCATTTGCCAGAGCCTTCCGCGATGTTGCGCATGATAGACTTCGTGGCGCGCTTCAGGTTGTCCTTCGAGTCGGAATGTCCGCGGCCCAGTCCTTCCAGGAGCACGTAGATCAGCCGCGCGAACTGGCGGGCGAGGCGGTAGACCTCCAGGCGTTCGTGGTCGAACAGCACCTTCATCGTGGTCTCCCGGCAGGAGTCACCGCGCACGATGCTGTCCCCCCGAGGGCACCCGGATAGCGGAAGGAGACAAATGAGTGGACCGGCAGAACCCGGGTGCGCGTGCCGGTGCGGGTGCGAGACCCGCGCCCGGCTTTCTCCCGCGACCCGTTTCCGCTCGCGGGTCCGGGTCCGCGTCCGGCGGTCCCAGCCCCTCAGGCACGGCTCAACTTCCACACGGTTCCCGGTTCTCTCGGACGCGCACCCGTGCCCGTGCACGCAAGCGGGTCACGGGTGATTTCGGGCACGTGACGCGCACCCGCACGGGCACCCGGGCTCGGGTCCATCAGAACTTCGCTAACCCATGGTCGGGGCGCCACGCGCCTCCAACGACTTGATCACGGCCGACGGCACCCGGATAGCGGAACGAGAAAAATGAGGGGGCGTGGATTTGCGTTGGGATGACCGGCCCGTAAACATTTGTTTTTCAAGTATTGTGTGTGGCTTCGGGGCACTTCGTTCCCGCGGGCATGGCGGGTGCTTCGATTGCGTAGGCTTGGGCGTTGGGTGGCAGCGAACGGTAAGGCACATGCGCAGGAAACCGAATTTGAAACTTAGATTGTTCGGGGGCGCCTTCATGGGGGTGTTCCTATCGGCGATTGCGCTTGCGATCGTCGCGATCAGAGGAACAGGCGTGCTCGAACGGCTCGGACACCTTTCACTCGGTACGGTGATCGCCACCTACCTCGCGGGCGGGCTCGCAGGCGGGGCCATCTTTGGCCTCCTGCTTCCGCTCACCACGTGGCGATGGGGTGCTGTGGTCGTCGGTACTTTGGTTGCTGCTCCGTTTTACTTCGGTATCGGTTTTGTCTTGGGCAACAACGATTTCCTCGTCGGCGCGATATGCTCCGTTTTCATCGGTGGTGGCGCTGGCGCCGTCGTCTGGACTCCTCCCAAAGACGGAAGCGACGAAGGCTTGCCACCTGAAGCGGTCAGCTAACCTGGCTGGGGAAATTCAAGAGAATCCCAATTCGCCGACGGAATCATCCCAACGCAAGTCCACACTCCCGAACGAGTCGACGCGCCAGAACCCGGGTGCGCGTGCCGGTGCGGGTGCGGGACCCGCGCCCGGCTTTCTCCCGCGACCCGTTTCCGCTTGCGTGTCCGGTTCCGCGTCCGGCGGTCCCAGCCCTTCAGGCACGCCTCAACTTCCAGACGGTTCCCATAGCTTTCGGACGCGCACCCGTGCCCGTGCACGCAAGCGGGTCACGGGTGATTTCGGGCACGCGACGCACACCCGCACGGGCACCCGCACCGGGATTACGGTCTGGCGGCGAATTGTCTCCCTGGCGCGTCCCTCCCAGATTCCGAAGCAGCGGACGTTCGGAAATCCCCGTTCCCAGGAGCACAACATGCGTAGATCGTTTGCGGTCGCGCTGATGGTAATCGTGGCGGCGCCGCTGCACGCGCAGACATCGATCGACGCGCAGGCGTCCATCCGGGCGCAGGCGGCCGCGGAGCAGGCGACGGCCGGGACGCAGGCGGCGCAGTCGTCGTTCGACGCGCAGGTGGACTCGGTGGCCCGGGCGGTGCTGGCGAGTACGGGCGTGCCCAGCGCCTCGGTGGCGGTGGTGCGGAACGGGCGGCTGGCCTACGCGCAGGCGTATGGCGATGCGCAGCTGGAGCCGAAGGTCGCCGCGAAGATGGACCTGCGTTACAGCATCGGGTCGATCAGCAAGCAGTTTGCCGCCTCGTGCGTGCTGTTGCTGCAGCAGGAGGGCAAGCTGTCGTTGGACGACAAGGTGTCGAAATGGCTGCCGGACCTGACGCGGGCCGATGAGGTGACGATCCGGGAGCTGCTGTCGCACACGTCGGGCTACCAGGACTACTGGCCGCAGGACTACGTGCCGCCGATGATGCTGAAGGCGACGACGGCGCAGCAGATCATGGATCGGTGGGCGAAGAAGCCACTGGACTTCGACCCGGGCACGCGCTGGCAATACAGCAACACGAACTACGTCATTGCGGGCGCGATCGTGGCAAAGGTGAGCGGCATGCCGTTCTTCGACTTCCTGACGAGTCGCATCCTGAAGCCGCTGGGCCTGGAGAGCGCCATGTCCATCGACGTGAGCGAGGTGCCGACCCGGGCGGAAGCCACCGGCTACATGCGTTACGCTCTGGGCCCGCTGCACCCGGCACCCAAGGAAGGCGCGGGCTGGCTGTTCGCCGCGGGCGAGCTGGCCATGACGGCGAGTGACCTGGCGAAGTGGGACATCTCCATGATCGATGAGAGCCTGCTGAAGCCGGCGTCGTACAGGGATCTGGAGACGGTGGTGCGCCTCAAGAGCGGCGCGGGCACAGGCTACGGGTTGGGTGTGGACGTGGGCATGAGCAACGGTCACCGGGTCATCTCCCACGGCGGCGAGGTGTCGGGCTTCACCGCGCAGAACATGGTGTTCCCGGATGACAGCGCGGCTGTCGTCGTGCTCACCAACCAGGACGCTGCGCGGGCGGCCGGCGCCATCGCCCGGGGCGTGAGCGGGCTGCTGTTCGCCACGCAGGACGCCCAGACGGCGACGCGCACGGCCCAGGCGCTCCAGATCTTCAAGGGGCTCCAGCAGGGCAAGATCGACCGCTCCCTGTTCACCGACGACGCGAATTTCTACTTCAACGACACGGCGCTGCACGACTTCCAGACCAGCCTGGCGCCGCTGGGCGCGCCCACCAGCTTCGAGCAGGTGTCGGAAGGCCTGCGCGGCGGCATGCTGCTGCGGGTGTTCGTGGCCAGGTTCCCGGGCCGGACCCTGCGCGTATGGACGTTCCAGATGCCCGACGGCAAGCTGGAGCAGTACCAGGTGGCGGCGGCTCAAGGCGGAGATGGCGCGGCACGGTGTGGACTACGCGCTGGTGCTGTCCAGCTACAAGGTCACGGAGCGGCGGCCGACCCTGCGCCAGGTCCTGGATGTGGTGGACGACGACCCGCAGATCGGCGTCGTCGCGGGCATCAGCTACCTGTCGTACACGGCGCACCACCTGGCGGACCTGCGGGAGCTGCTGGGCGAGGGCCGTATCAAGGGGCTGAAGCTGTACCCGGGCTACGAGCCCTTCTACGTGCATGACCCGCGGCTGCGGGTCGTGTACGAGCTGGCGGGCGAGTTCGGCGTGCCGGTCATGATCCACACGGGCGACACGTTCGACCCCGCCGGCAAGGTCCGCTATGCCCATCCCCTGGCCGTGGACGACGTTGCCGTCGACTTCCGGGACGTGACCTTCGTGATCTGCCACCTGGGCAACCCGTGGATCACGGACAGCATGGAGGTCATCTACAAAAACGACAACGTGGTGGCGGACATCTCGGGCTTCACCGTGGGCGACTTCGAGGAGCGCTTCGAGCGCTACATGCTCCAGCAGGTGAAGGCCGCCATCGCGTTCAGTGGCCACCCGGGCAAGCTGCTCTACGGCACCGACTGGCCCATCGCCGGCATGGGCGGCTACCTGCGCTTCGTGCGCCAGCTGGACCTGACCGACGACGAGCTGGAGCAGGTCCTGTGGCGCAACGCCGCTCGCGTGTTCAAGCTGGACCTGCCGGGCGCCGAACCGGCCGGTGAAGAGGACTGAGCGTGGAAGCCGAGGTGCGCGTTGTCGAGGTGCTCGACGAGCGCGAGCCGACGGCGCAGAGCGCGCTGGGCCTCATCGTGGATACGTTCCCGGCACGCGAGTGCCAGCCCCTGGCCGAGCTGCGCTCCGAGCTGGCGGAGAAGCGCCTGGGGCTGCTGGCCGCGTACGACTTCCACCTGCTGGCCGCGCTGGGTCGGGACGACGACGCGCCGGACGCGGACGACGTCGTGCCCGGCGGCGATCGGGTCGTCGCCTCCGCCATCGCCGTGTACCTGGAGGGCGTCAATGCCGGCTTCATCAACTACCTGGCGGTGCGGCCCTCGCTCCGGGGCCAGGGGCTGGGCCGCGCGCTGCGGCGCCGGCTGGTGGAGCAGCTGCGTGCCGACGCCCGCGACGCGGAGTTCGACGACCTGGCGTGGGTGATCGGCGAGGTGCGGCCGGACAACGAGTGGCTGCGGCGGCTGGTGCGGGAGAAGAGCGCCATCCCGTTCGATCTGACGTACTACCACCCGGCGCCCGTGCCCGGCGCGGCCGACGAGCGCTTCGTGCTCTATCGCCAACCGGTGGGCGACGCACGGGAGGAGCTGCCGTCGGATCTCGTGCAGCAGCTGCTGTACGCCGTCTACCGGCGGGCCTACCGTGTCAGCTATCCGCTGGAGCGGCCGGCGTTCAGAGAGATGCTGGCCGAGCTCGCGGCCCGCGACAGGGTGGGCGCGCACCCGGATTACGGGCAGTGACCGGCTCTTCGGGAGATCACGTGGTATCTGCGGCTCCTCGCCAGGACGTTGTGCAATGACGATGCTCGCTCGCCTGCTGCCAATCCTCGCCCTGACCGTCGCCACCGGCGCTGCCAGAACTACCGACGCCCACGCCCAGACCCCGTGCGGGGGACCCCACCGCCAGTTCGACTTCTGGCTCGGCGACTGGAACGTGAGGAACCACAACCTGCTGCCGAACCGCACGCCGCAGAACTTCGACGGCAGCGCCACCGACCGGGTGTACGCCGTCGTGGATGGATGCGCGGTCGTGGAGAACTGGCAGGGCGAGGCGTTCGGGCGGTTCATCCGGGGGTTCAGCGTGCGGGCGTACGACCCGGCGGCGCACACGTGGACGGTGGCGCTGCTCTGGCCCATGCAGGGCTCGCTCCGCTGGGGCGAGTTCCACGGCGGCTTCTCGGCTGGGCGCGGTGATTTCCTGTCCCGCCGGGTCAACGTGAACGGCGACACGACGATCGTACGGCTGTCGTTCCTGAACATCGGCACAGACTCGCTGCAGTGGCAGAACGGCACATCCACCGATGGCGGCCGGACCTGGACTTCCAGCTGGCGGATGGACTTCCACAAGCGGGACCCGGTGCGGGACGGGCCGCTCTTCAACGGGCCCACCCGCGACACGGCCCGCTGCCCGGAGCCGGAGAACCGACGCTTCGATTTTCTGCTGGGCGACTGGGAGGGCGACGCGCAGTCGGGGCCGCACCGGCAGAGCGAACCGGGCATCGCCTACGTTCAGGTAATCCCCATCCTGGGGGGCTGCGCCTCCATGGACGTGGTGCGCATTCACGACGGCTTCGGCGACGAGAAGCTGTTCCGCGTGCGGGCGTACGAGCCGGACCGCGGGCGCTGGGTGGTCTATCGCATCGACGGCTATCGGCGGGTGCTGGTGCGCATGGAGTCGCAGCCGGACGATCCGTGGACGTTCCGCGGCCGGCTGGCCTCGGGCGACAGCGTCGTGCTGCTGCGTACCGAGTGGGAGCCGCTGCCCGACGGCGGCGCCCGCTGGATGGACGGGGAATCCACGGACGGCGGCAAGCACTACACTCTGGTGCGTGCCGTGACGCTCCGGACCCGCCGGCCCTGATTGACCATCCGCCAGCGCCTGCCGTACGTTCCCTCCACTTTCGACCGACCTCCCAGGAGAACGACCATGCGTACGCTCCGCCTTCTCTCCCGGCCACAGGCCAGGCCCCGCGTTTCCGCACCGCTCGCCGGCCTGGCCGTCGTTCTGGCGCTGGCCGCGGCGACGCCGCTGGCCGCCCAGCAGCGGCCCATGACGCCGCGCGACCTGTGGGCCATGGGCCGTGTGGGTGCGCCCGCGTTGAGTCCCGACGGCCGCACCGTCGCGTACACGGTCACGCGCTACGACGTCGACGCCAACAAGGGCAACACGCAGATCTGGGTGGTGCCGACGGCCGGCGGGTCCGCCCGGCAGCTCACGACGTCCGCCGGGTCCAACAGCTCGCCCGCCTGGTCGCCCGACGGCACACGGCTGGCCTTCGTGTCCACGCGCGGCGGCGACGGGCCGCAAATCTACGTCATGCCCATGGGCGGCGGCGAGGCGGAAGTAGTGACGCACATGGCGGAGGGTGCCACGGGGCCCGTGTGGTCCGCCGATGGGAAGAAGCTGCTCTTCATCACGCAGGTCTGGCCGAAGGACGACTCGCTGGCCGCGCGCATGAAGAAGCTGCGCGAGGGCAAGTCCAGCGCGAAGATCTACGACCACCTCATGTACCGCCACTGGACCGAGTGGGAGGACGGCATGCGCAGCCACGTCTTCCTGCTGGACCTGGCCAGCGGCGAGACGCGCGACCTGACGCCCGGCCCGTACGATACGCCGCCCATCGCGCTGGGCGGGTTCCAGGACTACTCCCTCAGCCCGGACGGCAGCGAGCTGGCGTTCGTTCGCAACACGGACGTGCCTACGGCCGTCGGCACCGGGAACGACGTCTGGCTGGTGCCCACCGCCGGCGGCGAGCCGACGCTGCTGACCGAGAGCAAGGCCAACGACGTCTCGCCCGTGTACAGCCCGGACGGCCGCTACATCGCGTACCTGGGGATGAAACAGCCGGGGCACGAGTCGGACCGCGCACGCATCGTCGTGTACGACCGACAGACGAAGCAGTTCAACTGGCTCACGGAGCCGCTGGACCGGTCGGTGGACGAGTTCGCGTGGACGCCCGACTCGAAGGCGCTGGTCTTCAGCGCCCAGGACGAGATCTGGCACAGCCTGTACCGCGTGACGCTGGCGGACGGCAAGGTGCAGCAGCTGACCCGCGGCGCCTACAACGGCGGCTTCGCGCTGGCGCCGAACGGCGATATCGTTGCGGCCCGCCAGGCCACTGACCTGCCCACGGAGCTGTTCGTGCTGGAGGGCCCGAAGTACACGGCCCGGCGGCTGACCCACACGAACGACGCGCTGGTTTCGCAGCTGGCACTGCAGCCGGCGGATACGTTCTGGTTCAAGGGCGCGGCCAACACGCAGGTACAGGGCATGATCGTCAAGCCGCCGGCGTTCGACGCGAGCAAGAAGTACCCCGTCGTCTTCCTGGTGCACGGCGGCCCGCAGGGCGCGTGGAGCGACATCTTCCACTATCGCTGGAACGCCAACATGTTCTCGGCGCCCGGATATGTGGCCGTGCTGATCAATCCGCGAGGCAGCACGGGCTACGGCCAGCAGTTCACCAACGAGATCAGCCGGGACTGGGGCGGCAAGGTGGTGGTGGACCTGATGAACGGCCTCGACTACGCGCTCCGCAAGTACCCGTTCATGGATGGCAACAACATGGTCGCCGCCGGCGCGTCGTACGGCGGCTACATGATGAACTGGCTGGAGGGCCACACCGACCGGTTCAAGGCCATCGTCACCCACGACGGCGTCTCCGACCCCGTTGCCATGTACGGCGCCACCGAGGAGCTGTGGTTCCCCGAGTGGGAGTTCAACGGCACGCCCTGGTCCAACCCGTCGCTGTACGAGAAATGGGATCCGCTGGCGCCGGCGAACGTCAAGAACTTCAAGACGCCCATGCTCATCATCCACGGCGGCATGGACTACCGGGTCCCGCTGGAGAACGGCCTGGCCATGTTCACGACGCTCCGGCGGCTGGGCATCCGGGCGCGGCTGCTGTACTTCCCGGACGAGGGCCACTGGGTGCTGAAGCCGGCCAATGCGATGGTGTGGTGGGAGACGGTGTATGGCTGGATGGCGGATTACCTGAAGTAGGCCGTGCTCCCTGACCGCTTTGGCCTGCTCCACTGACGGGGGGGCGGGGAGATAGGGAGACAGGGAGAAAAATGGTGTAATCGGGGAGGACAAACTCCCTTGAAGCGTTCACTGTTTTGCATAACCGCAGCGCTCGTCGTCGCGTCCTTCGTTCCGGCCGTCGCGCGCGCCCAGACGCGTCCGGCGCCCAGCGTGGACCCGGCCGCGACGGCGGCCGGCGCCCGTCCCATTCCCGGCCCCGTGTACGAAACCGCCGCATTCACCCGCGCGGTCAACAGGGGCACGCGCACGCGCACGGGCCGGCCGGGAGCCCGGTACTGGGTGCAGCACCCGCGCTACGACATCGACGTGTCGCTGGACCCGAAGCGTGAGCGGGTGACGGGGCGGGAGACGGTCGTGTACGTGAACCACGCGCCGGACACGCTGCGGACGATGTACATGTATCTGCGGCAGAACGTGTTCGCCGAAGGCGTGCCGCGGCGGCAGAGCGTGCCCATCACGGGGGGCGTGACGCTGGACCGCGTCGTCGTGAACGGGCAGGAGCTGCAGGCCGAGGGGCGGGACAACCCGGCCATGCCCATCACGGCGCCGCCGGAAGCGCCGCCGCAACCCGGCCAGTACGCGGTGGACGGCACCGTGATGCGGATCCCGCTGGCGACGCCGCTGCCGCCCGGCGACAGCGTGCGCCTCGCCTTCCGCTGGTCCTACTCGCCGCCGCCGGCCCCGGCCGACGGCCGGGAGGGGCACGAGGGGCACGTGTACTTCATGGGTTACTGGTACCCGCAGGTGGCGGTGTACGACGACGTGAACGGCTGGGTGACCGATCCGTACCTGCTGGAGGCCGAGTTCTACATGGACCCGGCGGACTACGACGTGCGCATCACGGTGCCCAACGGCTGGGCGGTGGACGCCACCGGCACGCTGCGGAACGCCGACATCGTGCTCACCGCCGCGGCCCGGGACAGCCTGGCGGCCGCGCGGCGGACGGGCCGCGTCGTGCGCGTGCTGACGCCCGGCGAGGACGAGAAGCAGGTGTTCGCCAGGAGCGGTCGTACGACGACGTGGCACTTCGTGGCCAACGACGTGCGCGACTTCTGCTGGGGCAGCAGCGACCGCTACGCATGGGACGCCACGCGTGCGCTGGTGGGCGGCAGCGACGGTGCGGCGCCGGACACGGTGGACA
>JARRJS010000181.1:0-4953 GCA_037388885.1 Gemmatimonadota bacterium
CGCTGGAGCTCGGTGAGGGCGTCGCGGACCTCGGCGGGCGTGTGCGGCTCGTTGCCGGCCTGCGGGAAGTGGCCGAGGCGCGCCAGCAGGATGCGCTTGCTCTTCTCGTGCACGCCGAGTTTCTGGCGCAGGCGCTGGATGAGGCGCAGCTCGTCGTCCGACACCCGCTGGTCCTCCAACGCGACGTCGAGGACGGTTTGGAGGATGTCGAGGGCGTGGTCGTCCTCGTACTTGAGGCTGTCGGGGTCGGCGGCGTCCGCCAGCACCTGCTGCTCGAAGGTGGTGACGCGCTGGAAGACGTCGTCCTCCTTGGCCGCGTGGGCGGGCACGGCCAGGAGCGATTCCAGGACGGCGGTCTGGAGCACGCGGTCGGCGTAGCCGTCGTCGGCCTTCGTCATGTGTGGGACGGCTTCGGCGACCTTCATGGTCGGGCTCCGGTGTGGCGCGGACGATCGATTTGGCTAGGCGGTGCTGCGGGTGCCCTCTGCTATCTAATTGCCTGGGAGGGGCGAAACTTCACAAGCCGAATTCGAGTTCGAATTCGAATTCGAGTTCGAGCCGGCGGCGGTTGGTTGCGGGAAAACCGCCGACCTTCCGGTAGAGCGGCGGTCGAGGGCGGCGCGCCGGCTTACACTACAGTCACGAGGATGCGCGCCGTCTTGCGGGATCGCGGCCGGCGCTTCACGACGATCTCGACGTCACGATCCAGCGTGTTCAGGAATCGCGCGAGCCTCTCCAGCGAGAATCCCTCCAGGCGCCCGTTTACCAGATTGGACACTTTCGGCTGGGTGGTCCCCAGGAGCTCGGCTGCCGCGGCCTGGGTCAGGTGGCGGCCACCGATGATGTCGGAGATGGCGCTGGCGAGGCGGGCCTTGGCCAGAAGCTCGTCGGAATCGGCCAGTCCGAGGTCCTCGAAGACGTTTCCGCTGCCTTCGGTGATCGTGGCGTCCCGGGGATCCGTCATGGTTCCTTCTCTCTCAGCTCATGATTTCTTCGAGCCGCTTCGTAGCGGCTGCGGATCAGCTCGACATCGTGTTTGGGCATCCCAGTGCCCCTCTTCGACTTCTTCTGGAATGCGTGCAGCACGTAAACGGCCTTGGCGAAGCGGACCGTGTAGACCACGCGGTAGGTGTTCGTCTGGAAATCCTCCACGATCTCCAGAACGCCCGCGCCCTTCACGATTCCCTTCAGGGGCCTGGCGCCCGGGGCCTTCTTCCCCTCCTGTGCCCGGAAGACCGCGAAGCCCATCGAGCGTTGGACTTCGCGGGGGAAGCCTCTGAGATCCTCCCTGGAAGACGCGACCCAGCGGACCGGCTTCAGGTCTCTACCGGACACGCGAAATATACCATATCGGGTATAAGCAGGCAATCACGACCGCGGCTCCGCGCACATGGGCCTCAAACGTTGCAGGATGCGAAGCATCAGAAACCGTTCACTGTATGCAGCGACGCGCCGTGAACGGCCATGGCAGGATGCGACAGCAAACAGGGCAGCGTTGACAGGTTCGCGGGGAGAGAGCATGGTGCGCAGAGCAGCGCACGCCCACCGGCTCACCCGACCAATCGCTCATGAAATCCATCTTCTTCACGCTCGGGATCGCGGCAGCTGTCTTTGCGTGCTCCCACGACGGGCCGGCGCCCGCCACGGGTCGTGCTTTCGAAGAGGTCTTCCAGGAGACCGGCGTCGTGCGCCTCGTGGAAAACCCGCGAGATCCCATCATCGACGTGCCGCAGCTGGCATTTGCGAAGGACGGTCGCATCGCGTTCGCGGACCGGCGGGCAAATCGTGTTCGAGTCTTTGCCCGGAGCGGCGAGTCGGTGGGCGACGTGGGACGGATGGGGGACGGCCCGGGCGAGTTCCGCTCACCTTCCGGGGTCGCGTTCGACTCGGCGGGCGGTCTGGCGGTGGCGGATTCGAAGGGCAGAATCACGCGCTTCTCTGCGGGCCTCCAGCTGGACACGGTGTTCCAGATGGACGGGGTCGCGGCCGGCTTGCTGGCTCTTCCGGATGACCGTCTTCTCGTGCACATGTTGCGTCGCGCAGCCCCGATGCTCGACATCGTGTCCATGCACGGGAAGGTGCTCGGGTCCTTCCACACCATTGACCCGCTGGTGAACGAAGTCCCTTACTGGATCAGCGCCTCCATCGAGCGCATCGCCGTCGGAGACACCCTCGTCCTCGCCGCCGACAACCTGGTCTGCCCGATCCACGCCTACGACACGTCGGGGCACACCCTCGGCACCTTCGGCCAGCCACCCCGCTCGTGGCGGCAGGCCGAACGACTCCGCCGCGGCGAGTTCGTCGACCAGAACCTGACCCGGTGGGAAGCGTGGCTGCGGACCTTCACCCAGATCAGCGGACTCGGCGTGCTGGCGAATGGCGGCATCGTCGTGGTCCACGGCCAGTACGCGCCGTCGCGCAGGGACCGGTGGGCCGTGGAGGACTACGCCCTCGACCTCTATGACGGGAACGGGGTCAAGCGCCTGGAGGACGTGCCCGTCCCGGGCCGATTCGTCGGCGTGGACGGCGGCACGCCGTACTTCATGGTTTCGGAGCCACCGGAGGGTTGGGTGGTGAAGGGGTATTCGCTGCGGCGGTAACATGGGTCATGCCGGGCGAGGGCTTCTCAGGTCTCCGCAGCCTCACCGCCCGGCACGGTCTCCCGGGCGATCCGGCCGTGCCGGGCGCCCCCAGCGTCGGCCAGCTCTGGCGAGGCGGGTCGGCAGTAGCGGGCGACGGAAGGCAGCAAGGCCAGCACTGCGACGGCCAGGGCGAGGGGAATGCCCGTGACGCCCGGCAGCGAAAACAACAGGCTGATCATGGCAACGATCTGGAGCGTTCGGAGCCAGCGCCTGTTGACGGCCCACAGCATGAGGCCCGAGAAAAGGATCGCCAGCAGCGAGTCGGCGGAGGCTTTGCCGGCCTGCCCCGCGCCGTAGTTGCCTGGCACAAAGCCGAAATGGTGGATGAAGCCCCACCGGAAACCCTCCAGCCAGGGTGCGTCGAAGGCGTGAGTGAACACGATGGCCAGGACAACCACCAGAACACCCACCGCAATCCGAAACCACAACAGCCCCACGATCCAGCGGACCGCCGCCGGCCGGCGGGCCGGCGTCGGGGATCCTGCGTCGGATTCTGCCATGTCCCCTGTCACGCTGTTGGTCTGCCGATGGAAAGACGATGCGGCCAGCCGTCAGGTTACGGCATTGCCGGCCACGAGCGCCAGAGCCACATGAAAATCCGGACACCGGCCCCACAAAGACGAGTTCGAGTTCGAGCTGGTCACGGCAGGTTGCCTGAACGCCGGGGACCTTCCGGGTTGCGCTCGAAGGCCCCCTGGCAAACGGCATAGAGCACGGCCCTCACTATTGGAGCTTGTACGGGAAGGAGGCGCAGCTTCCCGACACCGGCCCCCCGCCCGTGATGACCTGGCAGCCCAACTGCTGCGGCGCCTGGAGGGTGCTCGCGGGCTGAAGCGATGCCCAGGCGGAGAGCTGGACGCCGACGTCGTCCCTCGTGACCACGTGCTGCGCCACGAAGCTGAATCTCACCCAGCCCGGGTTCTTGCCCGGTCCGATGTAGGTGCGGAGGCCGGCTCCGGCGTTGACCACCTGGTTGTAGGAGGTGTCGCGCCCGGACACGTAGCCGACGTCGGTGCCATAGCCCCCTCCGGCCGCGATCCACTCGCTCACGAAGCTCGGCGAGCTGACGCCCGTGTTGTGCCAGCCGGATCCCGGCGCCGAGGGCCCGATGGTCTGCACCGTCGTGTCCCACGTCGGCGTGATGACGCCCGGGCCGGGGAAGCCGAGCGACGGGTCCATGTTGCGATAGACGCGCACGTAGAGGAGCTGCGACCACGCGGAATTGTCGTTGGGAACGGTGCCCTGCAGGTCCTGGACGTCGATGGTGATGCGCGTCGAGTCCCCGGGCATTTTCCGGAAATCGACGACGATGCCGAAGCATGCCTGGACCGCGCCGGTGGTGCAGACGAGCTGAGGCTTGGGGGCGCAGGCACTCGCACCCGCTATGGCGACGAGGAAAACGCCGGACCGGGAGGACATGGCTCCTCCTTTCAAGGGGATTCCGGGTCATGAACAGGACACGCAGCACAGGACGCGTAGCGCCAGCCGGCCGACGCTATCCACTCGGGCGCAGCAACTCGTCGAACGGGCCGTAGCCGTGAAGCGACAGGAGATCGGCGTCGCGGTGGAGCCAGATGCCGTATCCGAGACCTTCGTTGAACGCCTGGCGCAGCAAGCGCACCGCCTGGTCCCGCCGCCCGAGCGTCGCGGCAATCCTCGCCCGCCAGAGGGTGATGGCGCCGTGGGAGCGAGGGCTCGGCAGCGCGGCGAGCTGCCGGTCGAATTCGTTGGCTCGATCCGGGTCGCCGAGGCGCGCGGCGGTCGTGCCCTGGTAGCCCAGGGCCTCCACGAGGTCCACCGAGTCCGCGGCCAGCCCGGCGAACGCGGTGGCCGCCTGCTGCCAGTCACCGTGCTCGTACAGGAGCCCGCCGCGAAGGGCGCGTCCCACCGCCGACGCCTGGAAGTCTTCCGGCTGCCCATCGAGCCACGCAAGGGCGCGATCCGCGATCCGGAGTGAGACGTCGGGATGGCCGTGGGCGCGCGCCTCCAGTGCCAGATCCGGCAACGCGTCGCCCGGCGTCAAGCCCGGCTGAGGCGGCGCAACCGCGATCTCCGCGACCAGGGACATGAGGTCGTCCACGCGACCCAGGGCAGCGAGGGCACGTCCCTCGTACGTCATGCCGAAGAGCGGTCCGGCGAGGGAGTCCCGCGCCATCCGGGCCGCCTGGAGCTCTCGCTCGTGCTGGCCGATCATGTGGAGGGCCCGGGTCTGCGCCCCCCAGAAGAAGGCCCACTTCTGGGCGAGGGGCAGGTGTGCGTGCAGGTCCTCGAGACTGGCCAGCGCCTCGTGCGGCCGATTCGCGGAAACGAG
>JARRJS010000182.1:0-4952 GCA_037388885.1 Gemmatimonadota bacterium
GGCCACAGAGCAAGGCGAGACACTCTCCTGGCCGACGGCGGCCGGCCTCACCGTGCTTCGCCTGGCCGCCCACAGCGACACTGCCACCGTGGACCCGCGCTGGATCCGCGGTTCCCCGGACCCGGTGAACTACGGAATCGCCCTCTGGTACGAGGCGGGACTGTTCTATGCTGCCACCGGGGATCCACAGCGCGCCGGTGAGGCGCTGGACACGCTCGAGGCGCTGGGGGCGGGCGACGGCTGGCTGATCCGGGGGTTGCTGCGCGCCGCCACGGCGGCGGCAGCCGGCGACCCGGAGAGCCTGGATGCGCTCCGGGCGGCGGAAAGCGGCTGCCGGTTTACCGGCCGGGATTATCGATTCTTCCCGTTGATGCGCGGCAGGATCCTGGAGGCCATGGGCCGCACGGGCGAAGCGGCGGCGGCGTACGAGGAGTGGCTTGCGGCACGACCCCTGTTCGCCAAGTGGGACGCTGTCTTCCTGTTCGATACCCTGGAACGCCTCGGCCTCCTCCACCAGCGGCTCGGCCACCGGACCGAGGCCGCCCGTTACTATGCCCGGGCCGCCGAGCTATGGCAGGACGCGGACCCCGCGCTCCAGCCTCGTGTCCGGCACCTCCGGGAGAAGGCGGCCGCGCTGATGACCGCAGGGTAGGACGCCTGTACATCCTGTGCCCGTCTCGCCGGTGGTCGGAGGGACTCACGTCGCTGTGGCGTTGGTGGAATCGGCCGCGCTCGATGGCGTTTCGGCCTTTGACCGTCATTGTCGCTGTCGCCGGCGTCCATTCCTCCCACGACCTCGCAGTCCAATCCATCGAAGGTTGGATGCTGTTGACCGGATGGGGTGAGGCTGTCCCCAAGGCGACGGTGTTCCTTCTTGACTCGGGGCTTGTGTCGCTGGACGCCACCATGGCCTTTCACGACCCAAGAACAAGAAACCGCCCGGGCCGTTCACGACCCGGGCGGTAAAGTGGAGCCGGCGGGAGTCGAACCCGCGTCCGCGAATAGATCCATCGGTGCGTCTACGTGCGTAGTCCGCCATTCGGTTTTCTCGCGCGCACGGCGGCCGGCAGACGGCCTCGTGACGCGCCAGCCACGGAAGATCTCACTCGCGGCGTCGTGGCGCCGCCGGCGAGCCAGCCCGACTTTCTCGTCGCCTGACGCCTCACCTCGGGCGGGTTAGACGGCAGACGGGCACGTAAGGGTTACTTACGCAGCCAGCGCCAGATTATTGTTGGCACTTATGAGTTTTTGTCCACGGTTTAACGAGGGATGGACACCTCGGCACGCAGCTCCGACCTCACTAAACACGTCGAATCCAGATCGGCCCCAGGACCTCGTGGCTTTCAATCAGCGGAGTGAAATATAGCGGAATCACCACCGGGCATCAACGGGCGTAGCGCATTGTGGGATATCGACTTAAGGCAATTCACTCCTCATCCCGACCCACGAGCGCAGCGGTCACGCGGTTGCGGCCGGCCTCCTTGGACCGGTAGAGCATGTCGTCGGCGCTCTGCACGAGCTGGGCGGGCGTGTCGACGCACTCGGTGCAGGCGCTGACGCCAAAGGACGCCTGCACCTGGATGCGCTCTTCGTTCCACACGACGGTGCGGGCCTCGACGGCGGCGCGCAGTCGCTCGGCGACGTCGATGGCGGCGGCGCGCATGGTGTCGGGCAGGAGCACGACGAATTCTTCGCCGCCGTAGCGGGCGGCATAGTCGACTTCGCGCACGGTGCCTTCGATCACCTCCCCGATCATGCGCAGCACGGCGTCGCCGGCCTCGTGGCCGTAGGTGTCGTTCACGCGCTTGAAGTGGTCGATGTCCGCAACGATGAGTGCGGCGGGGTGCCGGTAGCGCAGGAAGAGCTGCTGCTCGGCCTCCAGCCGTTCGTCGAAGGCGCCGCGGTTGTGCAGGCCGGTGAGGGCGTCGGCGGTGACGCGCTCCCGGAGCTTCACCAGATCGCCGGCGTGCTGGAGCTGGAGCGCGAACACGGGTGCGAACACCTCCAGCAGCTTCACGGCGTCGGAGTCCAGATCGTCGGCCTGGGAGCTCCAGATGGCCAGGATGCCGCGGATCTCGGACTTGGGGTCCAACAACGGCAGGGCCAACACGGCGCGCGGCTGGGCGTGCCAGCGCTCTCCGTTCGCCACGATGGGGCGTTGGCCGTGACTGTCGGTGCGGAGCCTGGGCATGCGGGTCCGGGTGCGAATCACCCAGCCACAGTCACTCTCCATGGGTCCAAAATACGCACCGACGGCCGGTCCGCCGTCTTCGCCGACGTTGGCAAGCACCCGGCCGGACTCGTTCTCCACGGAGGCGACGAGCGCGCCGGTCGCGCCGACGACGGCGCGGGCGGTCTGCGCGAGGGCGTCGGGGAAGGTCTCCGGGTCCATCTCGCCCGGCAGCTGCCGGACGAAGTCGAGCATCTCGGCGAAGCGGGTGCGAGCCGCATCGGCCGCCGTCTCGCGGATCTGGAGGCGGGCCAGGGCGCGCAGGTAGCGGGCGACGTCCTGGAGCGCTTGCAGGGACACGGCCACGTCTCCGTCCGGGTGCCATTCCACGGTCAACAGGGCGTACCGATCGGATCCGCCGAGGATCGAGATGGCGCTCATGCGCGTTTCGGGCAGCGCCCACACTGGCGGCACATCGAGGCGCAGCGGCAGCGTCTCTTCCCAGACCCAGCGAAGCGGGTCGCCGTTCAGCGTGATGGTGGGCGGGGCCGTCTCGCCCGCCACGATCCTGGGCCGTGCCCGTGCGCCGTCTTCGATGACGTCCCACAGGACGGCGCGTTCCGCCCCCAGCCGGGCGCGCACCTCCTCCACGGCCTCGCTCATCTCTTCCGACCGCCGCACGGCGACGGACAGCGGATCGGTTCGGCCGGCGCGGGCATCCTCGAGGATGCGCTCCAGCTGTCGGGCCTTTCCCTCCATGCTGCCGGCCAGGTGTCGGCCCACCCCACCCAGCACACCACCGCTCACCATGGCCAGCACCGTCTCCACGCCGCCACCCAGGCTCAGGTTCCCTGCCCACGCCGCGACGACCGCGACCAGCAGCGTGGCCAGTGCCGCGCGCACGGAAGCGCTGCGCACCGGCTGCGTGAACGCCAGCAGCACGGCCCACGCCGCCAGCACGGGCAGGGCCGGGCCGGCCGGCCCTTCCGCCGCCATTACCAGCAGGTGCGCGGGTGGCCAGGCCGCCACCGCCAAAGCCGAGCGCCGGCCGGCCCGCCAGCTGTCCCGCGCGTTCCAGACCACGATGGCGCCGGTGCCGGCGGCCGCCAACGCCAGCACGCCGTGGCCGAGCCACGGTGCGAACAGCACGCAGCCGACGTACACGCCCGCCACGACCTGCGTGCCGTAGGCCGCCAGCGCGTCCGACGGCCAGGCCCGCACATGCGCCGCCTGCGTGTTCGGTCGTGCGGTCATGGGATCCGGGGAAGGCTCAGGAACGCCGGGCGGAGAGTCGGCAAATGCGCGCGGCCGCGCACGCCGCGCCGAATCCGTTGTCGATGTTCACCACGGTGACGCCGGCCGCACAGCTGTTCAGCATGGCCAACAGGGCGGCGAGGCCACCGAACGACGCGCCGTACCCCACGCTCGTGGGTACGGCGATGACAGGCACCGAAACCAGCCCGCCCACTACGGAGGCCAGGGCGCCCTCCATGCCCGCCACCACGATGACGACGGCGGCACGTCGCAGCACGTCGCCCTGGTTCAGGATACGGTGCAGCCCGGCCACACCCACGTCGTACGCCCGCTCCACGCGCTGCCCCAGGGCTTGCGCGGTGACCACCGCCTCCTCCGCCACCGGCAGGTCGCCCGTTCCACCCGTCACCACCAACACCGGACCTCCGTCGTCGGGTCGCGGCTTATCCGGCGGCAGGTGCACCGTACGCGCGACGTCGTTGTGCTCCGCACCCTCGAACGCGCCCGCCAGCGCCGCGCCGTCGCCGGCGTCGACCCGCGTCACCAGGAAGCCGTCGCCCCTCGCGGCCAACCGCTCACAGATCGCCTGCAGTTGGGACCGGCTTTTGCCAGGCGCATAGACCACCTCCGGGTAACCTTGCCGCAGCGACCGGTGCTGGTCCAGCCGCGCGAACGGCTCGCCGCCGTCCGCCGTCACCTCCTCGACCGGCAGCCACGCCAGCTGGCGCGCCACCGCGTCCGGCGTCGTCTCTCCCGCCGCCAACGCTTCCAGCATCCGGAGCAGCCGGTCGCTCATGCCACCCCCGCCGCGTAGCGCTCGAGGTACGCGTCCAGCAGGGCTTCCGCGTCCTTCAGGCGTGTGACCTGGAACAGCTCCTGTCGCAGGGACCGCGCATCCGGAAGCCCTTTCGCGTACCAGCCCAGGTGCTTGCGGAACTCCAGCATGGCGTGGCGCTCGTCGCCGCCAAACGCGATGGCGTTGCGCGCGTGCTCCCGCACGACGGCGAACCGTTCCACGACGTCGGGGTCCGACGGCACGGACCGCCCATCCAGCGCCGCGCGCGCCTGCGCGAACACCCACGGCCGGCCGTGGCTGCCCCGCGCCAGCATGATGCCCGCGCAGCCCGTCTGGTCGCGCATGCGCACCGCATCCTCGCCGGTGCGCACGTCACCGTTGCCTACCACCGGGACCTCTAGCCCATCCACCAGCGCGGCGATCTCGGTCCAGTCCGCGGCGCCGCCATACATCTGCGTGCGCGTCCGGGCATGCAGCGTCACCACCCGAGCGCCCGCGTCCTGGCAACGCAGGCCGATCTCCACCGGGTTGCGCAGCTTCTCGCTCCACCCGCTGCGCACCTTCACCGTCGTCGGCAGCGACGTCGCAGCATCAACGGCCCGGATGATGCGTCCCACCAGATCCAAGTCACGTAGGCATGCGGAGCCGCCGTTTCGCTTGACCACCTTCTTGACAGGGCAGCCGAAGTTGATGTCGACGAAGTCGGGGCCGTACATATCTTCCACGAGGGCA
>JARRJS010000183.1:0-4839 GCA_037388885.1 Gemmatimonadota bacterium
AGCTGCCGCCTGAGGTGGGGGCGGTGGTGGGTGGGGATCCGGCTGGCGTGGGAGCGGGGGTGGAAGGGGATCCGCCCGGGGTGGTCGGAGGGGAGGAGGATCGCCATGCGTGACCGGAAGTGGATCATCGGTGGACTCGTGGTCTTCTGCGCCGTGGTGCTGTTCCCGGTGTGGTACGGGTTCGGCACACGCGCGACGGCCGCGCCGCCGGACCTGGTGCTGCCGGCCAACGACACGGCGTGTGTCGAGCCGACGGAGTGGATGATCGCCAATCACCCTGAGCTGTTGAACGAGTGGCGCTACGAGGTCATACGGAAAGGTCGTACAGACTACGTCTCGTCCACGGGCGCGACCTATACCATGAGTTTCACCGGCACCTGTCTGAGGTGCCACACATCCAGAGCCACGTTCTGCCAGCGTTGTCACGATTATGCGGACGTGCAGCCGACTTGCTGGAATTGCCATGTCGAGTCTCAAGGGAAGTGACCTGAACACCAGTCGCCGCTCCTTCCTCAAGGAAGCGGGAGCGGCAGTCGTCGGCCTGTCGTGCGGGCTGCCGGTGCTGGGCGCCAGCGTCCGCGCGGTGGCGCAGGAGACGTCTTCGGTCCCGAAGTCGGTCAAGCAATGGGCGATGGTCGTGGACGTGAAGAAGTGCCAGCAGGAGCCGGTGCGGCATGCGGTGGTGGAGGCGTGTGACCGGGCGCACAACATCCCGCACATCCCGGATCCGGCCGACGAGGTCAAGTGGGTCTGGACGGAGGAGTATGAGCACGTCTTCCCGGACCAGGTCCACCACCACATGTCCGAGACCGAGCGGGTAGCCCCGGTGCTGGTGATGTGCAACAACTGCACGGACCCCCCGTGTGTGAAGGTCTGCCCCACGCAGGCCACGTGGAAGCGGGAATCGGACGGGATCGTGATGATCGACATGCACCGCTGCATCGGCTGCCGGTACTGCATGGCGGCCTGCCCGTATGAGTCCCGCAGCTTCAACTGGCGGGACCCGCGGCCGTACATCGAGACGGACGCGGACGGGAAGTACTACTCCGACTACCCCACGCGCATGCGTGGCGTGGTGGAGAAGTGCGATTTCTGTGTCGAGCGACTGCGCGATGGGCGCCTGCCGGCATGCGTGGAGGCGGCCGCCGGAGTCGAAGGTGGAGCCGGCGCGCTGACATTCGGGGACGTGACGGACCCGAACTCGGATGTGAGTCGGTTGATCCGGGATCGGGAGACCATTGTTCGGCGGCCCGAGCTGGGGACCGGACCGAACGTCTACTACATCGTTTGAGCACCTCCCGGCTGCGGCCGGGACGGAGGTAGCAGATATGCTGGAAGCGGCGTTCCACGGTGGCAAGCGATACTGGTTGCTCCTGGTGGGGTGGCTCGTTCTCATCGCCATCGGGGCGGTGGCCTATAGCCGCCAGCTGGCCCTCGGCCTCACCATCACGGGCATGAGCCGGGACGTGTCGTGGGGACTCTACATCGCCCAGTTCACCTTCCTGGTGGGCGTAGCGGCGTCCGCGGTGATGGTCGTGCTCCCCTACTACCTCCACAACTACAAGGCTTTCGGCAAGACCGTCATCCTGGGCGAGTTCCTGGCCGTGTCGGCGGTGGTCATGTGCATGCTGTTCATCTTCGTCGACATGGGCCAGCCGATGCGGGTGCTCAACGTGTTCCTGCACCCGACGCTGCACTCGGTGATGTTCTGGGACAGCATGGTCCTGTTCGGCTACCTGATCCTGAACCTGGTCATCGGCACCGTCACCTTCGACGCCGAGCGCAAGGGCGCACCGCCGCCACGCTGGGTGCGGCCACTGATCTACCTGTCCATTCCGTGGGCCATCAGCATCCACACGGTCACCGCGTTCCTGTACGCCGGGCTGGTGGCGCGGCCTTTCTGGATGACGGCCATCATGGCGCCCCGCTTCCTGGCCTCGGCGTTCGCCTCCGGCCCGAGCCTGCTGATCCTGCTCGCGCTGATCCTCCGTCGCACCACGCGGTTCAATGTCGGGGAGGAGGCGGTCCAGAAGATCGCCGTGATCGTCACCTACGCCATGACGATCAACCTGTTCTTCGTCGTCGTGGAGCTGTTCACCGGACTGTACGGACACATGCCGGAGCACGTGGACACGTTCCGGTACCTGTACATGGGTCTGGATGGACACCACGTGCTGGTCCCGTGGATGTGGGCAAACGCCATCCTGACCCTCATCTGCGTGGGCGCGCTCATGTTCCCCGGCGTGCGCCGGCGCGACGGGCTGCTGGCGTTGGTCGCCGCCGCGGTCATCGTGGCCGTCTGGATCGAGAAGGGCATGGGCCTCGTCATCGGCGGCTTCATCCCGTCGCCCCTGGGCAAGGTGACCGAGTACACGCCCACGGCGCCGGAGATCGCCATCACGGTGGCCGTCTACGCGCTCGGGTTCATGGTCCTCACGGTGCTGTGCAGGATCGTCGTGAACGTGAGAGAAATGCTGCAAGCTGCATGAGTGAGACAACGTTGAAGTGACGCCACAACCTGCCGAAAGGAGACCGGGAATGGCCGGTGGTAACGGAAAAGGCACTCCTCTCTTGGACGAGCTGGAAAAGGGACCCTGGCCCAGCTTCGTGACACAGATCAAGGAGATGGCCGAAGACAAGGAGCAGTGCCAGCAGCTGCTGGAGCTGCTCGAACGCTCCTACGAGGAGAAGATCGGTCACTGGAAGCACGGCGGGATCGTCGGCGTCATGGGGTATGGCGGTGGCGTCATCGGGCGCTACAACGACCTGCCGGAAGAGTTCCCGGCGATCGCCCACTTCCACACGTTGCGCGTGAACATGCCGACGGGCTGGTTCTACACGTCGGACGTGCTGCGCAAGATCTGCGACTTGTGGGACGAGCACGGGTCCGGGCTCACCAACATGCACGGCTCCACCGGGGACATCATCCTGCTGGGCACCACGACGGAGGAGCTGGAGCCCACGTTCAAGGCCCTCACGGACATGGACTTCGACCTGGGCGGCTCGGGCTCGGACGTGCGCACGCCCAGCGCCTGCGTGGGACCGGCCCGCTGCGAGTGGGCCTGCTACGACACGCTGGACCTGTGCAACGACCTCACGCACACGTTCCAGGATGAGCTACACCGCCCGGCGTTCCCGTACAAGTTCAAGTTCAAGTGCGCCGGCTGCCCCAACGACTGCGTGGCATCCATCGCGCGCTCGGACATGTCCATCATCGGCACCTGGCGTGACGAGATCCGCGTCGACCAGGACGAGGTGCGGGCCTACGCGGAGAGCGGCCTCAACATCGAGCGCGACGTGTGCGGCAACTGCCCCACGAAGTGTATCTCCTGGGACGGTAACGAGCTGGACATTGACGACAGCAACTGCGTCAAGTGCATGCATTGCATCAACGTCATGCCCAAGGCGCTACGGCCCGGCACCGACACCGGCGCCACCATCCTGCTGGGCTCCAAGGCGCCCATCGTCCAGGGTGCGCAGCTCTCGTCCGTGATCATCCCGTTCATGAAGCTCGAGCCGCCCTACGACGGGATCAAGGACCTGGCCGAACGCATCTGGGATTTCTGGTGCGAGAACGGCAAGAACCGCGAGCGCGTGGGCGAGATCATCCAGCGCGTGGGGCTGGGCAATTTCCTGGAAGAGATCGGCGTGGAGCCGATCCCCGAGATGATCGCTCACCCCCGGGACAATCCGTACATCTTCTTCGAGGAATACTACGAGGAAGAAGAGGAAGAAGAGCAGGCGGGGGCGGGGGCGGAGGCGTAACTGACCGCCCGGCCGACAGTTGAGACGACACGAGAACAATCGGAACGAAGGAGATACGTCATGGCAACGGAGACACCGGAGAGAAGGACGGACATCGGCCCTCCGGACTTCAGGCGGTACCTGCCCCCGATCATCAAGGAGAATTACGGGAAGTGGAAGTACCACGAGATTCTCCGCCCCGGGGTCATGGTTCACGTCGGCGAGTCCGGCGACAAGCTGTTCACCGTGCGTGCGGGCTCGCCGCGTCTGATGGGGACGAAGCGGATCCGCAAGTACGCAGAGCTGGCCGACAAGTACTGTGACGGCTTCCTGCGCTTCACGAGCCGGCACAATGTGGAGTTCCTGCTGACTGATGAGTCCAAGATCGAGCCGCTCATCAAGGATCTGGCCGATCTGGGCCACCCGATCGGCGGCATCGGGCCTGCCATTTCGAGCATCGTGCACACCCAGGGCTGGGTGCACTGCCACTCGGCCGCGACAGACGCGTCCGGCGTGGTGAAGGCCGTGATGGACGACCTGCACGAGTATTTCGACGGCACCAAGCAGATTCCCGGCAAGCTGCGTATCGCGCTGGCCTGCTGCCTGAACATGTGCGGCGCCGTGCACTGCTCGGACATCGCCATTCTGGGCGTGCACCGCCGGCCACCCAAGGTGCAGCACGACAGCCTGAAACGTCTGTGCGAGATCCCGAACGTGATTGCCTCCTGCCCCACGGCCGCCATCCGGCCGGCCACGGTGGACGGCAACCCGTCGGTGGAGATCGACGAGGAGCTGTGCATGTACTGCGCGAACTGCTTCTCCGTCTGCCCGTCCCTGCCCATGGCCGATGCCCTCAACGACGGCATCTCCATCTGGGTGGGCGGCAAGGTCTCCAACGCGCGCCACGAGCCCATGTTCTCCAAGCTGGCCATACCATTCATCGAGAACGATCCGCCGCGCTGGACCGAGGTGGTGGACAGCATCCACAAGATTGTTGAGGTGTGGGCGGAGGGCGCCCGGCCGCACGAGAGCATGGGTGAGTTCATCGAGCGCATCGGCTGGCCGCAGTTCTTCAAGCGGACGGGGATCCCGTTC
>JARRJS010000184.1:0-4826 GCA_037388885.1 Gemmatimonadota bacterium
TCCGCCATGATTCCATGGGGGGTTCTTCTCATGATCGGTCGACCGCTGTTGCTTCTCTCGCTTCTCGCGCTCGCGCCCACCACCACCTCCACTTCTGCCACCACCGCTTCCACCACGTCACCGTGCATTCAGGCCACCGCCGCGTGCACGGAGTGGGTCGTGCTGAAGGGCGGCCCATCCCGCTCCCTCGTCTACCGCACGTACCCGCTGGACCAGCGAAACGAAGCCATCACCCGCGTGCTGGTCATGGTGCACGGGGCCGGGCGTGATGCCGACAACTACTTCCGCAACGCCCTCGGTGCGGCGTTCCTCGGGGGCGCCCTCGACAACACCCTCGTCGTCGCGCCGCGCATGGCGTCGAACGACGGCCGCCGGTGCCGGGACGATCTCGCTCCCGACGAGGTCAGCTGGAACTGCAGCACATGGCGATCCGGCGGACCCGCTCTCAACAACCCCGACGTGACGTCCTTCGATTTCCTCGACGCGATCCTGCGCAAGGTGGCGCGCAAGGACGTCTTCCCGAACCTGAAAGTCATCGTGGTGGCAGGACACTCGGCGGGTGGCCAGGTGGTCAACCGATACGAGGAGACCAACCAGGTCCACGACGCGCTGGGCGTGCCGGTCAGGTACGTGGTCGCGAATCCGTCGAGCTACGCATGGCCGAGCGACGAGCGGCCCACGCAGGCCGCCTGGACTCTCACGGCCAATCCGCCCGGATACATCCCGGCAGTCCGCCCCAACACGCCGGTGTTCCGGTCGCTGGGCAACGGGCGCGGCTGCACGACGTACAACCAGTGGCCGTACGGCCTGGAGAACCACACGGGCTATTCCGCGAAGCAGAGCGACGACCAGATCAGGCAGCAGCTCGCCTCGCGACCCACGACCTACCTCCTGGGTCAGCTGGACATCCTGCCCCTCGGAGGCTTCGACTCCTCCTGCTCGGCCATGGCGCAGGGCCCCACCCGGCAGGCGCGGGGCCAGGCGTTCGCAAAGTACGTGAACGAGGAGTTGGGAGGGCACCACAAGGTCGTCATCGTGCCGGAATGCGGACACAACGCGCGTTGCATGTTCACCTCCGAGGACGCGCTGCCGGTGATCTTCCCGGACGAGTAGCGGATCGTCGGCAACCACGGGGACGTGGTTTCCGGAGGTTCCCCGACCGACAAACAGCGCCCCGGCGGCGTAAACCACCGGGGCGCACTAGATTTCAAGAACCTGCGCACGAACGCTTCACAACTCGCATAAGGGCAACGCTCGCCGCACGGCGCGGGCGCCCGCGTTCTTGTGGCCCCACACCGGACTGCGCTGTACATTGAAGCGTGTTTGCCCCTCTTCCCGGTGTTTCCGGGGGTTCCACATGAGATCCACACTTCGTTTTCCACTCTTCCTCGCCACCATCAGCGTCACTTTCTTCGCCGGCCCGCGCGTCGCGCGCGGCCAACAGGGACGACTGCCCTGGAAGCCGGGCGACCCACCACCAGCGGTAGCCGGGCTCCGGCTCGGGGCGACCCGCGCCACCATCAACTCCGTGCTGGGCAAGCCCGAAAACGTCAAAACTCTCGGTCCGGGCGTGCAGCTGCTCGGCTACCGCACGCGTGGCATCGCTTTCGTGTATTCGAAGATGGGCAACCTGGCCGTCGCCTATCTCGCCGCGCGGGAAGCGGGGGATCTCGGCGGCATCCGGGTCGGTGATCCCATAGACACGGTGCGTGCACACTGGGGCGACCCGACGGGGAGTCAGGAGAACATCGACCTGTATCAGGTGGGCAGCTGGGCCCTCCTGGTGCAGACCGACACCACGACGAGCCGGGTGGCCCTCCTGGGCGTCGCGCAGACCGGTGAGCCAGCGAATGCGGACGGCCCTTACGACGACGCGGCGGATCCCCACCACGACATCGCAAGCGCACTGGAAGCGTCCCGGAGGGACCACAAGCTGGTCCTGCTCGACTTCGGCGGGAACTGGTGCGCCGACTGCATCATCCTGGACCGGCTCTTCAACGACCCGCAGGTAGCTGATTTCCTGCACGCAAACTTCCGCGTGGTGCATGTTGACGTCGGCCAGTTCGATCGGAACCTCGACGTCTCCAAGACATACGGAAATCCCATCGACAAAGGCGTTCCCGCCGTGGTCGTGCTCTCGCCGTCGGGAGGGGTGGTCGCCTCGACGGCGGACGGCTCCCTCGAGAGCGCGCACAAGGTGACGCCCGAGCAGCTCCTCGGTTTCCTGAAGAAGTGGGTCGCGGCGGCCCACCGCTGATGCGACTGCGCCTCCTCGCCCCTACGCTGGGGCTGTGCGTCACGGCTGCCGCGGGCGGAAAGCCGCCCCCGAGGGTCCAGGTCACGGCAGTGCCCGAGCTCACCTCGGTGACACCCGGCGCCAGCTTCCGGGTGGCCGTGCGCCTCCGCATCCCCGATGGCTATCACATCTCCTGGACCAACCCCGGGCAGAGCGGGTTGCCGACCACTATCGCCTGGCGGACGCCGGCGGGTATCGCCGTCGAAGGGACGCAGTGGCCGTACCCGGAGCGCGACGTGTCCGCGGGGCTGGTCGGTCACGTCTACCGGGGCGAGGTGGTCCTCGTGACACGATTCCGGGTGGACCCGTCCATCCGGCGAGGCCGCACCACCGACCTCCGGGCAGTGCTGACATGGGGCGTCTGCGGTGACGACTGCTTCTCCCAGCGGGACACCGTCGCCCTCACGCTGAGAGTGGGAGGAGCGCCTCCGGAGGTCGCCCGCGTGTGGCGCGGGGTCGTCCGCAGCCTGGACAAGCTCCCGGCGCAGGATACCACGCTGAGAATGAAGGCAACCCTCCGTGGCGACAGTGTACACCTCACTGTCACCGGAGCCGCTCTCCGCGGAACGCCGCCTTCGGCGGCCACCTTCTTCCCGCTGCCGCATGGCGCAGCTGCCGTCACGGCCGTCCAACCGGTTCCGGGCGGCCTTGCCTTCATGCTGCCGGCAGACATCCTCAGCGCACCGGTGGGGCCGCTTAAAGGCGTGCTGGTCGCAGACCGGCCCTGGCTTGCGGACTCGCGGCGGCGAGCGCTCACCGTCCAGGCCACGGTGCCGCTACCCATGCCGTAGGCCCCTGTGGCGCCCCTTCAAGGGCCAGGTGTTCGGCGTCGTAGTGCGTAGCCGCGGCCTCGGCGGGAACATCATGGCGGGGCTCCGCTCGCTGAAGGGTGGAGAGATCACCGAGTACACCCAGCTCCTGGAAGAGGCGCGTCGGCACGCCGTGGATCGGATGGTGCGGAACGCCACCGCCATGGGGGCCAACGCGATCATCATGATGCGCTTCGACTCATCCGAGATCGGGCAGACCATGAGCGAGATCGTGGCGTACGGCACGGGGGTGGTCGTGGCGCCGGAGCGCCGACATGCTGCGCGGCGTCCTGCTCGGGATCGGTGTCGCTGGCCTGTTGGTGGCGGTCGGATACCTGGCGGTGGGCCTGTACGAGCCGGGGCTTCAGCTCCTGGTCATCTTCGCCGTGCTCACCGCCGGCATCGCCTTCCAGCGCTGGCGTTACGTTCGCAACGTCAACCGCGGCCACGGCCGCTGGCAGGCGACGGGGGAGCGGTTCGTGGATCCCACCACGAACGAGCTCACCGATGTCTACTACAACCCCGACACCGGAGAGCGGGATTACCGGATCGCTGAGAAGCGGAAGGGACGAGGCTCTTCGGCCTAGGTGTTCGGCTCCACGGCCGGAATCGCCGGCACGCGCCTCACACCCGCCCGGCCGCTTTGCGGACGCTCCTCGCCCTCTGTTCACCCTCACCCTTGACCCACCGATCCCCCGCCGCACATCCTACCGAAAGTGCCCGAAACGGCGTTTGGATTTCCTTCTATGGGACAGGCCGTGCAGGTCACAGCGAGCGGCCCGCATTACGGGAAGAGCATCTGGCAGTAGAGGAAGCGGCCCCGCACGCGTTCGTGCGGCGGGCAGGTGTCAACCTTCCGACCACGGTAGCCATGACTCCATACCCACGTGCTGGCGTCGTTGCATTGTCCACGGGAGCACTGCTCGTCCTCGGATGCGGATCAGTTTTGGCGGATAGGCCGACGTCTGGCCTCCTCTTTGGCACGATCGAGACCGTCGGCGGCGCCTCGGTCGCCGGAGCGATGATGACGGGGTACGGCTCGCCGGTCGCGGCGGTGTGCGACGCAACCGATCCCATCCTCAACAAAACGACCTCCGGGACCAATGGTGCATACCGACTCGTTATCGTAGAGTTGGCACCCGCCGACTCCGAGTGCGTCGTTGTGCGAGTCCACGCGCCCGGCGGCCTTCGGGACACCGTCGTCGGGCCCGTTCGCATCCGCATGCGAAGGCCGTTGCAGGACAGCATCGCCTTGGATATCACGCTGTCACCCTGACGGCCGGTGCCCAACACCCGTCGCGCCGTGCTAGCCTGAACGGCAATGTCTGGAGGCCAGGATGATACGCCGCGATACGCTGGTGGAGGACCTCGTCAACACGGTGCCGGAAGCCATTCCCTACCTCATGGACAAGGGCATCCAGGCCATCGCGTGCGGTGCGCCCATCTGGGGCACCCTGGAAGAAGCCGCGCGGAGCCACGGCTACAACGACGACCAGATCTCCGCGATGGTGGCGGAGATGCGCGAGCTCGAGCGGAGCCGGATGGAGCATCCAGCCAACACAGACAAAACGCCGTAAGTCATCGTAGAACAATGACTTACGGCACTCATGGTCGCGGTAGGACCGCTTTGTGATCCCCGGTGATTCCGGACAATCGGCGAGAACCCGCGTTGTTGCTGAATATCCGGCTCCGGTCCGGGCCGTCATCTGCCCCGATTTGCG
>JARRJS010000185.1:0-8157 GCA_037388885.1 Gemmatimonadota bacterium
GCTCTACGTCGTGCCGAAGAACGCCTCACCTTTCCTGACTGCGGGACTCGTATTTGCCAACGCATCCACCGATTCTGGGCCGTTCAGCTCCGGAAGTTCCTCGACAACCTGGGGCTATACCGGGCTCGGGTTCGAGTTCCGTTCGCCCGCTGGATTCGTGTTCCGGGCCGCCGCGTATGGGATCATCCACGGCGGCGACTACCTCATCTGGCCCGGACTCACGATCGGCTACGCGTTCTGAGGCAATCGCAGCCCCGCTCGGCCCCAGGCACCTGACCATCGCTCATCCGGTGATGTGGACGGTCGGGTGCCCACAGGGCCGGGCACCGGCCCCCGCTGGTGCGGTTCCGCGACTTCCCTCGACCGAAGGAGGCTTGGACATGCATTTCAGGCGGATCGGGCTGCTTCTTGTCGTGCTCGCAGTCATCCCGCTTCCTGCCCGGGCCCAGGAAGACGGGTCCGGCCGGCGAGTCGGATTCGCGCTCATCGACCACGCAGTCGGGCTCTCTACACACAAGGAGATGTACGCCCTGCCGTACACGTACTCGGGTCGCTACACACAGATCTCGTTCTGGGAGGCCTACGACGCGAAGGCTTCGTCGCCGTTTCGAGACACGAACTACAATCCCGAGATCTTCTATCGATGGCGGGAGTACGACGTCGGATCATTGAAGGTCGGTGGAGACCTCGGATTCGAACACCAGTCGAACGGGCAGCGGGTTCCGCTGTCCCGGAGCTGGAACCTCCTTTACGCGGCGCCCTGGTTCCGGGGTGACCGATGGCTGGCCTACGTGAAGGCGCGCTATCGGATCCCGGAGGCTCCCAAGGCGTATCCCGGTGCTGCGGAGGGAGACGACAATCCAGACATCACCGATTACCTCGGGTACACCGACATCCACCTCTTCTACATGGCGCCGAAAAAGGTCCTCCTGCACCTGACGGTGAGAGGGTACGTCGGGACGGACAAGGGAAACGTCAGTCTCAACACCAGCATCCCAATGCCCGGCGATGTCGCCGCCTTCATCGTGCTGCGCCTGTTCAGTGGATATGGCCAGAGCATGATGGACTACAACAAGTCCATCAACGGCGTGGGCATCGGGCTCATGTACGCACGGTAGGCAGCGCGTTCAACCGGGCATGCATCGCCCAGCCGGTCGATCAGGCGCGAACAAAGCTGCGAGAGGAATAGGCCCTCAGTGACACGGAGAGCCCCTCTTGGACGAAGAGGTCCGGATCCAGATTGGTACAGACGTAATCCCCGAAGAACATAAAGCTGATCTGGTCGGGTGGGTCCTCCGGCGTGGTGCCGTTGTCGAAGACGGCGGTCACGCCGCGCTCACCGGTGTAGTCGTCCCCCTCATACGATCCGTGTTTGACCACGCCGCCGATGACCGCCCCGTTCTCCACCACGTGGAGGCCATCACAGGCGTCGGGGCTACCCGCGGATACGAAGTGAACGACCGGGTTGGCGGAAAGCTCTGGGCTGGCGTCAGGCGGGGTCAAGCTTGTGACCGGCTCGGTCCCCGTGGGTGCCTCACACCCAAGGGCAAGCGCTGCGACCACGGCGAGTACTGCTACTGGCAGTGTCCTCGGTGTCTCCCCGGTGCGTCGGACGCACCAGTGAGCGTTGACGTACCCCAACCTCCGCACACCTGCGAATCGGCCAGATTCGCGACTATCTCATCGCTCCCCCTTGGGACCGACGTGGAATCCGCCGAAGTAGCTGCCGATCGGTCGGTGCTCGGATTCGGACGCCCAGGCCGGCAAGCAGCGACGCTCAATCACGTCGATCGACGGGCTCCTGCTATGTAAGGCGACGAAAGGCGTTGCTGGGGGTCATTGTCGTCATCGGAGCCGTCCCGACGCGACGAGCCCGCGCCGCCCGACAGCTCAGCCCATTCTACCGACCGTTCACCACGCGGAACCGCAGGCGCACGTCTTCGGACAGGCCATCCACTCGTTCGTTCAGCCGGAGCAGATTCGATTCCACCGCGCCCATCCGCTCATCCAGTCGACCGAGGCCATCGCGCAGCCCGCTGACGTCCTCGCGAAGTGCACCGATGCTCGCCCCGTTCGCTGCGATCGCCGCCTGGACCCGACGCTCGAATTGCTCCTGCGCCAATTGCATGGACCCGAAGCGCTCGGACACGCCGACGAATTTCTCGTCGAACTTCCGGTCCATCGCGCCGACCCTCTCTTCGAGCCCTCCGACCCTCTCTTCGAGCCCTCCGACCCTCTCTTCGAGCGCGCCGACCCTCTCTTCGAGCCCTCCGACCCTCTTTTCGAGCTCCTCCTGTCGGCTCAACACTTCGCTGAAACGCTCGTCAACGTACGCCTTCATGGCCTCGAACTGCTGGATCACGAAGGCTTCGAAGCGATCGAACCGCTCGTCGATCGCGGCGAAATGGGCCTGGAGCTGAGCATCGTCCATGGCCCCAACCTAGCCTCGTCTGTCATGGCGAGGCCATAGTTCGATGGGGCACCCCGCGTCGTCGGGTGTCCCCGAATCCGGCGTGCCGCCAGCGCCCGCCGAACCCCGCACCACACCGCGAATCCAGCCAGACCCGGCGTACGCGCCGCCGTCGCCACCGACCTGGCCCAGGCATTCGGGTCGCGGGACGCCCTGACCTTCGGAATCGTCGGAGCAGCGGCTCGGAAACATGGTTTTCCTTGACACGCCTTGTCCGTCACCCCAATAGTGGCATCCCCATTCTTGACCCCGAAGTGCCAAAAAATCTGGAGGAACGATGAGCAGCAGGCCCCTCCCCGCCCGCCGTCGCCCAATTGTTCTCCTTGCCACCCTTTCCCCGCTTGTGTTGGCCGCCGGTTGCAGCTCCGGCGGCGGCGACAACGGGGATATCACAAATAACGAGAACCCCACGATCACCGTCGCAGTCGACCCGACGTCCGCCTCGGTCGAGCAGGGCGCGTCGACGGACGTCTCCGTAACGGTGACGGGCGGGGGCGGCTTCACCGGCTCGGCCACCATATCGGTCCAGGGCGCGCCGAGCGGCGTGACCGGCACGGTCAGCAACGTGCAGTCCAGCAATGGCAACACGACCGCCACCGTCACGATCGCCGTCGGCGCAAGCGTGGCGGCCGACAATTACAGCCTGACCATCCACGCCACGGGCAGCGGCGTCTCACCCGACGACGCCACGTTCTCGCTCACCGTGACGGCGGCGCCCGCCTACGAGCTCTCCGCGACGCCGGCATCGCTCGCCATCGGCCAGGGTGGTGAGGGGACCACCGACATCGCGATCACCCGCACGAACTTCACGGATGACGTGACGCTCGCCGTGGAGGGCGCACCGGGCGGCGTGAGCGGCTCGTTCGACACGAACCCGGTCAGCGGCGACGCGGCCACGCTGACGCTCGCCGTGGACGATACCGTGACCACCGGAACGTACACGCTGACGATTCGCGGCACGGCCACGGGTCTGGCGGACCGCACGGTCGACATCGAGGTCATGGTGACGACTCCTGCAACGCCCGACTACATGCTCGCGACCGACCCGGACCCGGTGACCATCAATCAGGGCGACAGCGCGGACGTCGCCATCACGGTGACCCGCTCGAACTTCAACGGAGACATCACGCTCGCCGCCGAGGGCCTGCCCACGGACGTGACCGTGGCATTCTCCACCAATCCGGTGACCGGCAACACGTCGACCATGACGGTGAAGGTGGCCGGAACCGTCGCGACCGGAGACTACTCCTTCACGCTCCGCGGCACGGCCACGGGGATATCCGACAAGACGGTCGCGGTGCACCTGACCGTGGCGAGCGCGCCGGCCTACTCGCTCACGCTGAACCCGACGTCGATCTCCATCGATCAGTCCGCGTCCGGAACGGTGGATGTCACACTGACCCGGACTAACTTCACGGACGCGGTGGATCTCAGCCTGGAGAACGCGCCGACGGGTGTGACGGGTACGTTCGACCCCGACCCCGCCACCGGCGATGCATCGACGCTGACGCTGGACGTCGGCGCGTCGGTCGCACCGGGCGACTACACGCTCACCGTGCGCGGCACGGCCACCGGCCTCGCCGACGTGACCGCCACGCTGACCCTCACGGTCACGGCAGCGGCGGGCTTCAGCCTCGACGCCATCGATCCCATCTCCGTGGAGCAGGGCGCCTCGGGCACCCGCACCGTTACGATCACGCGCACCGGCGGCTTCACCGGTGACGTGACGGTGACCGTATCCGGCTCGCCGGCGGGCATCACCGCCTCCGTCGATCCGGTCACGACCAGCGGCAACTCCGTGGACATCACCATCGACGTCGCAGGCAGCGTGAGCACGGGCACTTACACGGTGACCGTGCACGGAAACGCGACCGGATTGCCCGAATCGACGCAGAGCCTCCAGATCAGCGTCACGACGTCGAGCGGCCAGTCGGTCTCCCTCGACTTCTCCGTGTGCACGACGGACCAGCGGCCCACGTGGCTGGCGTACCAGGACGGCACGGGCCCCTGGACCACGGTGAGCGGCGTTGGAGACACCTACACGTTCAACGTGGCTTCCTCGACGGCCGGCGTCGCCATCGCCACGGCCCCCTCAGGCGGCGGGTCCGGCGTGTTCGTCCTCTACGCCACGCAGTCGGAGCTTGTCACCGGCGATCTCTCGGACGTGTGCGACGTGGTGGCCACGGGGAAGACGGTCAACGGGAGCGTGAGCGGCATCACCCCCGCCAACGGCGAACAGGCGACGGTGAGCTTGGGGGATGCGACCACGCAGGCGGCATCTGACGGCCCGGTAACCTTCTCGGCAGTCCCGAGCGGCAACCTCGACCTCGTCGGCTTCAAGTCGTCGCTCAACGACGCGACGGACCGCATGATCTTCATGCGGGATCTGAACCCGGCGGACGGGAGCAACATCGGCACCATCGATTTCGCGACGAACGGCTTCGACCCGATCTCGGCCACCATCACGCTCCTGGGCGGCCCCGGCGGGGGCGGGACGTGGGAGGTTGAGTACGCCACGTCCCCCAGCGCGGGCGTGTGCTACTACGTTCCGCTCCAGACCGGCAGCTACATCGGTAGCGAGTTCACCGCGCGGGGCGCGCCGGCCGCCCAGCAGCAGGCGGGAGACTTCCACGTCTTCACCGTGACCGAGGGGTTCAGCAGGGTATCGCAGATGTTCGCGACCCTCGCGAGCCATACCCTCACATTCGGCCAGGCGTTGCCGACGCCGACCATCACGGATATCACCGGCGCGAGCGCTTACCGGCGCCTTAGGGCCGAGCTCACGCTGCCGGCGGAGTACAACTCCATCGCGACGTTCACGTTCGCCGATGGTTCCGGGGATCACTCCATCGCACATTCGGCACGGTGAACTGACCAGGTACTGCGAGGAGGATGCACCGAGGCGGATGATTCGAGGTTGGTGAGTCGAGGCTGTCTCGCCTCACCCGCCTCGCCTCGTCCGCCTCGGTTTGCCCTTTTCGGCCTACCCCCCGGGCTGAATGGTCACCGTCTGCCCCTGCGTTCGCAGCGTCCCGCCCAGCACGCGGAGACCGCCGGTGAGGGTCGTCGCAGAGGACGCCTCCGCCGTGCCGGTGACTTCCAGCAATGGCAGGTTTCCGCTGATCCACCCCGTGCCGGCGTGAACCAGCCGGCCCGTCGTCGCCGTGATGGCGCCGGTTGCGACGGCGTCCACGGCCACAGTCAGGGTGTGCGACCCCAGAGCCAGCGTCGCGCCGCCCGCCACGTCCACCCGGCCCACCGCTGCGTCGCCGTTGAGCACGGGCGAGGCCGGTGTGCCCGACGGTACCATGGCCGTGTCCGCGGCGTTGGGGCGGCCTGCCGGGCTCCAGCTCAACGGCGCCACCCAGTCCGCGCCCGCCTCGCCCGTCCAGGTCCGCGACACGCCCGCACTGGTCAATACGGACACAGGCACGCTGTCCGCGACTGCGTCCACGGTGGCCACGATCTGCGTCGTGCCGTCCGCGACGGCCTGCACCAGCCCGTCGGCTACGCTCGCCACACCCGGATTCGTCGACGTCCACGTCACCGATCCGGTCATGGCATGGCCATTCGCATCCTCCGCCGAAGCCTGCGCCCGGACCGTGTCACCGGCCGCCGTCAGGACTGCCTCCAGGGGCGCGGCGACGACCGTGGCGGCCACCTGCTGCACCGTCGCAGCCGCCGTGTCCTCCACGCCGCCGGCACTGGCCACCACGCCGGCGCTGCCATTGCCCACTGCCGTAGCCAGCCCCGACCCATCCACCGTCACCACGCCTTCGTCGGTGGAGCTCCACGTAACGCTCGCGCCCGGCACCACGTTGCCCTGGCCGTCGTACACGGTCGCCGTGAACTGATGCGTCTCGTCCAGGGCCCCGAAGCTGTGCGTCCCCGGGCTTACCACCACCGACGCGGCGCCGCCCGCCGTCACCGTGATCGTGGCCGTGTCACTCAGCGCGCCCATCGCTGCCACAATGAACGCGCTGCCCACGGCCCGGCCCGTCGCCACCCCCGTCGCGTCCACCACCGCCACCAGCGTGTCCGACGAGGCCCAGGTGAACGCCGCGTCCGCGATCCCGTGCCCGTTGGCGTCCTCCGCACCCGCGCTGAACGCCAGGGTGTTGCCCGACGCCACCGTGTCCGCAGCCGGCGACACCGTCACCCCCACCGGTTCCTGCGCCACCACCACCACCAGCGTGTCCACGGCCGTGCCACCCGTCGCTGTCGCGAAGGTCTCTCCCGGCCCCACCGCGGTCACCAACCCATCCGACACGGTGGCGACCTGGTCGTCGTCCGCCGCCCACTGAATCGTCTCGCCGGCGTCGTTGCCGTACGCGTCCTCGGCCGCCGCCGTATACGTGGCCGTGTCGTCCAGCGCGGTGAACCAAGCCGTGTCCGCCGACAGCGTCACTGTCGTGGCCGGACCCGGCGTCAGGGTCACGGGGAAATTGGCGCTGGACGACACACCCGATACGCTTGCCCGCACTTCGCCGTCGCCCGCAGTCGTGCCCACCGTCCACACGACGGTCGCCACCCCGGTGTTGTCCGTCGTGCTGGACGCCGAGGCCAGCGACCCGCCGCCGCTCGCGATGGACCACTGCACCGCGACGCCACTCATGGTGCCTCCGTTGGCGTCCGTCACGCGTGCCGCCAGCGCCACGTCGCCTGCGACCTCCACCGTCGCGTTGGCCCCCTGCGTGGCCTGGATTGCCGCCGGTTTCAACTCTTTCGGCTCCGGCGGCGTCCCGGTGTCGCACGTCGCCACCAGGAACGCGCAGGCCAGGACGACGACGGCTACCGTTCTCGTCCCGGTTCCGTTCATGATCCGCATCCTTTCTCGCCTCTCTCGCCTCGCCTCCGTCGTGGACCTCCGCCCGGCACCCATGGTCACCGGCCCGTCCCCGCCTCCAGCTTCCGGAGGCGCGCGAGGATCTCCGACTGGCTCGCCCGCAGCGCCGCGAGCTCCGACTCCAGAGCGTCGTTTCGCGCCTCGAGCGCCTGGTTCCGCACTTGCAGGTCTCTGACCCGCGCCTCGAGTGGCCCGATCTCCGCCTGCTGCTCCTGCACCGCCCTCACCAGCACCGCCGACAGGTTCGCATAGGACAGCGACAGGTAGCCATCCCCGTCCTGCTTCACCAGCTCCGGGAACAGCGGCTGGACCTGCTGCGCCGTCAGCCCGATCTGTGTGCCCGCCGGCCGGCCGGTGCCGGCGCGGAAGTGGTAGCGGATGGGGCGGAGGCGGAGGACTCGATCCAGCGTGCCCTCCAGCGGTTCCATGTCTTCCTTGAGCCGCGCGTCGGAGGACTGGGTGAGCGTGCCTGCGATGGTGAGGTTGCCGTTCTTGTAGAGCGTGAGCGCGTTGGAGGTTGTGCTGGCGTCGGTCCCGTTGCCGGCGACGAAGAGGGGATCGGTCGCAGTCCAGATGCTGTTGGACCCTGCGATAACGTTGTACTGCCCGATGACCAAGGACCCATAGGCCTCGGCCGTCGTCGAAAGCCCCGTGGCAGTCGAATACAGGCCGTTGGCGACCGTGAAGGAACCCAGGGCGGTGGAGTAGGCTCCGCCCGCGGCCGTGTTGAAGCCGAGAGCGGTGGAAAAGTCGCCAAGCGCGGCGGTGTGCTGGCCCGATGCAGTCGAAGCATTGCCGCTGGCGGTCGTGTTGTAGCCCAGAGCGGTCGATGCGTTGCCAC
>JARRJS010000186.1:0-6332 GCA_037388885.1 Gemmatimonadota bacterium
CCCACCGCGTACCCGGTGGCGCCACCGAACGAGACGATTGAATAGCGCACGCCGCTGCCCCGGCCTTCGCTGACGCGCGCGGCCCTGGACGCCCCCGGCGGGTGGAACATGGCGCTGCCCGTGCCGCCCAGCACCAGCAGCCCCATCAGCACGGCGAACGTCGGCGCGACGCCGATGCTGGACATGAACACCGCGGACAGGAGCGGCCCGATGATGACCAGTGGCCGGCGGCCGAACCGGTCGGCCACGTAGCCCATGGCCGGCTGGATCAGCGACGCCGAGATGGACAGCGTCATGGCCAGCGTCGCCGCCAGCGCGATGGACAGACCCAGCCGGTCCATGACCCGCGGCAGCAGCGGCAGCAGGAACGCCGAGTACGTGTCGTTCGTGAAGTGCGCGACGGCCACCAGCCCGGCGATGCCCGCCGCGGAGCGGAGCGCTCGGCCGGACGACGACGCCGTCGGCCGCGCCCCTGCACCGGTCGCGAGGTCGGGGGACGAGTTCGAATTCGAGGTCTGTGTTCCGGCGAGCGTCGTGTTCGCGGGCGTGTTCGCGTTCAGGGTACGGGTCGTGTTCGAGGTACGGGTCGTGTTCCGGATGCATGCGCGCAAATCAATACGCAAGGCGGGGTCGAGCGTCAATCGCCGGGCCGGCAGGCCGGAGTTGCCTGCGGCGTCTTCGGCGTCGCGGTCGTGCTTGACTTGACGGCCCGCCAGGCCCCACGTTCGCACGTCCTTCCGACAGGCGAATCCGATGGCGACCATCCATCCTCCGACGGCCGGGCCACGGTCCGACCTCAAACGAGTTCTTCGCGTGCGCGACGGCCTGGCGGTCACCGTGGGTATGGTGATCGCCGCCGGCATCCTGCGCTCCCCCGGCCTCATCGCCGGCTATCTGGGCAAGGCCTCGCTCATCCTGGGCGTGTGGGTGCTGGGCGGCATCATGGCCGCCCTCGCTACGCTCATGCTGGCCGAGATGGCCGCGGCACTGCCGGAGGCGGGTGGCAAGTACGTCTACGCGCGCGCCGCCTACGGCAACGGCGCCGGTTTCATTGCCGGCTGGGGTGAGATCTTCGTCACCCGCGGCTTCTCCGGCGCCGCCAAGGCCGTCGTCATCGCCGAGTACCTGGTGATTCTGTTGGGGCGCGGCTCCGTGCCGATCCTCGCCATGGGCGTCGTGCTGGCGTTCGCCTTCGTGCACCTGGGCGGCGTCCGCAGCAGCAGGCGATTCCAGAACGTCACCACCATCGTGAAGATCCTGGTGCTCCTCGGCATCGCCGCGGCCGGTCTCATGGGCCACGGCCATGGCAGCGGCAGCTCGGGCAGCGCCGCGCCGCCCGTCTCCGGCCTGCTCGGTTTCGCCCTCGCCTACCAGATGGTCGCCTTCGCGTACTACGGCTGGGAAGACGTCGCCAAGATGGCCGAGGAATTCGAGACCCCCGGCCGGTCCATGCCGCGCATCCTGCTGGGCGGCGCGCTGGCCGTCGCCGCCCTCTACCTGCTCATGAACCTGGCGTATTTCGGCGCGCTCAGCGTGAAGCAGATGGCCGGCGTGCCCCTCGTCGCCCAGGACGCCATCGCGGGCGTGTTCGGCCACGTGGCGGGCGACGTCGTCGTTGCCGCCGCCATCCTGATCCTGCTCAGCAGCCTGAACGTCAACTTCTTCGGCATGCCCCGCGTCGCCTTCGCCCTGGCCCGCGACCGTCTGGGCCCGAAGCTCTTTCAGCGCGTCAGCGAGCGCGGCACACCCATCCCCGGCCTGCTGCTGGCCAGCGTCATCATCCTGGTCCTGGCCATGACCGGCACGTTCGAGACGCTCATCCGGTTCATGATGCTCTTCGCCCTGAGCGTCGACCTGATGGTCCTCACCGGCTATTTCCGCCTGCACAACCGGGCCGGCCTGGAGAAGCCGTTCCACATGCCCGGTTACCCGTGGCTGCCCGGCCTCACCATCGCGCTGTATGCGGCGGTCATCGTCATCATCGTGGCGACGGAGCCGCGGCTGGCGCTGGGGGCGGGGGCCATGGTCGCCGCGCTGATCATCGGAGCCGTGTTCACCAGTCGGCGGCTGCGGCGGCTGGAGAGGGCTGTGCAACCGTCGCCGGCACCGTCAGCTGCACGGCAGGACGCTTCGGCTGGACGGCCGCCTCCTTCGGACTGAGGGCATGCAACGCGGAGACCCGGGCGCCGGTGCCTGTGCGGGTGCGAGACTCGAGCCCGAAGTCTCCCGTGATTCCGGTTGCGGATCCGGGTCCGTGCACGTGCGCGGCGGTTGTTTCGGCCGACCAGGGCTGTGGATCGACCAGGCCTGCCTTCCGGACACGGACTCGGGTACAATGAGGATGTGGGCGGTGGCAGGAGGTTGTTCATGATCGAAGTCCGAAATCTCACGAAGCGTTACGGCGACCTCACCGCCGTAAACGAGCTGTCATTCGATGCGGAGGCCGGCGAGATCGTCGGCCTGGTGGGCCCCAACGGCGCCGGCAAGACGACGACGCTGCGCTGCATCACGGGCATCATCCCGGTCACGTCCGGCGCCGTGACCATCGCCGGCCATTCGCTGCAGCAGGACCCGGTGGCAGCCAAGCGGGAGATCGCGTTCGTGCCGGACGAGCCGGAGTTCTTCGAGCACCTTACCGTGGACGAGCACCTGCAGTTCACGGCGCGCCTCTACAACGTGGCGGACGCCGACGCCCGCTCCGGAGAATTGCTCGAGCGCCTGGAGCTCACCGGCAAGCGGGGCGAGCTGCCGGCCCAGCTCTCCCGAGGCATGCGCCAGAAGCTGGCCATCGCGTGCGCGCTATTGCATCGGCCCCGGGCGCTGCTGTTCGATGAGCCGCTCACCGGCCTGGATCCGGCGAGCATTCGCCAGATGAAGGCGACGATCCGCCAGGTCGCGGAGGGCGGAACGGCCGTCGTGTTGTCGTCCCACCTGCTGCACCTGGTGGAGGAGCTGGCGTCGCGCATCCTGGTCATGGCCGGTGGCCGCATCGTCGCGTCCGGCGCCATCGCCGACATTGTGGCCAGCCGGCCGGAGCTGGTGGGCAAGGGCCTGGAGGACGTCTTCCTGGCGCTCACCGGCGGACCGGGCCCCGGCACCTGAGCGCGGCCATGGCGCACCCCACGCCCAGTCCCTGGCCGGCGCTGCTCTATCTCTGGCGACGCTCCCTGTGGAACCGTTGGCGCGGCTGGACCAGGCGACTGCGCCAGCCCCGTTACGCCGTCGCGTTCCTCCTGGGACTGGCCTACTTCGGCTGGTGGTTCAGAGACGTGTCGCGCCCCGGCCGCCAGATCGATCCCGGCGGCGTCCTCCCCGTAGCGGAAGCTCTTCTGCCGCTGTTCGCAGCCATCGTCACCGCGGCATGGTGGGTCGCCGGCCGATCGTACATGGTGCTGGCGTTCACGCCGCCCGAGGTCCATTTCCTGTTCCAGGGGCCCATCTCTCGCAGGACGCTGCTGGACTTCAAGCTGCTGCGAGCGCAGGCTAGGATCCTGTTGCTGGTGGCCCTGCTCACGGTCGTGGGTCACAGGTTGGTGCCGTTGCCCTGGCCCCTCATCGCCGCTGGCCTCTGGCTGGTCCTCGCGACGGCGCACCTGCACCAGGTAGCCGCGGGGCTGGTGCGCACCAGTTGGACCCAGCACGGCGCGGCCGGACTCCGGCGCCACTGGCTACCTCTGGCCATCATCGTGGCGGCCGCGGTCATCCTGGTTGGGACGCTGGCGTCCGCCGTGGCGGCGCTGAGCCACATCTCCAACGGTGCCGAGTTCGTGACGGTCGTGAACGACGCGTTCGCGAGGCCGGCTCCGGCGCTCGTGCTGTTCCCGTTCAGGGTGCTCGTCGGCCCGCTGCTGGCGCCGGACCCCGGCGCCTGGGCCCTGGCCATGCTGGGCACGATCTTCCTGTGGGTGCTTCACTACCTGTGGGTCATTCGCACCGACGCGGCGTTCGAGGAGACGGCCGCCAGGGCGGGGACGGAGCGTCAGGCGATGTTGTCGGCGCTCCGCGAAGGCCGCGGATTCTCGGCGCTCCGCGCACAGCGGAAGGGCCGGGTCGCCGCCCCCTGGTTCCGGCTGAAGCCTGACGGCCACCCCGCCGTCGCGGTCTTCTGGAAGAACCTGACCGCCTTCACCCGCAACCTCAGCGGGACCGCGGTGGCGGGCATCGCCTTACTGTTCGTTGGGTTCCGGGTGCTCATGATGTTCGTCTCCGCCACGCCGCGCGACGCCGCGCTGGCCGTCGCCGTGCTGCCCGGGATGCTGGCGGTGACGGCCATCTTCATGGGCCCGATGTTCCTTCGCAACGACCTGCGCACCGACTTCCAGCGGCAAGAGCTCATGCGCACTTTCCCGCTCTCCGGCCAGGCCGTCGTGGCCGCCGAGGTGGGCGGGTCCGCCGCCAGCCTCACCCTCGTCGTCGTGTTCCTCGTCACCCTCACCGCGGCGTTCCTCGCCGTCCCGGAGATGGCGCTGCCGCAGCCCTGGATGCTGCCGGCTGGCTGGCTGGCGGCCATCGCCCTGGCCGCGCCCCTGGCCGTCCTGACCATGTGCATCCAGAACGGCCTGGCCGTGCTCTACCCCGCCTGGACGCGCCTCGGCCCCACGCAGCAGCACGGCCTGGACCAGATGGGCTCCATGATCCTCATGATGCTCACGACCGTCGTGCTGCTGGGCGTCGGCCTGCTACCACCGCTGCTGGTGGGCGCCGTCGTCGGCTTCCGCCTTTTCTTCATCGTGGGCACCTGGGCGGCTGCCCCCGCCGCCGTCGCCGCATGGCTGACCCTGATCGGGATGGACCCGTCGGAAGCAGGGTTGTTGACGTGAGCTGATTGACGGGGAGACGGGGAGAGAGGGAGACAGGGAGAAAAACCCGGGTCCGGGTCCGGCGGTTCGTGAGCCGAAGACGACCACAGGCCGATCCTGGCGGCGTTTTCGGACGCGGACAGACGCACGGGCACGCAAGCGGATCAGGGGGAATTCCGGGCTCGGGTGCCGCACCCGCACCGGCACCCGCACGCGGAGCCATGGGCTCCGTGGCCGGATCGGTCGGGACTTTTCAACCCTTCCCGCGCCCTCAGGGCGTCCAAACGTTGTTGTCCCGGTCCACGTCCGGGAACAGGTCCTCCGGGTCGATCTCCACCTTCGTGATCGCCGGCGCCGCCGCGACCCGCGCCACCGCGTGCCGTGAGCCCGTCAGCCACACGTCCACCGGCAGATCGACGCGCTGGACGCTCCCGTCCGCGCGGGTCACAGCCAGCCGCACCGGCATGGGTGCAAGACCACGATCCACCACCGTGATGGCGACGGAGTCGCCCTCGGTTGTCACCGACTCGATGGCCTGGTCCAGGGCCCATGCATGGTAGAACCAGGTCTGCCAGAACCAGGACAGGTCGCGGCCGGACACGTCGGAGATGGTGTTGAAGAAGTCGTACGGTTGCGGGTGTCGCCCGATCCAGCGTCGGCCGAACTCCACGTACGCCTTGTGGAACGTGTCCTCGCCCAGCAGCCCGCGCAGCGCTGCGAGCACCTGCGCGGTCTTGTCGTAGTACATGATGAAGTACAGCGACTGCGGGTACTCGTCGCCCGGGAGCATGAGCGGCGCGTCCTGGCCGGCGCGCACGCTCTGCAGGTACAACATGCGCTGGCCGGGCTCCGAGTCGTTGGGCCGGCCGCCGCTGCGCGGCTCGCCATACAGCGCGCGCATGCCCTGGGCGACGTCGAACTGGGTGAAGCCCTCGTCCATCCACGGGTAGCGCGTCTCGTTGGAGCCGACCTGCATGGGGAACCACATGTGCCCCGTCTCGTGCATGAGGTCGCCGGCCAGCGACAGGGCGTCTGCCCACGGCGCCATGAGCGTCATCATGGGGTATTCCATGCCACCGCTGTCCAGCACGCCCTCCATGGACGTCATCTTCGGCCACGGGTACGGCCACAGGTACGCCGACAGCTGCTCGATGGCGTCGCGGGTGTAGCGTGCCCCGCCGCTCCACCACGCGGTGTCCGGGCCCGTCAGCCGGAAGAAGCTGTGGATGTCCACCGTGTCCGGCGGCGCGCCGTCTTCGCCGCCCACCAGCGCTCGCGTCGCGTCCCACGCGTACCGGTCGCTGGTGCCCCAGCAGAAGTCGCGCACGTCCGGCGCGAGGAAGTGCCAGGTCGTCGTCCGGCCGCTCTTCGCGAAGACCCGTTTCGCGTCGCGGCCGGGCGTCAGCACGCGGACGACACGGCCCGTCCGCCGCGCGGCGGCCAGGCTGTCACGCGCTTCCTGGCTGAGCACGACGTCGGCGTTCTGCAACGTGCCGGTCGCGTCCACCCCCCACCGGCGAGGCACGGTGATGC
>JARRJS010000187.1:0-4777 GCA_037388885.1 Gemmatimonadota bacterium
CTGCAGCACCATGCCGATGCGGGACCGCAGCTGTGCGCGCGTCATCTCGGCGATGTCGACGCCGTCCAGCGTGATCCGCCCACCGTCCAACTCGTAGAACCGCATCAACAGGTTGACGAGCGTCGTCTTGCCCGCCCCGGTCGGTCCGACGATCGCGACCGTCCGGCCCGGCTCGGCGACCAGCGAGAGGTCGTCGATGAGCGGCTGGTCCTCCTCGTAGCGGAAGGCCACGTGGTCGAAGACGACCCGGCCGCGCGGCACGGCGGGGAGCGCGGGCGCCTGGGCCTCGACCGACTCCTCCTCGGCGTCGAGCAGCTCGAAGACGCGCTCGGCCGAGGCGACACCCGACTGGAGCAGGTTGACCATCGAAGCGAGCTGCGTGACCGGCTGCGTGAAGCGGCGCGTGTACTGGATGAAGGCTTGCACGTCGCCGAGGCTGATGGTGCCGTTCGCCACCTTGAGCCCGCCGATCACGGCGATGGCGGCGTAGTTCAGGTTGCCGATGAAGCGGCTTACTGGCATGATCAAGCCGGACAGGAACTGTGCCCGGTAGCTTGCTTGGAACAGGGCCTCGTTGTCGGCCTCGAAGGCTTCCTGAACGTCCTGCTGGCGTCCGAAAACCTTGACGAGAGCGTGCCCTGTGAACGCCTCCTCGACCTGCGCCGTGACAGATCCCGTGCGGCGCCACTGCTCGATGAACTGTCGTCCGGATCGGCGCATCACCAGGGCGGCGATGCCCGCTGTCAGCGGAACCGTGACGAGGGCTACCAGCGCCAGGATGGGGGAGATGGAGAACATCATCGCCAGCACGAAGACGACGGTAAGCACCGACGTCAGGGCCTGACTCAACGTCTGCTGAAGGCTCTGCTGAACGTTGCTGATGTCGTTGGTCACGCGGCTCAGCAACTCGCCCCGGGGCTGTCGATCGAAATAGCGCAGCGGCAAGCGGTTGAGCTTCTCCTCCACCTCGGCACGCATGCGGTAAACGGTGTTCTGCACGACGTCGTTCAGCAGGTAGCCCTGGACGTACTGCAGCACAACGGAGCCGAGGTAGACGCCGAGAGCGAGCAGCAGGACGTGGCCGAGCGCTGTGAAGTCGACGCCTTTGCCGGGCACGAGGTTGATGCCGGACAACATATCGGCGATCTGGCCCTGGCCCGCTGTGCGTGCCGCTGCGATCGCCTGCGCCTTGGTGATGCCGGCGGGAAGCCGCGCGCCGATCACGCCGGCGAAGAGCAGGTCCGTCGCGCGGCCCAGCACACGGGGTCCGATGGCGGTGAGCGCCACCGAGCCGACCGCGGTGAGGATCACCACGCCAAGCTTGCGCACCTCTGGACGCAGGCTCCCCAGGAGGCGCCGCAGAGACGGCCCGAAGTTCTGCGCCTTCTGGCCGACCATGCGGGGTGGGCCGTGACCGAAGCCACCCGTGCGGATCCGCTCGGTCCGCTGCATCGTCTGGGGCGCCCCGCCGGGAGGTGCGCCGCCCGAAGGCGCGCCGCCGCTGCCGCGTCGCCCCCTCACGCCGCTACCTGCCGTTGCGACTCGACGATCTCGCGGTAGGTGTCGGAGCTCGCCACCAGCTCGTCGTGGGTGCCGCGGCCCACGACCCGGCCGGCATCGAGCACCACGATCTGGTCAGCGTCGACGACGGTGGCGATGCGTTGCGCCACGATGATCACGGTGGCGCCGCGCGTGACGGGCGCCAGCGCACGGCGCAGTCGAGCGTCGGTCGCGACGTCGAGAGCCGAGAAGGCGTCGTCGAACAGGTAAACCTCGGGCCGGCGGATGACCGCCCGGGCGATGGCCAGGCGCTGCCGCTGCCCGCCCGAGACGTTGGTGCCGCCTTGCGCGACGGGCGCCTCGAGGCCGCCTTCCATACTGGCGACGAAGTCCTTGGCCTGCGCGATCTCCAGTGCCCGCCACATCTCGTCGTCGGTGGCGTCGGGCTTGCCGAAGCGCAGATTGCTGGCCACGGTTCCGGAGAACAGGTAAGCCCGCTGCGGCACCAGCCCGATGCGGGACCACAGTGCCTCGGGGTCGAAGGCGCGCACGTCGACGCCGTCGATGAGCACGGCACCCTCGGTTGCGTCGAACAGGCGCGGGATGAGGTTGAGCAGGGTGGTCTTGCCGGTTCCGGTCGATCCCACGATCGCCACGGTCTGGCCGGGAGCGGCGTCGAGATCGACGCCGGTGAGCACGGGGTGGCTGGCTCCCGGATACCGGAATCCCACCTGCCGCAGCTGCAGATGGCCGCGTTCGAGCGCTCGGACCACGCCGTGCGACGGGGGTGTCACCGTCGGCTCGGTGGCGAGCGCCTCGCCGATGCGATCGGCCGACACCGCTGCCCGGGGGAGGATCACGAACATGAAGGTCGCCATCATGATGGAGATCAGGATCTGCATAATGTAGCTTAGGAACGCCGTCAGTGAGCCGATTTCCATGGTGCCGGCGGCCACGCGGAGGCCACCGAACCAGAGCACGCCCACGCTCGCCACGTTGGTCACCAGCATGACCATCGGGAACATGAGCGCCATCCAGCGCCCCACGTAGAGCGAGACGTCGGTGAGCTCGACGTTGGCCGTGTCGAAGCGGGCGCGCTCCACGGGCTCGCGCACGAAAGCGCGGATCACGCGGATGCCGCCGATCTGCTCGCGCAGCACTTCGTTGATGCGGTCCAGGCGCCTCTGCATCAGCCTGAAGCCGGGCACCATGCGCGTGACGATCAGCCCGATGAACGCCGCCATCACGGGGACCGCGGCAGCGATCAGCCACGACAGCCCCACGTCCTGGCGCATTGCCATGATCACGCCGCCCACCATCATGGTCGGCGCCATCAGGAACAGGGTGAAGGCGAGCATCAGCATCATCTGGACCTGCTGCACGTCGTTGGTGGAGCGGGTGATCAGCGATGGCGAACCGAAACGGGCCACCTCTCGGCTGGAGAATGCGCCCACGTGGCGGAAGACGGCCGAGCGCACGTCGCGGCCGAAGGCCATGGCCGTGCGCGAGCCGAAATACACGGCGGCGATCGTGCAGACGATCTGCAGCACGGAGACTGCCAGCATCCATGCGCCCTCGTGCAAGATGTAGGCGGTGTCGCCGCGGATGACGCCGTTGTCGATGATGTCGGCGTTGATGCTGGGCAGCGTGAGCGCGGCCACCCCGCCCAGCAACTGCAGGATCACGATCAGCAGAATCGTCGGCCGGTACGGCCGCGTGTACCTATTCAGGATCTTCAGCAGCATGCGGCCCCCTCGATTCACGGCCGTCGCGCGCGCGGCCATCTCCCGGCGGCCGGCAGCCGTCCGGGCCGTCCGCGTCGTCGCGGTCTCGCTCGTCCTCTTCGGCGACCGCCTCGCCCGCCCGCTGCAGCGCCTTGAGCCCGTTGCGAAGCTGGGTCAGGTCGTCGTCGGACATGCGCGTGAGCACCCGCACGAGCGACTCCCTGGCGCGGCTGGCGACCTCGTCTAGGAGCTGGCTGCCCTTGGGCGCCAGGCGCACCAGCACGACCCTCCGATCGCCGGCGTCACGCACGCGCTCGACGAGGCCGCGCTCCTCCATGCGATTGACCAGCCCGGTGGCGCCGGCAGCCGAGACGACCATGAGGCTCGCCAGCCGGCTGATCGGTAGCGGTCCCGTCATCTGCAGGCGTACCAGCACCTGCAAGTGACCGACGCTCACCGCGGAGCGCCGCAGGTGTCGGACGCCCTGCATGCCCCGTGCCCGCACCGCGCCGAGCGACTCGATGACGTCATCGATCAGCTTGGCCCGCTCCGGCGCCTGCCCGCCTTTAGTTTGTGTCGTGTTTATAGTTGACACGGCGTTAAGTATATGCCCGGTCGAGGGCCCCGTCAACGCCCGCTGCCGCTGCGGGCTCCGGCGTGATTCCTTCGGCGGCGAGGGAGGCGCCGCGGATGGCGCGCGGGCTCTGGTCGGCAAGGGCGCGTGTCCCTTGGCAGCGGCCGGGCGGCCGTGCATAGTACGGCGACGCGACAACCGGCCGCCGTCGAGTCCCAACGGGTCGGCGACGACCCGCGCGAGAGAGGCAACCGTGTCATGAGGACGAACCTGCACGTAGGGTGGCCGCAATGGACGGCGCCGCGGTTTCGGGTGCGCATCGCGGCAGGAGCGCTCGCCCTGGGGAACGCCGTGGTGTACCTTCTCATCGGCGTGGGCGTTGCGCGCGTGGCGGAGGCCGCCGGGGGAGCCGACGTGTCGCTGCTGGCGTTCGGCCTCGTCGCCGGCACGGCCTTCGTGCTGGGCGCGGGGCTGTTGTTCTTCTTCGAGCGGCGCCTGTTGTGGCTGCTCGGGGCGCTGTTCCAGGTCTTCGCCATCGCGATGTACTTCGTCGTGGCGCCGCAGCGCACGCCGCCCTACGAGGCCTGGGGAGTCTCACTCAAGGTCGCTCAGGTCGCCCTGCTCGTGGCGCTGGTGTACCTCGCGTCGACGGCGGCATCGCGTCGCGCGAGCCTGCGGGGCGCCTCGCCGCTGCGCCGCGCCTGATATCCACGACGCCGGCCATGTCGGCGTCCGGGCCGCCACGGCCGGACCCGTCAGAACTTGCCGCCGGTGCGAAATCCGCCGCCGCGAGGGCCGAAGCCTCCGCTCCGGAACCCGCCGCCCCAGGGCGAGCCCCGACCGAACCCGCCGGAGCCGAAGTGCACGTCCGTGCGAGGCGGGTTGACGCGGCGCTGTTGGTCCAGTACGCGCCAGAGCGCGTTGCGGTTGAGCATTCCTCCTAGAACGTTGGCGAGCACGGTGGCCACGAGCACGCCGT
>JARRJS010000188.1:0-7695 GCA_037388885.1 Gemmatimonadota bacterium
CATGGCGTAGAGGATGCGCCGGTGGACCGGCTTGAGGCCATCGCGCACATCGGGCAGCGCGCGCTGCACGATGACGCTCATGGAGTAGTCCAGGAAGGAATCCCGCATCTCGTCCTCGATGAGGCGCGGGACCACGCGTTGTCGGCGTTCTGCTGTGACCATCTGGCGTAATCTTGGTTCGGGTCGCCTGGCGGACTGTTGCACTTTGGGGCGTTGTCGCGGAAGGGAACGATTTGGGGTCGGTTAGGCAAGCGGGGCTGTCTGCTGACCGGGGTGAGCAGGGTTCGCGGGCCTGGACAGTGAGGGGGAGACGTGGGGCGATCCGCGTTTGCGGGGTCGGCTGGGTTCGGGGGGTGTTCGGTGTTCGCGGGCCAGGAGGCGGACGGGGAGACGGGGGGACGGGGGGAGTCTCCGGGTGCGGGTGGGGGTGCCGGGGCGAGACTCGTGCCCGGTTTCTCCCGCGTCCGGTTGCGCGTCCGTGCGTGTGCGCGGGTTGGTGCCGCCCCGACGCGGGTTGTGCTGTTCCGACGCGGGGCTGCAGCGTCAGACGGGCCGTGCGTTTCGGACCGGGACCCGGACCCGGGCACGCAAGTGGGTCAGGGGAAAACCTGGGCTCGGGTCTCGCACGCGCACCGGCACCCGTACCCGGGTGGTAGCGGACTGGCTCGCTGGCTCCCTGTCTCCCCGTCGCCCCGCCTCCCCCTCACTGTCCAGGCGAACTGGACGTAGCTCACGCCGCGAACTCACCAGGCCCGGGAGCCGGGCTTACGCCCGTCTCCCGAGCAGGTTGAGCTTGTACCGGCGGATGGTGTCCGGCGGGATGATGGCGCCGCTGGGGCTCTTGAAGTAGAGGGCGTCGAAGGGGCATTGCACGATGCAGGCGCCGCACTGGACGCAGTTGGCGGCGCCGGGCAGGGTGGCCTTGCGGCGGTCGTGGTCGACGACGAACACGCGCACGGGGCAGACGTCTTCGCAGAACGCGGCACCGGTGCAGGCGTCGTCGTCGAGACGGATGGCCAGGAGCCGGTCCTCGTGCAGGCCGCTCTTGTAGGTGGGCGTGCTGCCGGTGAGGTCCAGGCCGAGGATGAGCACGACGATGGCGCCGGCGATGCCCCAGCGCAGCAGCAGGCCGGCGGACAGGGTGCCGGCGAGGCCGGCGGCGGCGGCGAGCAGGGCCATGAACAGGAGCCATGCGACGAGCGGAACGGCGCGCTCGCCGAAGTCGAAGAAGATGAAGCCCCGGTGCTTGCCGCCGCGTTGCTTGCCGCCACGCTGTCGGTGCAGCCGGCGCTCGTAGAGCGGGAATCCGAGGAACAGGGCCAGGGCGAACGCCCAGACGATGGCGGCGACGGGCAGGATGCCCGCGCGCCAGAAGGGCAGCAGGGCGAGCGCGCCGAGCAGCGAGATGGGGAAGGCCCAGGCGATGGCCATCTCCAGGCGCGCGGGCCATGGGAATCGGACGGTGTGCATGGCCGGCGTGGCGGTGTGGTCGTGCTCGAGGTAGGCGGGGATGTCGTCGGCGTGGACGGGTCCCCAGACCACACGCCAGCCGGTCTTCCTGCGCACGACCGGGCCCTCGATCCCCGTGGCGGCGAGCTGGGGCAGGATGACGTTGCGGTGGTCCACGAGCCGGTCGATGCCGCTGGTCTTCAGGACGGAGACGACGTCGTGGTTGGTGAACAGGCCGCCCGTGGCGGCGCACCAGACGTTGATGCCGCGGCTGTTGGCGACCAGCAGGTACGCGTCCTGCCCGCGCAGGCTGCGTCGCAGGCGCGCGACGGTCAGGCCGAAGTTGCCGGTGAGCAGGACGGGCGCGTCGCGCCCGGGCCGGCCGAGCCGTACGAGGCCTGTCCGCGTGGGGAACGGGAGGAACCGGAACAGCGTCTGGACGACGGTGGTCCACACGTACCGCACGGTGCTCATGTGTGATGCGATGTTTCGGAGGAGTCCTCGCCATGGCGCTCGTGGTCGCCGGCCGGGTGGCCGTCGTCGGCCGGGTGCTCCCCGTCGGCCAGGTGCTCTCCGCCCGTCGGGTCCGCGCGGCGGGCGACCAGCTCGGCGAACGTGCCGGACCGGTTGGTGCGCAGGGCGGTGACGGCGAGCCCGGCGGCTTCGACGCGCTCGGGCAATCGGGAAACCGCGTGGGTCGTCTGCTGGGTCAGCAGCCACGCCAGCGCGACCAGCGGCGCCCGAGCCACGGCGTGCAGCACGCGGGGCAGCGGGGCGCGGGGTCGGACCTCGTCGGCCACCAGGAGCAGGCCGCTCGGCACGAGGATGCGGGCCACCTGCGCCAGCGCGTAACCCAGCTCATCGTCGCTCAGCTCGGAGAAGCACAGGCCGCTCATGACGACGTCGTAGGCCGAAGACTCGCCGTCCAGCTCCGCGACCCCGGCCTCGACGAGCTCCACGCGCGATTCCAGGCCTGCAGCGCGCGCCCGGCGAGCGGCGATGTCGAGCATCTGGGCGTTCACGTCGATGCCGCGGACCGTGGCGCCGCGCGCCGCGGCACGCAGCGCCAACGCGCCTGTACCGCAGCCGATGTCCAGCACCCGGTCCCCGGAACGCACGCGCTCCGCCAGCCGGTCGTACACCCGGTCCAGCCGGCCCAGCGTCAGGAGCCGGATGCCGCGGTCGTACCGGGCCGGGGCCGACTCCAGCACCCGCATCAGGACGTAGGAGGACATGGGGTCAATATAGTCAGTCGTGGGTGTTGCGCTGCGGGGGTAAGCCGGGGTCGCGGGCCTGGACAGTGAGGGGAGACGTGGCGTGCGCCTGGTTCGGGGGGTTGGCTGGGGGTGGCGGTGGGATCCTGGTTCGCGGGCCTGGAGACGGACGGGGAGACGTCGCGTGGGCTTGGCTCGCGGGGTGCGTTCGGTTCGCGGCGAGTTTCACGTGCGCGGCCTGGAGGCGCACGGGGAGACGGGGGGAGGAGGGCTGGGACTCGGCTCGGGCGGGCACACGGGTCAGGGGGAACCGGGTTCGGGTCTCGCACGCGACCCGGGTGGCAGCGTGCGGCTCTCCCCGTCTCCCCGTCCCCCCCGTCTCCCTGTCACTGTCCGGGCGAGGCTGACGTCGCTGACCCCGTGAACGAATCCCGGCGCCGAAAACCCGGCTTACGCCAGTCTTGCGGTCAGGATTCCTGGGCCAGGAGGCCCGCGACGCGATCCCGGAGATCCGTGGGGCAGGGTGGTTGCCCCTGCGCGGCGCGGTGCAGGGCCTCGTGGAAGGAGGCGGTGAAGGCAAGGTGTGGATAGCAGCCTCTGCAGACGTCGAAGTGGTGCTTGACGGCGTCGGCGTCGTCGGGCTCCATCTCGCCGTCGAGGTACTCGTAGACGGCGCGCAGCGCTTCCTGACATGTGATGTTTTTCATCAGTCCAACTCGGCATCCGCCGGTACGACGTTCCGCTTCACGTATCCGAACTCGACAGCATAGCCGTAAAGTTTCTGCTGAAGCATGCGGCGTCCGCGAAAGAGCCGGCTTTTCACGGTCCCGAGGGGCACGTTCAGGATGCCGGCGACCTCCTGGTAGGACAGGCCCTGGAGGTCACTGAGGACCACGGCTTCGCGGAAATCCGGCGGCAGCGTGTCGATGGCGTCCAGGATGGTGTCATCGATGATCTCGCGGAAGAAGTCGCCCTCGGGGTCGTAGTCGTGGCCGCCGGTGAAGATGGGTGTCTCGCGGGCGGGCGAACCGTCCAGCGCGGGGTCTTCCCGGGCGGCGCGGTCCACCAGCTCGGAGCGACGCGTGTCCCGTTCCCGCTGCCGCAGGTAGGCGTTGCGACAGATGGTGAACAGCCAGCTCTTGGCGCGCGTGCCGGGGGTGTACTGCTCCCAGGCGCGGTAGGCACGCAAGTACGTGTCCTGGACTAGGTCCTCGGCCGCGGCGGGGCTGCCGCTGAGCCGCAGGGCGAACCGGTACACGGCGTCCAGGTGCGGAAGAGCCTCGGTTTCGAATGACTGTATGCGGTCCATAGGCTCGGGCTCGGGGAGGGGTGGCCGCTGCTTGTAGAACCAATGGATACCCCGGGGCGGGCTCCGGGTTCGTCACACGAAGAACACGAAGGTACTACAGGGTCACACGAAGGTACAAAGGTCACGAAGGTCACGAAGGAACTGGCTCACACGCAGGCGCGAAGGATACGGAGGAACGGCGAGGTCGCAGGAAGACACGAAGGTCACAAAGGAGCAGCGAGGTCGCAGGAAGGCACGGAGATGGTCGGGGAAGTTGTGCGGACCGTAGGTTTCCGGTCGGCGGATGTGTCCCCCGACCCCGGCTTGCGCTTGCGGGTGTCGGTCCCGTTCTGTGTGGGCCGGACTGGGCGAAAAAAAGGTCCAAAACCGTCCATACGTGAGCGCGCCCGGCCTGTGCCGGTCGATTTTCGGCGCCCAGCGACCCAAACCGTCCACGCGTCATCCTTGGCCTGTGACGTATGGACGGTTTTCGGCGCTCAGCGCACAAAAATGACCACGAACGGGGTCCGGCCGTGTCCTGTGGCCGGTTTTGCGCCCTGGGGATCACCCGAGCGGCCGACGAGTCGCGGTGGCGGTTGTCGGTGGGTGCGGCTGTCAGTGGCCTTGGCCGGCGCGTTTGTCGGCGGGGTCTCGTTCACCCGTCCAGCTCCGCCATCTCTTCCTGGAACTCGGCGGCCATGGACGGGTGGCCGTGGCGGTCGGCGGCATCGATGCCGTGTTCATAGGCGAGGCGGGCCTCATCGTCGCGGCCGCACTCGAGATGACCGAGGACCAGGGCAACGCCTGGGGCCGCCTAAGACGAAGACGACCCCGAAGACGGACAGGCCCGCGGCGCTTCCTCCACCCCGAACCCGCCCTCGAACCCGCCCTCGAATTCGCATTCGAATTCGAACTCGAACGCGGCCTTCTCGACCCGCCTCACGCCCCCTCCTGCGTCTCCGCCCGGTACACCACTTTTCCGCCCAGGATCGTGTACTCGACGCGTGCGTCCGGGATCTGCTCGGCCGGGATGGTCATGATGTCCTTCGACAGGATGTCGATGTCGGCGAGCTTCCCGGGGGTGATGGAGCCCTTGATGTTCTCCTCGAAGGCTGCGTACGCGTTGTTGATGGTGTAGCTGCGGAGCGCTTCCTCCCGCGTCATGACCTGGTCCGGGTAGAATTGCCGGCCGTCGCTCATGCGGCGGGTGACGGCGGCGTAGAAGTTGGGGATCGGGTTCGTGTCCTCCACGGGCACGTCGGTGCCGTTGGCGACGACGGCGCCGGAATCGATGAGGTTGCGCCACATGTACGACTCCTCGGCGGCGCGCTTGTCGCCGATGCGCTTGGGCACCCATGGCCCGTCGGAGGTGCAGTGGACGGCCTGCATGGCGGCGATCACGCCGAGCTGTGCGAAGCGCGGCTGGTCCTGGAGCGTGAGGTGCTGGGCGTGCTCGATGCGCCAGCGGCGGGCCTTGCCGTCGACGCCGGCGGCCTGGAAGGCGGCCTGGTAGATGTCCAGCACCGTGCGGTTGGCGCGGTCGCCGATGGCGTGGGTGGCCAGCTGGAAGTCGTCCTTCAGGGCCAGGTCGGCGATGCGGCGGATGTGGTCGAGCGAGGTGACGTTGAGCCCCGACGTGGATGGCATGTCGGTGTAGGGCTCGAGCATCCAGGCGCCGTGGGAGCCGAGGGCACCGTCCATGTACTCCTTGATGGTCCGGACGGTGAGGAAGTTGTGGCCGTACCCGATCATGCGGTATTTCGGCAGCTCGTCCTCCAGGCGCACGACGGCGTTGTCGGCGACCATGACGTAGAGTCGCTCGGGCAACTCGCCGTCGTCGGCCATCTGCCTGAACAGGTCGATGGTGGCGAACGGCTCGCCGGCGTCGTGGAACGTGGTGATGCCCTTGGACAGGGCTTCCTGGCCGGCGAGCCGGACGACGCGGTGTCGTTCGGCGTCGATCTCAGCAGGCGTGCGCCGGCTGCGCCACTGGTCCAGGATCGTGCTGGCGAGGGCCTGGGCGGTCTCGCGTAACAGGCCGGTGGGGTCGCCGCGGCGGTCGCGCACGATGGTCCCGCCCGCCGGATCGTGCGAGGCACGCGTGATGCCGGCGAGCTGCATGGCCTTCGCGTTCACGAACGACATGTGGCCGCTGGCGTGCGTCAGGTAGACCGGGTAGTCCGGCGTGCGCGCGGACAGCGACGTGTGGACCGGCGTGCCGTCGACGTTGGGCGACGGCGGGTGGTCCCATTTCTCCTGGTGCCAGCCGCGGCCGACGATCCACGCGCCCGGCTTCGCGCCGGCCGCCGCGTCGGCGACCATGTCGACGATGTCGTTCCAGGTGCGTGCCTTCGTCAGGTCCAGCTCCAGCTTGCTCTCGCCCAGGCCCATGAAGTGGCCGTGGCCTTCGATGAACGCCGGGATCACCAGCTTGCCGCCCGCGTCGATGACCTGCGTGTGGCGGCCCACGTAGCGGTGGATATCGTCGACGCTGCCCACGGCGATGATGGTGTCGTCGGCGATGGCGATGGCCTGCGCCTCCGGCACGGCGTCGTCCACCGTGACGACGTGGCCGTTGGTGATGACCAGGTCGGCAGGGCGCGGTCCGCCACACCCGGCGAGCAGCCCGAGGGATGCGAAAGTGACCAGAGTCGCTGCAATGGGATGGCGCGTCATGGTAGGTCGCTCCGTGAGTGGACGGTCTGGCGCAAGATGGGGTGCCGAGCACGACGCCGAAAGCGGAACGCGAAAGTGACGGACCGCCCGGAAGCGCTGAGCGTGAAGCGTGGACAGTGAGGGCGCCCACCCGTAGCTTGGCGCTTTCCACTCACCCTGCCCGGGAGACCTGCCATGTTTGCCGCTCACCGGTTCGTCGGCCGTTCGTTGCTCCTCGCCGTCGTGGCGCTCGTGCTCGCGGACTGGAGCCCGGCGGTGGGACGGGCGCGGGCACAGGAGGTAGGGTCCGCCGCCGGACCCGCGCACCCCGCCAGCAACCGTCGATCGTCGATCATCGATCGTCGATCATCCGTCGATCTGCGGTCCGCCGTCGACTCCGTCTTCGCGCCATACGACCGGAGCGACGCGCCGGGTTGCGCGGTGGGCGTGATGGTCGACGGGCGGTTGGCGTACGCGCACGGCTACGGCATGGCGGACCTGGAGCACGGGCTGGCCATCACGCCGGCATCGGTGTTCCGCGTGGGCTCGGTGTCGAAGCAGTTCACGGCCGCGGTGGTGGTGCTGCTGGCGCAGGACGGGGTGCTGTCGCTGGACGACCGGGTGCAGAAGTGGATCCCGGAGCTGCCGGACTACGGGCCGCGGTTCACGATCCGGCGGCTGCTGCATCACACCAGTGGCGTACGGGACTACCTGGTGCTGATGGAGCTGGCTGGCAAGCGGGACGACGACTACTACACGGACGACGACGTCGTGGCCATGCTGGCGCGCCAGCCGACTGTTCGGCCCGCTGGGCATGACGCACACCCAGTTCTACGCCGACCACACGCGCATCGTCCCGAACCGCGCGATGGGGTACGCGCCCGCGGCGACCGAAGAGGAAACGGCGGAAGCCAGCAACCCCCGCGAACCGACGTCCATCGTCGATCGTCGATCGTCGATCCCCTGGCGCATCAGCATGACGACGCTGCCCATGATCGGCGACGGGGGCATCTTCACGACGGTGGAGGACCTGGCAAAATGGGACCACAACTTCGACGACCCGGGGGTGGGCGGGCCGGCGTTCGTGTC
>JARRJS010000189.1:0-4750 GCA_037388885.1 Gemmatimonadota bacterium
GAATCAACGCTTCGCCCGACGGAACCGAGGTGGCATTCAGCGTGGGCGCTCCGGGACCCCTGCGCGTAGCCTCCCTCCTGGGAGGCCCCGTGCGCACCATCGCGGACTCGAGCATTGGAGGCGGGGTCTGGAGCGCCGACGGCGACTTCCTCTACTACGTCGATGGGAACAGGGGCATCAGCCGTGTCCCCGCCGGCGGTGGCGACAGAACGGTGGTGGTCGCCGGGCGGCCGGATTCCACCTGGGCGACCCTGGCAATGGTGCCCGGGCGGTCCATGCTCCTCGCCGGCCACCGGGCGGCGGGCCGGCCCGAATCCCTGGGCGAGATCGAAGGCGTGGACCTGAAGACCGGCGAGACCAGGCCCATCATCGAAGGCAACGGTCCGGCCTGGGTTGCGGGCGGTCACATCGTGTTCGGAACGCCGGATGGCAAACTCCTGGCCGCGCCCCTGGATCTGGACGCCATGCGGGTCACCGGAGACGCCACGGTCGTGCTGGAGGGCATCGAGACGAACATCCTCGCGGATCTCGAAGCCACCGTCAGCGCCGACGGCACGCTCCTGTACCTGCCGAGCTCGGACAAGCTCGTCACCCCCGCCTGGGTGGATCGCCGCGGAGGCGCCAGCGTCATCGCGGCGGACTGGCGTTTCCGGGGCGACAGCATCTTCGGCAGCCTGGCCCTCTCGCCGAACGGCAAGCGCGTCGCCGTGTCGCTCGACGAGGACGGCTGGGACATCTGGATCAGGGACCTGGACGGGGGCCCTCTGACCAGGTTCACCTTCGGCGACGGCATCCACATGCGGCCCAGCTGGTCGGCCGACGGCCAGGCGCTCTTCTTCCTCTCCAACCGGAACGGTAACTTCGATCTGTGGACGCGGCCCGCGGACGGCAGCGGGAACCCGGTGCCGGTGCTGGACCGGGCGCAGCCCCTCATCGAAGCGTTCGAGGCTCCCGACGGCGCCGTCGTCTTCAGGACGGGCAGCCCCGTCCTGGGATCCGAGGACGCCGACATCTTCACGATGAAACCCGGCCGCGACACCACCGTGACGACGCTGGTGGACAGCGACTTCCTGGACTGGGAGCCGGCGCTCTCCCCGGATGGGCGGTGGCTGGCCTACGCATCCAACGAATCAGGTCGCTTCCAGGTCTACGTGCGTCCCTTCCCGGCTCCCCGGTCACCCCGCGTGCAGGTGTCCATCGACGGCGGCACGGAGCCTGTCTGGTCCAGGGACGGCGCGGAGCTCTTCTTCCGCGGATCACGGGATTACGTGGCCGCAGCGGTGACGACCCGACCCACCTTCTCCGTCGTCGGGCGTACGCCGCTGTTCCCGGCGGATCGCTTCCTGTCGGGTTACGGCCATCCCATGTACGACGTCAGTCCCGACGGAAAGCGCTTCTTCATGCTGCTGGTCAGCGGCGTGAAGCCATCGCCCCTCATCCTGGTGAAGAATTGGATGAGCGAGGTGGAAGGGCGGTTCGGGAAGTGAATCAGTCGACCCTGAACGCCCGCACCGGGTCCACCCGCGCCGCCCGGGCTGCGGGGATCGCTGCTGCTGCCAAGGCGACGGCCATCAGCCCTAGGACGAGGCGTGCGAGCAGTGTCGGCGAGGCCATGTGGATACCCACGACGAAGGTGCCCAGCACCCGATTGAGGGCCAGGGCGAGAACGCCGCCGATGGCGCCGCCCAGAGCGATCAGCTTGCCCGCGCGCCGGAGTACGAGACCGAGGATGCTACGCTTCGATGCGCCGAGGGCCACGCGCGTCCCGATCTCGTGTGTGCGCATGGCGACCAGGTACGCCATGAGGCTGTACAGGCCTACCACGGCCAGGAGCAGCCCGAACGCCGCGAAGGACATCGTCAGGACGGCGCCCAGCCGGTCCTGGGCGAGGTTCTGTCGGCGCAGCTGACGCATGGTGGTGACGTCGAAGACCGGGAGGTCGGGAGCGACCTGTGCCAGCGTCCGGCGAACGGAGGGCATCACAGACTCGTCGCGTGCGCGGATCATCACGTGGAGCATGTTGTTGGAGCGACCCATGGGCTCCTGGTAGAAGGGCAGGTACCACCCTTCGTCGTAGTCTCCCTGCGTCACGATGGAGCCCACGACGCCGACCACCGTCTTCCACTCCGAGCCCGGCCGCGCGATGCGGATCCTCTTGCCCACGGGATCCTCTCCGGGCCAGTGGCGGCGGGCCATGTTCTCGTCGATGATCACCTCGCCGGGCCCGCCCGGCCGGTCTGCAGCCGGGAAGATGCTGCCCTCCAGCAACGGGATGCCCATCGTCTTGAAGTATCCCGGCGTCACGTAGCGATGATGGATGCGCAGGGGGATTCCGTCGGGCGGTGGGGCTCGCCCCTCGATCTCGACGGGCGCCACCCAGTCGCCGCAGCACAGGGGGTTCACCGACGTGAATCCCACGCCCTCCACGCCCGGCCCGGCCGACAGGCGCTCGTCCAACGCGTGCACCAGCTGCCACCGGACCGGCGCCCGGTCATAACGCGGACTCTCCAGGCTGACCTGCAGCGTCTCCACGCCGTCCGGATCGAATCCGAGGTCCTGGCGCCGGAGCTGCCGGAAGTGATCGAGCATGACTGCGGCGCCCACCAGCAGCACCACCGACAGGGCCAGTTCCGTGACGACAAGGAAGTCCTGCGTGCGGCTCCGCCTTCCGGTACTCCCGCGCCCGCCCTCCTTGAGCACGTCGTGCATGCCGAAGCGGGCCGCGCGCCAGGCCGCCACCAGCCCGGACGCCATCCCCGCGGCCAGGGCGACGCCCAGCGCGAAGAGCGCCGTGGCGCCGGCCAGACGACCTGCTCCCACGACGAGCTCCCGGCGGAACACGCCGGGGAGCAGCGCGGATTCAAGGTCGCCGAGCCAGCGGGCCAGAACGACACCGAGGCCGCACCCCGCCAGGACCAACACCAGCGTCTCGGTGACCGTCTGGCGGAGCTGTCTGCCTCCGTCCGCGCCCAGGGCGGCCCGGATCGCCATCTCCCTCCGCCGGCCCAGGAAGTGCGCCGCCAGCAGGTTCGCCACGTTCACGCACGCGAGCAGCAGGAAGAACCCCACCGCCACCAGGAGCGCCTGCACCATGCCGCCGGCGTCCCGGATGAAGTCCTCACGAACGCCGAGCACCTGGATTCCGTCCTCCGCGGCCGTTGCCGGGTCCGCCTCCTTCAGGGCCGCGTAGATGCGCGCCATGTCCTTGCGAACCGCGGCCATGTCCACGCCATCGCGCATCCGGCCCACAACGTTCAGGTCGTGGGAGCGTGCGTCGGTGGGGTCCAGGCGCATCGGCGTCCAGACCTGCGCCTCGTAAGGGTAGTGGAACCGCGGCGGCATGACGCCCACCACGGTCAGGTCGCGGCCGTCCACCGGGAGCGTGCCGCCCAGCACGCTTGCGTCGCCGCCGAAATGGCTCTGCCACAACGACCAGGAGATGAGCGCCACCCCCGCGTCGGCGCCGGCAACCTCCTCGTCCGCCGTGAACGGGCGCCCCAGGGCAGGCTTGATGCCGAGCAGCTCGCTCCAGCCCGCGCTCACCGCCACCGACGAGATCCGCTCCGGCGAGCCGTTGCCGGAAAGCGCGAGGCTCCCCGAGTTCATCGCCACCACGCCAGTGAGGGTACGGTTCCGGTCCTGTACCGCCACCGCGTCCCGCGGCGGCATGTTGTACCCTCGCTGATCGCCATCCGGCCCGAGTCCGTAGTTGCGCAGCCGGACCAGCCGGTCGCCACTCCGGAAGGGCAGGGCGGAAGCATAGACCTGGTAGTAGGTCCCGAAGATCGACGAGGCGCCCCCGACGCCGACGCCTAGGGTCAGCAGGACGGCGGCCGTGACGCCGGGGCTCCGCCCGAAGAGACGGAAGGCGAAGCGGACATCGGTGGCGACGTCCCGGACGTGGAAGGAGCGGCCGCTGAACGACGAGGTGAGCCTGGCGCGCCTGCCGCGCAGCCCGGCATGCCTGCCGCGCAGCCCGGCATGCCTGCCGCGCAGCCCGGCGCGTCTGCCGCGGAGCCCGGCGCGTCTGCCGCGGAGCCCCGCACTCACCTCCCCGGCCACCATCGCCCACCAGAAGCGCACCCCGCCGAGGAAGCCATGGCCCCGGGCACGGTCCAGCCATGCCTCGCCGAAGGTCGCCACCAACTCCCGCCCATGCCTTCGCCGGAAATCCGCCGGGTGCGCGCGCAAGAGCTGCCGGTACAGCCACTGCCGCATCCGGCCCGGGCCGTCCCGCCCCCTCATCCGCCCCCCTCCTGCGGCTCCATGGCGAGCACCCGATTCAGCGCCGGCAGCATGTCCCTGATCCGGCGGGCTTCCGCCGCGGCCGCGGCCGCTCCCGCGGGCGTAATCCCGTAGTACCGCCGCCGCGCGTCCGCGCCCGGTGGAACCTCATCCGGCTCCAGCGTCCGGATCCACCCACGCGCCATCAGGCGGTCCAGCGCCTGGTACACGTTGCCGGGCGCCAGCTCGAGCCGACCTCGGGACCGCTGGGCCACGGCCTGCGCGATCCCGTACCCCCACGACGCTCCCTCGCCCAGGACCAGCAGCACCGAGAGGTCGAGCGCCGTCAGTGGCAGGAGATCTTCGAGTCCGGGTTTATCATTCATGTCATTATAATAGGTTCTAGCATGTTCGCCGCACAAGAGATGTGTTCCCAGCGGGGCGAAACGGCCCCTGGCGCCCGCGGCTGGCGCGCGCACCGTCGCCACCAAGTGTCCAAAACCGACCACACGTGGCCCCCACCAGC
>JARRJS010000190.1:0-4691 GCA_037388885.1 Gemmatimonadota bacterium
GCCGTGGCCGTGCTTCCCGGGGTGGTGGCGTACGCCGTCGAGAACCACGAGCCGCCAGGGCGCGGCCGCTTGGCGCGGAGCCGACGCGGCGCTTGCGGAGATGCTGCGGGGCGAGCATCAGCGGCGCCTGGCCGCCACATCGAGCATGCGGCTCAGCGGCCTGGCCAGCGAGTCCGTTGGAGCACGAGGCGCGCGACGTGACCCCGCGCTTCAGAGAGCCAGCGTTTCGTTGGCGATGCGGATCAGTTCCTCGGCCCAGCGGTCCGGCTCATCGAACATCAGGGTGTGGCCCGAGTTCTCGAACCAGGTGAAGCTCTTGGCGGGCGCCTGCAGGAAGCGGTAGTACTCCTCCGCCAGCTCGCCCGGGGTCGAGTGGTCGTGGCGACCCACGAGGAAGTGGATGGGGATCGGCGACGTCGGGAAGTCCCGGAACAGGTCGTAGTCGGACGTGGCGATCTCGGTGCCCAGCGTCTTATCCGAGAGCTCCATGCCTGCCATGTAGGTGTCGACCTCGGCGGCGGTGTAGTACGGGCTTCGCCCCTCGAATGCGTACGCCAGGTACTCGTCCCAGAGCCCTTGCGTGTAGATGTCGCCACCGCGGTAGCGATCGAGGAGACCGTCCTTGACGGCCACGTGCGCTGGGTTGGTGGGATCGAACGGGTCGAGCGCTTCCAGTGCCGCGACGATGTCGCTGTCGCCGGCGCTGCGTGCCTGCTCCAGCACCCAGTCGTACGACATCTGCTGGCGCCGGTTCCAGCTCACGGCTTCCGCGCTGGCGATGTAGGCGTGGTACAGCTCGGGCCGCTGCATGACGGCCAGGAAGCCCAGAGCGCTGCCCCACGAGTGGCCGGTCAGGAAGATCTTGTCCTGACCGAAGCGGGCGCGCAGCAGCTCGGACAGTTCCAGCGTGTCGCCGACGATCTTCGCCACGGTCATGTCGGCGACGGTGAGATCGGGCGAATACGACTTGCCTGCGCCGCGCTGATCCCAGTTCACGACGACGAAGTTCCGTTCCAGCTCGGGGCGCTGGTAGAGATCGGTCCAGGCGGTCATGGCGAAGCCGGGGCCGCCGTGCAGCACGAGCAGGACCGGGTTGTTCACGTCGGCGCCGCGGATCTGGATCCACTGCTCGACGCCCCCCAGGGTGACCCGCTCCAACGAGGCGATGCTGTTGGGGAGAGGATTCCCGGCAACGTCGGTGATGGCGGGCACGACGGTTTCCGCCGGTGCCGCGGGCGCCTGGGCCCGAGCGACTGCCAGCGGCAGCATGAAAACGAGAAGAACGGCCCAGGGAGACCGGAGACCGCGCCAACGTCTAGACGCGTACGCACGGAGCGTCGGAATGGCCATGGTTTGACACCTCCTGCAACGCTTCATTGTTTGGAGACGCTAGGCAGCCGAAGGGAAGCGTCCCAGTCTAGGCGCGCGGCCCTCACGCAGGATGGGCGCTTTTCCGGCAACGGGAGTGGGCCGTTGTCCCACAAGGGCGTCCGCAATGCTTCCGTTGCGAGACGACGTCCTGGTCTCCGTTCACGAACTGGCGGAACGGCATTGTCGTGCCCGCGTAGGCCCGTCATCGAGACGGCTCGCCCGGCCTTCTGTGCGGCCAGACCGGGCCGCAGACGCGATGCAGGGTCCAGGGTCAATAGGGCCGGACATGCCCGCGACGGCGTCCACCCGACCGCGGCGAGCAGGAACCCTGGACCGGAGCCCAGGGTTCGCGTGTGGGACGCTTGGTCGGTGTGACCGAATGTGACCCAGCGACCCCTTGAGCCCCGGCCACTCCAAGAGAGAAATGCCGTGTAGAACGGTAGTTCTCCGGTCACTGCCGCTGGACTTCACGTGATCGGGAGAGGGGCAAGACGTGAGAGCGAGCCAAGCGGCAGAGGACATCGTCGAGGAGCAGAGGCTTCGCAACAACCGACCCGCCACCATCGCCTGCCACGAGAGGGTTCTGGGCATCCTCGTCGACCAGACCGGCGTGGAGGACGTGGACGAGATCACGCGCCGCACGTTGACCAAGTGGCGGTTCGAGCTTCAGAGCCGGGACCTGTCGCCAGCCACGGTGCAGACCCACGATAAGGCGGTCAAGGTATTCCTCGCGTGGGCAACGCGCAACGACATGCTCAGGGAGAACCCGCGTGAGGGGATGCCTCCGCTACGGGCGCCTCGTGGGACCGGCGGGTACGTTACCTTCACGCAGGTCGACGTGAAGGCGATGCTGGTGGTTGCGAGCGGCACCGGGCATCGCAATCGCCTGAGGGACACGGCCAGCATCGCCACGCTGCTGGATACCGGCATCCGCGTAGGCGGGGCAGCTCCACGGGGACGAGCCTCCCGGTCAAGGCGCCTGCGACGCTCGGTTCGCCAGGCAGGGTTCACGCGTCCTGGTGCGTGAGGCTGGCGAAGATGTCGATGCCTACGCTTGCCCGCATGCTCGGAGCACGAGGGAACGTGACGCGGCACCTACCGGGGTCTTCTCGCGCAGGTCAAGCGCGCGCTCGAGGAAGGGCTCGCCTTCAGGCGAGTGGCCGGTACCGAACCAGGCTTCGCGGGTTCAGGCTGGGTGCCGGTCGCCGGAAGGGCGGTTACTGGTGTTGGGTGGTCTTCACGAGGGTGCCGTTTGGATCGGCCGTGCTGCCTCCATCCAGATAATAGACCTCGAGCTGCTCGAGACTCAGGTTGGCGTGCAAGGCGTGTACGTTGAGAGGGCTACCTGTGCCGGCGGGCAGGTTCCAGGCCGAGTTCCAGCCGGTGGTAGAAGAGAAGTCGGGGAACGTGTACGTCGTTGACGAGCCCTTCCAGCCTGCTGTGACGGCCACGATCCAGCTTGCGTAGCCATTGGATTGGAAGTCGTCCGTGGCGCTGTGGACCGTCAACCCGCCACTGCCACTGAAGGTGGCCGTGCCCCAGGTCACCGTCGTGGCGCTGCCCGAGCCGGTGACCGCCGCATCGGAAGAGATCGCCGCGGGAAGCGCAATGCTTTGCCCACTGCTGGGGCTCTGGGTAAGCAGAGCGACCTGCTGGGTGGTGGTGCCTGTGCTGTCCGCGGGATTCGAGGTACCGACCAGTTCGTACATATCGCCGGATTGCGCCAACGACCCTGGCAGCACCGGATAGCTGAGGTCTGCACTGCCCGTCGACCTAGCCAGAGCGCTGTTGTCCCCCGAGCCCGTTGATACGAGGTATGCGCTGACACCCGTATTGGACGTACTCAAGTTGCTGGGGGTGTTCGTCAGGTGCACGGTGTTCAGCGTGAACGCCTGCCCCAGGGCCAGATTCACGTTGAAAGCGCTGTTGTTGCCGGTGATCGACACGTTGCGGGTCACGACCAACTGGCTCGGCGCCCCGCTGCTATCCAGGCCGTACGCCACCAAGGTGTGGACTCCGGTGGAGACGCCAAGACTGAAGGTTGTGCTGGTGACCCCGCTTGCCACCGTGACGGTGGTCAAGTTCGACCCGAGCGAGATGACTGCCGTGCCCCCGCTCGGAATGCCGGAAACGGTGCCGGAGATCGTGTTGGTGGGGAGTGCCAGTAACGGAGGACAGGCAGCCAGGACGGCGGTGCTCTCCGCCGTCGTGGCCTGGATGACGCCCACGCCGGGGCCGCCCGTCTCCGGCGACGGGCACTCCCATGCCACGCCGTACTTGCCGGCGCCGCCCGACACCGTGAAGCTGCTACCCGTCAGCTCCTGCCAGGCGCCGGTGCCGTCCTGGTAGGCCGCCCAGTTGATCGTGCCGACCTTGTTGACGGTGACCGTCGTTGGGCCGCCCGCCGTGTTGCATGCCGTCAGCACGGAAGCCAGCAATGCCGCCAGCCCGACAAGCAACGCCGCGGCACCGCCCACATGGATACGTGAAGCGCTCATGAGATCCCCCTCCCAAGACGTCCGGCGAGCTGCGACCCAGAGTCAACCCTGTGCCCTGGCTGAGTTTCAGCCCTGCCCGGTGACTACAGCTTTTTCTATACGTCCAGCATGCTAACACGGATGCGAACAGGGACGAAGGTAGGCGACCGCCTGAGAACGCTGCCGGCGGTTCTTGAGAGCCTGTTCTCACGGTTGCTGGGTAGCGGGTTGAACGCCGGCAGCGAATTACGGAAGCCGGTCCCCCCGGAGATCACCACGCCTGGTGGTGGCGCAGCGCGGTACGATCCCGGGCCGGTGGGGTCCCCTTTATCGCTGGCCGGTCGCTACCGGTCGCCGGGCATCATCGACCTCCGTGGTGGCGCGAACCCCTGCAGGATCTGTCGACGCGAAACCATCGTTTAACCCGGCGCCCTCGCGTTCGAACGTGCCGGCCTCGCGGGCTGGCGCGGTACGTGCTGGGCCATGCAATGCACGTGACCACCGACGGGAAGTCCCGCACCGAGGGCGCGGGACTTCCCGTTTAGGACGCTTGGTCGGGGTGACTGGATTTGAACCAGCGACCACTTGACCCCCAGTCAAGTGCGCTACCAGGCTGCGCTACACCCCGGAGGACGCGGGCGACCGGGTTCGTCGCCGCGTCCAAAGTCTACGAGGGGCGCGAGCAGGGCGTCAAGCAAGCGTGGTGTCCGCATTGCTAGTCCCTGGTAACCTCGAACGCCAGCCAGAAGGCCGGAAGCGACTCGCCGGGGTGGTCCCGGAAGTTCAGCATCGGCAGCTGCAGGTACGTGGCGTTGGCGTCCGGCGTGGTAGGCCCGCCGGGCG
>JARRJS010000191.1:0-4637 GCA_037388885.1 Gemmatimonadota bacterium
AGCTCGTGGGGCACCTATGCCGTCGTCTTCCCCATCGCCATGCCCCTGGCCTACGCCGTCGACCCCGACCCGTTCTACATGACCCTCTGCTTCGCGGCCGTGCTCGGCGGGTCCGTCTTCGGCGACCAGTGCTCGCCCATCTCCGACACCACCATCCTGAGCTCCGTCGCCACCGGCGCGGACCTCATGGACCACGTCTTTACGCAGCTGCCACTGGCTCTCATCGCGGCGGGACTCGGGATGGTGCTGTATACCATACTGGCCGCGGTGGTCGTATGAACGATCGACGACCGACGATCGACGATCGACGGCGTTCGCGGCGGCAGCCGGGCGCCGGGTCGAGCGCCGGCCATACTGCGTACGCCATCTCCCTGTCTCCCGCTCTCCCCGGCACCCCGTCGGGGCGGACGAGCGGGATGGCGGCCTACTCCCGGTCCCCCACTCTCCCTGGTGTGGATGGGCGGGACGGCGGGGGTCTCCCCGTCGAGGTGGGCGGGGCGCGCGGCGGTGGGGTGGGTCGGTAAAGGAGCCGGAGACGCGACCATGGCTGGGATTCGACTCGAGCGCCTGAGCCGGGAATTCCCCGGTGGAGTGGTGGCGGTCAACGCCATCGACCTCCAGATCCGGGACGGCGAGTTCCTGGTGCTGGTGGGGCCGTCCGGCTGCGGCAAGACGACGACGCTGCGCCTGATCGCCGGGCTCGAGCCGCCGACCGCCGGGCGCATCTTCGTGGGCGAGCGCGACGTCACCGACCTGCCGCCGCGGGACCGCGATGTCGCCATGGTCTTCCAGAACTACGCCCTCTACCCGCACATGACCGTACGCGACAATCTGGCGTTCGGGCTGCGCATGCGGAAAACGCCGAAAACCGAGATCCAGCGGCGCATCCAACGCGTGGCAGACACGCTGGGAATCGCCGAGCTGATGCCCCGCAAGCCGGCGGCGCTCTCCGGCGGCCAGCGTCAGCGCGTCGCGCTCGGGCGCGCCATCGTGCGCGAGCCCGTCGCGTTCCTGTTCGACGAGCCGCTCTCCAACCTGGACGCCAAGCTGCGCGTCCACACGCGCGCCGAGCTCGTGCGCCTGCACCGGCAGCTGGGCACCACCATGGTCTACGTCACCCACGATCAGACGGAGGCCATGACCATGGGCGAGCGCATCGCCGTTCTGGACGGAGGGGCGATCCAGCAGATCGGGCCGCCGCTCGAGGTTTACGACCAGCCCGCCAACCGGATGGTCGCCGGCTTCATCGGCTCACCACCCACCAACTTCTTCGACGGCACATTCGAGACCGTCGACGGCACGCCCGCGTTCCAGGGCGCCAGTTTCTCCGTCCCCTTCCCCGATGCGCAACCCGCGACCCACGACGTCGTCCTCGGCATTCGGCCCGAGCACGTCTCGATAGACGCCGCAAGCCGTGCCCCTTCGCCCCGTCCCCCCCTCGCCCCGTCGGAAGGGCTGGGGCGGGTAGTGGTCCGGGAGCCACTCGGCTCCGAGACGATCCTCTACTGTCGCACCGATGCCGGCGAATCCATCATCGCGCGCGTCATGGGTCGGTCGGAGCTTCGGCCGGACGACACGGTGCGTATTCGCCTGGACGCCGCACGCGCCTACCTGTTCGAAGGCGCTGACGGACGCAGGGTGGGCAGCTCACACGAAGACACGCCCGGCACGCCGCATATGTCACACGAAGACCCGGTGAACACGAACGGCCGGTCCGGCTCATCCGGGGAGCATAATTCCGGGAACACAACCATCGAATGAAAGGGCGGAGCCATCTTCGTGCCCTTCATGGCTCAGTGTGACCAGCTTGCTTCGTGTCCATCGCGTGAAAATAGCGCCGCCCCCTTCGAAGGGGGCGGCGCCAGCCGATCAGAGGTGCGGCCGTCAGTCGGTATCGATCCAGCCGCCTTCCGTGAGAAGCTCCTTCACCTTCGCAGGTCGGTCACTGAGCGTCGTCCGGATGATGGAGCGGGCAAAGCTGATGCGATCGTCCTCGGGAAGCTGATCGACAACCGTGATCGGGGCCCCGTAGCGGAGGAGCAGCCGCTTCGCATCTCTGGCCACTTCGTCCATGCGTCCTCCTGAGGGTGGTTGTAGCTAGACGGTTAAAATAATGAAAACGCGGTCTGGGATCAATCAGCAGAGAGCGTCGCGCCGTCCTGGGCGGAGCCCTGGCCAGCGCGTCGTCGGTCTGACACTCCTGGGGGCTGTGGCGGTTCTGGTGGGGTGCGGCGGGCAGGGCGACGAGTGCCTGCGTGCGGTGTCCTGGGCGGACTATCGGGAGCTGGCGCTGGACCAGGCGATCGTGGACAGCTTCCGGGTCCGGCACCCGGAAATTCCGGTGTGCATGGAATCGCTGGAGGGCAGCGGCATTTACCGGGAGAAGGTGCTGACGTCCATCGCGGCGGGAACGCCGCCGGGCGTGTTCCTGCTGGACGCCATCGACGTGCCGGCCTTCGTGGAAAACGGGGTCGTGCTGGACCTGGCGCCGTACCTGGACCGGCTCGCCGTGGACACGACGTCGTACTATCCGCAGGCGCTCGAGCCGTTTCTTCATGGCGATTCGTTGTGGGCGTTCCCGAAGGACTTCACGCCCATGGTCATGTACTACAACAAGGACGCGTTCGACGACGCGGGCGTTCCGTACCCGAAAGCGGGCTGGACGTGGAGCGACTTCCTGGACACGGCCCGGCGACTCACCCGTGACACGGACGGCGACGGCGAAGTGGACCACTGGGGCTTCGGCTGGCAGCGTGACTTCTTCTACCTGCAGACGTGGCTGTGGACGGGCGGCGGCGAGCTGCTGTCGCCGGACGCCCGTCGCGCCACCGGCTACCTGGACTCGCCCGCGTCGGTGAGCGCCATACGGTTCTACCTGGATCTTGTACGGACCTACAAGGTGTCGCCGCGGGTGGAGATGTTCCGGCGAGCCACGGGCAACATCTCGCGCATGTTCGTCATGGGGCGCGTGGCCATGATCCAGTCCGGGCACTGGTCGGGGCCGACGTTCCTGCCGCACGAGCGGGCGGGCCGGCTGCGCTATGGCGTGGCGCCCATGCCGGTGAAGGCGGGCGTGAAACCGGTCACCGTGCTGTACGCGTCGGGCTGGGCGGTACCGCGCAACGCTGATCATCGACGCTGGTCGCTGGAGCTGGCGGCGTTCCTGTCGTCGCCGTTGGCGCAGCGGGTGCGTGCCGCCAGCGGTCTGGCCGTCTCCTCGCTGCCCCGGATCGCGGAGCAGGTAGCTGCCACGGACACTACCGGCCGTGAGCGCGTGTTCCTGGACGCGGTGCCCACCGGCCGGCAGCCGTGGGGCACGCGGGTGGCCCCGTTCCGTGAGATCCAGGACATCATGCTGGACATACTGGATCGACCGCTGGTCCGGGGCCAGCCGGTGCCGGAAGTGGCGCACGAGCTGGCAGTGCGCATCGACACGCTCCTCGCCCGTGCCCGGGAGAGCCGCTGATGCGCCGGCGCTCGTGGGTGCTCGCGGGTTTCGTCGCGCTGCCGCTGCTGGCGGCCGCCGCAGGCGGCGCCTGGCGGGTCGGTGCCGCGCACCGTGACGCCGCGGTCCGGCACGACATCGGCCGCGCCGTCGCGCTCGTGGATAGCTTGACGGCGCAGGCCGCGCGTTCCCGCCCCACCGGTGCCGCAGCAACGGGCGGTCGGCCGGAGGCGCGGCTCACACGCATGGCCGACGCGTTGGCGCAGCGCCCGCCGGCGGGCTATCAGGTCGCCGTCTACCGCCTCGCGCCCGACTCGAGCCTCCGGCGGATGGACGACGAGGCTGCCGCCACACGGGCCCTCCGGCGACCGCCCGGGGCGTCCGCGCGGGAAATCGCCGGCCCGGCCGCAGCCCTGCCGGCGTCACTGCTCCCGGCGGTCGGACGACGCCTGGCGCTTCACGATCGCGCCCTCGCGCAGCACGCCGCGAGACGCACGCTCGCCGTGGCACCCGTCAAGGACGCCGACGACTGGAATCTGATCGGCGCCCTGGTGCTGCGGCCCACCGCCGCGCCACCTCCGGTCATCCCGCCCCGCACCCTGCTTGCCGGGTTGCTGGCCTGGCTGGTCGCCGTGGCGGCGACGTGGCGTTTCGCCGGCGCGCGGCGCCGGGGCGAACGGCTTGCTACGGTTTTCGTCGTGCTGGTCGCGTTCGGGGTGTATGGCGCCGACGTGGTGGCAGCCGGCGGCGGGCTGGCCGCGCTCGTCCTGCTCGGCACGGCTGGCGCTTCGTCCCTCGTCGGGTTGTCCCTCGCCGGCATCGCCGAGCAGCGGATGCGGATGCGGCAGGCTCTGCACGCGTGGGGATTCCTCGCTCCGTCCCTGACGCACCTGCTGTTGTTCTCCATCGGGCCGATCCTGTTCGCGTTCTACCTGTCCTTCCACCGCTGGAACCTGGTGGAGGCGCAGCGACCGTTCGTGGGACTGGCCAACTACCGCGCGTTGCTGGGCGATGCAGCGTTCGGGCACGCGCTGGTCAACACGGCCATCTACGTGCTGTTCGTGCCCGTGGGCATGGCCGTCGCCCTGGGACTTGCCCTGCTGGTGAACCGCCGCATGCGGGGACTGCGCCTGCTGCGGACCGTGTTCTTCCTGCCGTACATCACCAGCTTCGTGGCCATCAGCCTGGTGTG
>JARRJS010000192.1:0-4564 GCA_037388885.1 Gemmatimonadota bacterium
GTCGACTCGCGGCAGTCCCCAGAAACGTGACCCGGATCATGTGCGCTGCACTTCCCTCCGCTTCGGCACCACCCACGCCAGTGCCAGGACCGCATACAGAACGCGCGTCCACGGCAGCACCGCGGGCGCGATGAGCAACACCACCCACAACACAAGGACGCCGGCCGCCCGGTTACGGGCGTGACGCGCCGCATCGGTCTCGGCCTGGGCTTCCCGCATGCCGGTCAGGTCCCCGTGGCGCGCCCGGGCACCGGCGATCTCCGACGCCCACACGGTGTCCGCGACACGGTGCATCAATCGCAGCAGCGACCGGAACACCCGCCACACGACAGCCACCACGCCGATGACTGCGAGTCCCATCAAGGCCCAATTCACGCACGAAGCTACCTCCCGGGCCGGTGCCGGAGCAACCCGAACGGGGCGATCCGGCATCCATTGATTGGACGCGGGGACCGGCGGGACGCGGGTTCCCCAACCAAACCGGATCAAGGAACACTCGACATGTCCATGAGCAAACGAACAATCCGTCGCGGGCTTGGGGGCCCTGCCCTCGCGCTCGCTGCCACCCTCGTCGTGCCCGCGGTGCTCGCCGCGCAGCAGCCGCCGAACCCGGACAGCACTCACTGCGTCTGCTGGAACCAGAACGCCATGAACCTCGCCGGGCGCATGGCCGGCTTCGCGGCCATCGGCCACCGGGCCATGATCGGCGTCACCCTGGCGCCCGATTCCGGGCAGGGTGTGCATATCGAAGACGTCACGGCGGGCGGGCCGGCCGCCCGCGCCGGACTGAAAGCCGGCGACGTGATCACCGGCATCGACGGGGTGGACCTCGGCACCATGTCCGCCTCCGATGCGCAGGACGCCCTCATCAACCACCTCTCCGACGTGCAGCCCGGGGACACCGTGTCGGTCACCTATCGGCGCGACGGGCAGTCTCAGAAGGCGAAGATCGTCACCGAGTCGGCCAGCCGCCTGGGCCTTTTCAGCGTCGGGCCCGGAGAGCGCGTCTTCGTGAATCCCCGCATGGGCAACGTCATCACGGGTAGAAGCGTAGTGACGCCCGGCCGCGGAGAGCTGCCGGAGATCCTCCGCAGGACCATCGTCGAGCGGGCGGGAGAAGGGATCCCGGGCCTGAACGTGGTGGACGTGAACCCGGCGCTGGGCAAGTACTTCGATGTCGACCACGGCGTGCTGGTCGTCGACGTGGACAGCGACTCCAAACTGGGGCTAAAGCCCGGCGACGTGATCCTCCAGATCGGCGGCCGCGACGTGGAGGACGCATGGCACGCCGTCCGGATCCTGCGCTCCTACCGGCCGGACGAGGACATCCACATGCAGGTCGTGCGAGACAAGAAGCACATGACCGTGACGGGTCACACGCAGTGAACCGACCCGCGCCCGCCGCGAACCGCGAGCGCGGCGGAGCGAGGGCCGCCGGACCGGGTCGGCGCCGCTGCGAGGACGGCGTCGGCCCGCCGGCGGTCGGTTGTCCGCGGACGCCCGGAGTCGTATCATTTCCGGAGACCGCGAGACGACACATGAGCGACGTGACGAAGATCGAAATCCGCAGCACCGGCCTGCCGGAGGATGCCCGCCCGGGCATCTTCGCACCCCCCAATCGCATCGCCTGAGCACGCCGGATTACCCCGGCGTCGCGCACCCGGGCGCCATCGGCGCACCGGGTCGGCCACGCGTTCGACACACCCGACGACCGCCCTACTGCAGGAGAGTGACATGGCTGAGATATCGGTTCCCGCGGACCGCGTGTTCCCGGTCCTGAAGGACAACATCCTGGTGGACGGCTTCCACATCGTGATCGACCTGGAGAAATCCCACGGGTCCATCATCGTGGATGCGCTGGAAGGCAAGGAGTACCTGGACTGCTACGGCTACTTCGCCACGCTGGCCATCGGCCACAACCACCCCAAGATGAACGACGAGGGCTTCCGCAAGTCCCTCATGACCGCTGCGGTGGCCAACCCGGCCAACAGCGACATCTACTCGCGCCAGTTCGCCGGCTTCGTGCAGACGTTCCGGGACATCGCCGCACCCGACGACTTCCGCTACATGTTCTTCGTCGCCGGCGGCGCCCTGGCCGTGGAGAACGCCATGAAGGCGGCCTTCGACTGGAAACGGCAGAAGAACCGGACCGCCGGCATCGAGGACGGCGGCGACAAGATCCTGCACTTCAAGGACGCGTTCCATGGCCGCAGCGGCTACACGCTGTCCGTCACCAACACGGATCCCACGAAGACGAAGGACTTCCCCAAGTTCGACTGGCCGCGCATCTCCAGCCCCTACATCGACTTCCCCATGGACGAGGCGGCGGTGAAGGCAAAGGAGGACCAGGCCTGCAAGGAGATCGAAGCGGCGTTCGAGCGTGATCCGCACGGTATCGCCGCCATCCTCATCGAGCCCATCCAGGGCGAGGGCGGCGACCACCACTTCCGGTCGGAGTTCCTCCAGAAGCTGCGGGCGTACGCCGACCGCTACGACGCGCTGCTCATCTTCGACGAGGTGCAGACCGGCATGGGCGGCACCGGCACCATGTGGGCGTTCCAGCAGATGGGCGTCACACCCGACATCTTCGCCTTCGGCAAGAAGACGCAGGTGTGCGGCATCATGAGCACCGGCCGCATCGACGAGGTGGAGAAGAACGTCTTCCACGTCTCGTCCCGCATCAACTCCACGTGGGGCGGCAACCTGGTGGACATGGTGCGCGGCGCCCGCTACCTCCAGATCATGAAGGAGGACGGCCTGGTGGAGAACGCGGCCCGCGTGGGTGCGTACTTCAAACAGGAGCTGGAGAAGCTCCAGGCCGAGCACGACGGCGTCAGCAACGTGCGCGGCCGCGGCTTCCTGTTGGCCTTCGACATGCCGGACGGCGCGGCCCGCGACCGGGTGCGCATGGGCGCATGGGAAAAGGGCTTGGCCGCCCTGGCCTGCGGCCCACGCTCTATCCGGTTCCGTCCGCCGCTGGTCTTCAGCGAGGCGGATGTCGACACCGCCATCGGTGTGCTGCGCGACGTCCTCGCCTGAGCATGATTCAGGAGCGGGCGCCGGCAACGTGTTGGTGGGCCGGCGCCCGGGTTCAGCCGGCGCAAGCGCGCAAAGGGGCGGCGACCCGACGGGTCCCGCCCCTTCGCACGCCATTGAGCCTGCGCGCGCCGCAGCTCAGTACACGGCGACCGTCGACAGGCTCAGTACGTTCTTGATCTCGAGGCGGACCGTCTGGCCCGGGTTCACCATGATGGCGGGCGACAGGTAGTACTCGGGCGAGCCGATGGGATCCGCCAGCAGCCGGATATCGCTGCCATGCAGCCGCGCTGCCTCCAGCTCGAACGTCGCTTCGTCGAAGCTGTCAACTCCGCCGACGCGTACCCGGTTGCCGTTGCGCACCAGGTAGATGTTCATGTTCAGCCAGTTGCCGTTGCGCACCTCGACCGTCGCCGTGTCACGGGTCTCACTGGTGCGCCGACCGAAGAGGGAACAATCGGAGAGCGGGACCAGCGTGGCCAGGACGGCGAGAACGACGAGGCGCCGCATGGTCGTTCTATCGGACAGCAGCTTCACAAGCGCCTCCTGTCGGCTCGGACTGCACCGGAGGACAACACGACGCCGTACAGACACAAATTGGTGCCAGGTTGCTGCACGACGCAATACACGGAGATCGGCCGCGGCGCGCCGCAGTGATTGTGACGCATTGCGGGAACCTTCCGTCCTTATTAGGTAGTACGGGTAGAACCCCCCTCGGGACATATCGAATCTCCGGCGCTGACGCCGGGTTCGTCCTGCGATAGGCCGAAGCACAGGCGCGAGGGGGCATTGACGCGTGAATTGCCGGCGGCTGGTCTCGTGAGTGGAGCGTCCCGGGCGCACCTCGCGGCGGCTACAGTCGCCGGCATTCATGCATGGGGCCTGCGAGCGGCGTTTTTTCGGGGCTCCTGCGCTGCGGACGGTGCACCAATCGCCAGTTTTGGCCCATCGGGTTATGCGCGTGACCCAGTGCCGAACAGGCGATGGCCGGTGCGCGGAGGAGCGGTGGAGGTCATGGGAATCGGTCTTCTGCGTCGTCCTGTAAAGGCGAGCCGTTGGTTCAACCCCGGCACTGTTTCACGAGGACACGCCCCCCGATCTCGGGGCAGAGTCATGCGACTATGAGACAGAACTGGCGATTGGTGCACCGTCCGCGAGCGGTATCCGCCAGCGTTACGTCCTGAATTGCTGTCCTGCGGATATGGAGAAACCCCGATCCGATGAAGCGCCGGACCGGGGTTTCTCCTTCTGCTGCAACGGAATGCCGGGGGTGGGACTCGAACCCACAAAAGCCGAAGCCCGGGGGATTTTAAGTCCCCTGCGTTTACCAGTGTCGCCACCCCGGCGACCCGGCGTCATGCCGGGAGCAAGATGTTAATGCCTTCTCACGGCGTGAGCCACCGTCTTGAAAACGCGCCGGGATGACGTTTGGCAGACAGCGGCGCCGCATCGGACGCCGGCCGTCGGCTATGCTTCGTCCCTCCGCGGCCCTTCCGGCAGGGGTTGCGGGGTGGCGCCGGGCGCCCGG
>JARRJS010000193.1:0-4500 GCA_037388885.1 Gemmatimonadota bacterium
CACGTCCCGCTCGCCCAGCGTGGCCACGTCGCCCAGCCGCACCGAACCACCCGTCGGCGTCGGCATCAGCAGGTTCTGCAGCTTGAGCAGGTCCATGGTCCGGTTGCCCGCCAGCTTCACCGCGATCTGGACCTCGTCGCCACCCAGCCGGATGTCCTCGTTGCCCGCCGACTCCTGCACCGACGCCTGCACCTGCGCCACGGCGTCGCGCACCGTCAGGTCGTGCAGCGCGAGCTTCGGCCGATCGAACGTCAGCACCAGCTCCGTGTCCTTCTCCCGGTAGTAGGCGCCCGACGAGTTCGTGTCCACGTCCCGGATGCGCGGGAAACGCTTCAGCCGCCGGCCCAGGTCGTCCGCAATGGCCCGCACCTCCTCGTAGTTGTAGCCCAGGATCTTGACGGAGTAATTGGGCGGCGACGAGCCGCCGCCGTAAAACGACGGTCCGAACCCGTACACCCGCACGTCCGCACCGCCGAACAAGTGGCTGTACGCCACCATCTGCTCCTTGATGGCCGGCGGCACGTTGGTCAGCTCCAGCGAGTCGGGGAACGTCACCCGGATCTGGGCGAATTCCGGTTGGACGTACGAGACGAACTTCTCCACTTCCGGCATCTCCCTCAGCCGTGCCTCGAAATGCCGCGCCAGATCGTCCATTCGCTCCAGCTCCGCCCCCCGCGGCAGCGTGATCAGGATGCTCAGGTACGTGTCCTGCCCCCACCACTGCCCCCACAGGATCCCCCGCTGCACGTACTTGTCGAACAGGTGCCAGGAACCGAAGAGCGCGAGGGCCGCGAGGATGACTGTGATGATGGAATGCTTGACCGTGAACCCGACCAGGCCGGCGTAGAGCCGCACGTATAGCGGATCTTTACGCCTCGGCGCACTCCTCGACCGCGAGTCCGAACCCGCACCGCCAGCCGACCCTGACGGGGAGACAGGGCGACGGGGAGACAGGGAGCCCCCGGTTTCCGGAACTTCACCGGCTTCGCCGGCCTCGCCGCCCGCCGCAAACGCAGCTCCGCCCGGCGGCTGATCACCCGTCGGGCTTTGACCCCGCCCGAAACGCCGACGATCATCGATCGTCGATCGTCGATCATCCCCGCCCCGCGCCCCAGCGAGGATCCGACTGGCCAGGGCGGGAATAAACGTGAACGCCACGAACAGGCTGGCCAGCAAGCTGAACCCCACGACGATGGCCAGCGGCACGTAGTAGATCTGCAGATCACCCTGCAGGTACACGAACGGCACCAGCACCACGACCGTGGTCATCGTCGCCGCCAGGATCGGCAGCACCACCTCCCGCGCTCCCCGCTCCGCCGCCCACGCCCCGGGATCCAGCCCTCCCGAAATACCCCCGGAGGGGAGGCCCGCCCCCGCCCCCGCCCCCGCCTGCCTCCGATGCCGGTAGATGTTCTCCAGCACCACGATGGCGTTGTCCACGATGAGGCCGAAACCCATGGCCAGGCCCATGAGCGTGAGCACGTTCAGCGTGTAGCCGCCCCAGTAGATCAGGTTTAGCGTGATGAGGATGGAGAAGGCGATGGTGGCGAACACGATGCCGGCGGAACGGATGGAGCGCAGGAAGGCCAGCAGTACGAGGAAGATGACCGCGGCGGCGATCAGGGCCCGCAACCGCAGGTCGGACAGCTGCGTCTTGACGGCGTCGGACTCGTCGTTGTCGAGGATCAGTCGCACACCCGGCGGGTGCATGGGCGCGATGGCCGCCAGGCGCGCCTTCACCGCGTCCGCCACCTCGACCACGTTGGTGCCCGGCTCCTTCATCACCACGAAGGAGACCGCCGGCATGCCATCGATGCGGTAGTAGCGCTGTGCATCCTCGAAGGTGTCGTGCACCTTCGCCACGTCGGCGACGCGCACCAGGCGGCCGTGGTTCGTGAGCAGCGGCAGGTTGAGCACGTCCTGCGCGTTCTCCGGCCGACTACGGATGGCGACCGTGCGGAGCGAGCCGCCGGTCTCCACCACGCCGGCTTCACGCACGTAATCCAGGTCGCGCACCATCTGGGCGACGCGCTGCAGGCTGATGCCCAGGGCGTGCACCTTGTCCTCGTCCAGCTCGATCTCCAGCAGCCGCTGGCGTCCGCCGTAGGCCGCGACCGTACCCACGCCCGCCACCTGGGTCAGCTCCGGCGCGATGACGTCATCGACATGCGCCCGCAGCGCCTCCGTCGTGTACGGACCTGTGAGCGAGTACTGCAGGAACGGCTTGGTCTGGTCCTCGAACTCGCGCGGCACATATGGCTGCACCTGCGTGCGCGCCCGGGTGGGCAGGTCGCCGCGCAGCGCCGCCAGCCGCTCCGACAGGTCCATGCGGGCGAAGTCCATGTCGGTGCCCTGGGAGAAGGACACCTCGATGCGCGACGTGTTGGCCTGCGACGTGGACGTGACCTTCTCGACGCCCTGTACCTGCTGCACCGCGGCCTCGATGGGCGCGGTGACGAACGCCTCCATGGTCTCCGGCGACGAGCCGATCCAGGTGCACTGGATGACCAGCCGCGGCAGCTCGGTATCGGGCAGCAGCTCGATGGGCACGTTGCGCCACGCCGCCACGCCCAGCAGCGCGATGGCCAGGTAGGCCATCGACACCGCGACGGGCCGGCGGATGGCGAAGCGGATCATCGCGCGCTGCCCGTGATGCGGGCCCGGGCCGACTCCACCAGATCGTACGCCACCGGCACGACGATGAGCGTGAGCAGCGTCGCCGTCGTCAATCCGCCGATCACGGCGACCGCCAGCGGCGCGCGCAGGTCCGCGCCCCGGCCCAGGCCCAGCGCCATGGGCAGCAGGCCGAGCACGGTCGTGATGGTGGTCATGAGGATGGGTCGCAGGCGCGCCCGGCCCGCTTCCAGGATGGCCTCACGCAGCGGCAGCCCGCGGGCCCGCGCCTGGTTGATGAAGTCCACCTTCACGATGGCGTCGTTCACCACGATACCCACCAGGATGACCACGCCGATCAGGCTCATGGTGTTGAGCCCCGAGCCCGTCAGCCAGAGGGCGATGACCGCTCCCACCAGCGCCAGGGGCACGCTCAGCATGATCGTGAACGGGTGGACCAGGGACTCGAACTGAGCGGCCAGGATCATGTAGACCAGCAGCAGGGCCAGGCCGAACGCGAACGCCAGGTCCCGGAAGCTCTTGCGCAGCTCCTCGCTCTCGCCGCCCACTTCCACGCGCAGGCCGCGCGGCGTGGGCGTCGAGGCCAGTACGCCCTGGATCGCGCCCAGTGCCCGGGCCAGCCCGCCGCTCGCCACGTCGGCGTAGACCGGCACCACGCGGCTCTGGTCCTGGCGGTGGATCTCCGACGGACCCAGCGCCTCGTGCGTGTGCACCAGCTGGCGCAGCGGCACGCCCTGCACCGTCAGCGTCTGGAGCGTGGCGAGGGAGCGCCGGTCCACTTCCGGCAGCCGCACGACGATGGGGATCTTCCGGTCGAAGTCCACAAAGTCCGTGGCCGTGCGCCCGCGCATGTAATCTTCCACCGTGTGGGCGATCACCGTGGGATCGATGCCGTACGAGGCCGCCCGTTCCCGGTCGATCTCCACCCGCACTTCCGGTTGCCCGAGCTCCGTGCCGAGGCGCACGTTCGTCAGCTCCGGCAACGCCACCAGCCGATTCTGCAGCTCCAGCGCCAGGTTCACCGCCGCGTCCAGGTCGTCGCCCCGGATGCGCACGGCGATGTCCGCTTCGTTGCCGCCCAGCAGCCGGCCCAGCGCCGTGGCCTGGCCCGTCTCGAGGGCCAGCGCCCCCGGCGGCAACCCCACCAGCTTCGGGCGCACACGCGCCAGCACGGCGCGCGTGGAGGCGTGCGGGTGCAGGCGCACATCCATGATAGCCGTGTTCAGACCGCTCTCCTCCAGGTCCACGCCGGCCACCGCCGCCTGCCGGCCCACCTGGCTGAACACTGCATCCACACCCGGATCGGCCCGGAACACGCCTTCCAGGCGCGCAACGACCGCTTCCGTCTGATCCAGCGGTGTACCTTTCGGCAGCTCCAGCCGCGCCCGGAACGCGCCCTGGTCCACGTCCGGCAGCATGCTCCGGTCGAGCGCGAATCCCAGCACGATGGAGCCCGCCAGCAACGCGGCCGTGATGCCGACCACCCGGGCCCGATGGTCCAACGCCCGCTCCAGCAGCCGGTGGTACCAGTCCGCGAATACTTCGAACCTGCGGTCGAACGCCGCCAGCATGGGCCCAAAGATCGGGTGCAGCACCCGCCCCAGGCCCGCGCCCAGTCCATGCAGCGCCCGCCGCACCCAGCCGGCCTCCGCTCCGGGTTCGCCGCGCCAGTGGGCCGCCATCATGGGCAGCAGCGTCAGCGCCACCAGCAGGCTCGCCAGCAGCGAGAACGCCACCGCCAGCGACAGCGCCCCGAACAGCTCGCCCGCCACACCCTTCACATACACGATCGGCCCGAACACGCTGATGGTGGTCAGCGTCGACGCCGTGATCGCCCCCTGCACCTCCTCCGCCCCCACCGCCGCG
>JARRJS010000194.1:0-4468 GCA_037388885.1 Gemmatimonadota bacterium
GCGCGGCCGCGCGCTGCTGACTGTCGCCGGCCGCGTCGGACGGCGTACGCGCAGGGTCGTCCGTCACGGCCATCGCGGAGGGGCGTGTTACATCACGGGTGGAAGGGGAGGGAGTTCCCGGGCCCGTTGCGAGTAGCCGCGGCAAACGGCCCGCCAGCAGCTGGCACAGCAACAGGCCCAGCTGATACACATCGCTGGCCGTGTTCACCGGCTCGCCGCGTAGCTGCTCGGGCGAGGCGTACTCCGGGGTCATCAAACGCTGGCCGACCCGGGTTTGCGGCGCATCGTCGGGGAACGTCTCCGGGTCCAGGACCTTGGCGATCCCGAAATCGACGAGCTTCACCACGCCTTCGTCCGTGACCAGGATGTTCGCAGGTTTGAGGTCCCGGTGTACGACCAGGTTGCGGTGGGCATGCCGCACGGCGTCGCATACGGTGCGGAACAGCCCCAGCCGCTCGCGCACTCCGAGCCGGTGCTCGTCGCAGTAGCGGTCGATGGGCACGCCCTCGACGTACTCCATCACGAAATAGGGCTGGCCACTCTCCGTGAGTCCGCCGTCCAGCAGCCGCGCGATGTTGGGATGGTTGATGCGGGCGAGGACCTGGCGCTCGCTCAGGAAGCGGCGGCGCAGCTCCTCGCTCTGCAGATCACGACGCAGGAGCTTGAGCGCCACCGTATAGCGGAAATGTTCTTCGGCCCGCTCGGCGAGGTACACGGAGCCCATCCCGCCCCGGGCGATGAGCCGGATCACGGAATAGGGCCCCACACCTTCCGGGAGCGGCTCGGGCTGCAGCGCATCCGCCTGTGGGGCGGCCATGGCGCCGAGCTGCTCCGCGATGCTGTCCAGGGGGCCGGAGGAGTCGTGGGCCTCCAGCAGGGAGAGGACCTCGGCGCACACCGCCGGATCGTCGCAGGCCCCGCGCACGTACGTCGCGCGCTCGTCGGCGGGCAACGCGAGCGCCTCCGCGAACAGACTCTCCGCACGCTCCCATTGGTCGCGGTCCAAACCGGCCTCCCGGGGTTGGGCGCTAGGCTGTGAGCTCCCGATTCAGCCAGGCGCGTGAGAACGCCCAGTCGCGCTTGACGGTGGCCGGCGAGGTGCCGAGCGCTTCCGCCGTTTCCTCGACGCTGAGGCCGGCGAAGCAGCGGCACTCGACGACCCGGCACTGCCGCTCGTTCATCGATTCGAGGCGGGTCAGCGCGTCCTCCAGGTCCAGCAGCTCATCCGCCCGATCGATGGGCAGCTCCCCGACGTCTTCAAGGGGTATGCGGACCGCGTCGCCGCCCCGCTTGGCCCGCTTCCTCGTGCGCGCGTAGTCGATCAGGATCCGCCGCATCAGACGCGCCGACATGGCGAAGAAGTGAGCGCGGTCCTTCCACTCCACCTCGCGCACGTCGACCAGCTTGAGATACGCCTCATGGACCAGTGCCGTGGTGTTCAACGTGTGGCCCTGCCGTTCGTTCCTCAGCTGCCCGTGGGCGATCCGGCGCAGCTCGCCGTAGACGGCCGGGATCAGACGGTCCAACGCATCGCGACGGCCGGCAGTGACATCGCGCAGCAGCAGGGTGACGTCCGGAGATTCGGTCATGCTTGGCACGGACTCAACGGCGAGCTCCTCCTTCGGTGGGATGCCCACGTATACCGCGCGGCGCCGGTAGCGTCAACCATCTTGAGCGCCTTGCGTTTCCGGATTCCCCGTACTGCCCTCCACCCCGACGGCATGAGCCCCGAAGGCCGGAAACGTCGCCTAACCGAATGTAGCCGTCCCCGGGTTCGGGGGCCGCGACCATCATCACGCCGACCAGGGAGGAAGCCATGCGAATGCCGCTTGGGAGCAAGCTGGTGACAATGGCCGTCGTCCTGACGACCGCCCAGCTCCTGGGGTGTAAGGACAATACCGGTCCGGACAACCCCGACACCATCGTCGGAAGCTGGACGGCCACGAGCCTGACGGCCCCGAGCCGGCCCGACTGGGGCGACGCCATAACCGGCGACGGGCTGTCTCTCGGCATGACGTTCAACGCCAGCGGCGGCTACGGCCTGAGCGCCGCCAACGACGACCCGGCCGACCCGTGGATCTGCTGGAACACCGCCAGTTGCTCGTATTCCGGCACCTACAGCACATCGGGCAACACCATGCTGTTCGATGAAGGCACGGCGGACGAAGCCACCGCCACCTACAGCCTCTCCGGTGGCACGCTGACCATCACGTACCAGTCGGCGGCCGGCGTCACCGACCCCTACAAGGTCACGTTCACGAAGTCCTGAACAACAGTCCCGGACCGTAGCACCCTGCCGGCGTCCGTCACCCGGCAGGGCGCAAACAGAGCCGAAACGGCTCCGACGCTGGCTGGTGGCGGTCGGCGATCGCTTGGCGCCAACGCTTCGCGTCGTCCACCGTTCGGCCACGGCTCCGCGTCCACCTCCACGAGGTGACCCATGACGACGACGAGACTCGTTCCGTCCATCGCGCTGCTTGCCCTGCTCGCGGCCGCGCCCGCCGCCGCCCAATCCGTCCTGGTGGAAGCGAAGACCACCGCGGGCGATGAAGTGGCGACCATCCGCACCGACAGCATGCGGCTGCTGGTGCCGCTGCACCTGCTGTTGGGCGGGTTCGAGGCGCGCTACGTGGCGGTGGACGACTCGTTGCGGGTGAGGGGCGAAGGTTCGTTCCTGGCGACCGGTGCATTCCAGTCCGGGACTACCGTCCCGCCGCCGGCCAGCGGTGCCGGCACGCGCATGATGTGGTACCCGGAGAAGGCGGCGTTCCGGGCGGGGTACGTGAGCGGCAACGAGTGGGACGCTGGGAACGTCGGGTACTATTCAGCGGCGTTCGGCGCGGGAACGACGGCCAGCGGCGGTGGTTCGGCCACCTTCGGCGAGAACACGACTGCGAGCGGCGCCTTTGCCGTCGCAACGGGTTCCTTCACCACCGCCGCCGGCATGGGTTCGACGGCATCGGGTTACACCGCGCAGGCGATTGGCGCCTATTCGGCCGCCTCGGGCTACTACGCGTCGGCGAGCGGCGATTACTCGACCGCGTTCGGCGCCAATGCGTCCGCCAGCGGCGAAGCTTCGGTGGCATTCGGCAACGCTGCCGCAGCCACCGGAGACCGTTCCATGGCGGTCGGCGAAGCCACCACTGCGAGCGGTTACGGTGCAATCGCCTTCGGTCTCAACACGACCGCGAGCGGGGGGCTTTCCGCGGCCCTCGGCTACACCACGGTGGCACAGGCTTACGGGTCGCTGGTCATCGGGCAGTACAACGTCGTCGAAGGCACGCCTACCAGCTGGGCCGGGAGCGATCCACTTTTCGTCGCCGGCAGCGGGACCAGTACCACTGTCCGGTCCAACGCGCTGACTCTCTATAAGAACGGCAATCTCACCATCGCCGGCACGCTTACCCAGTCCTCCGACGCCCGGTTGAAGGAAGACATGGAGCCGCTGGAGGGCACGCTGGAGCGTGTCCTTCGGCTGACTCCTATCCGCTACCACTTCCGGGCCGGCACGGGCCGGCCGGAGGGCGCGCAGCTGGGCCTGACGGCGCAGCAGGTGGCGCCGCTGTTCCCGGAGCTCGTGAAGCAGGACGGGGACGGGTACCTGTCGCTGTCGTACGCGAACCTGTCGGCGGTGCTGGTGAAGGCGCTGCAGGAGCAGCAAGCAGAGATCCAGCCGCTCAAGGCGCAGATCCGGGCGTTGAAGGGCGAGATCGAAGAGCTGCGCCGATTACGGGAATCGTCGGAGGCCCACGTTGCCCGGCTGGAAACACTCGTCGAGAAACTGGTTGCCGCCGCCGCCATGTCCCACCGCGATTCCACTGACCCCCAGAACCCGAGGTGAGCAATGAAAACCCAACGGACGCTTCCGACCCTTGCCCTGTTCGCCCTGTTCATGGTTGTGCCCGCCGGGACCGCCGCTCAATCGGTCCTGGTGGAGGCGAGGACTCCCACGGGCGATGAGGTGGCGACCATCCGCACCGATAGCATGCGTCTGCTCGTGCCGCTGAACGTGCTGGTGGGCGGGTTCAGCGCGGGGTATGTGGCGGTGGGGGACTCTCTGCGGGTGGGAGGCGAGGGGTCGTTCGTGGCGACGGGAACGTACAACGGCACAACCCCGGCCCCGCCGCCGGCAAGCGGTGCCGGCACGCGGATGATGTGGTATCCGGAGAAGGCGGTGTTCCGGGCGGGGCGTGTGACCAGCACCCAGTGGGACGACAGCAACATCGGGTTCCTGTCGACCGCTCTGGGCTACAACACGACGGCCAGCGGCCTGGCCTCGACCGCTCTGGGCCATCAGACGGTCGCCAGCAACTACTATGCGACCGCTCTCGGCGGCGGCACGACCGCCAGTGGCAACGCATCGACCGCTCTGGGCTACAACACGACCGCCAGCGGCAATGCTTCGACTGCATCGGGCCAGCACACCGCCGCGCTTGGCGACTTTTCCACCGCTCTCGGCTTCAACACG
>JARRJS010000195.1:0-4465 GCA_037388885.1 Gemmatimonadota bacterium
CGGCTACCTGTCGCTTTCCTACTCCAAGCTGACGCCGATCCTGATCCGCGCCATGCAGGAGCAACAGGCGGAGATCGAGACGTTGAAGGCGAGCAACCAGAAGCTGCAGTCGGAGCTCGCGGCGCTGCGGGCGAGCCAGTCGGAGATCCTGCGTCGTCTGCGGGCGCTGGAAACGGGTGCGGGGCGGTGAGCGCGGCCGGCGGGAGGAGGTCCACGATGACGAGTCCACGAAGGAGCCCGGTCATGAGCAGATACAGGAAGAGCCCTGCCGGTGTCGTCGTCGTCCTGGCCTGTGCATTCCTGCTGGCCACGTGCGACAACGGGACGTAGCCGCAGGTGGAGACGTCGACGCCGGCGGCCATCGAGGCGACGCAGGGCGCGAATGGGACAGTGGAGGTGGCGGGCGACGTGACGCTGGCGGCGCGGGTGAAGGACTCGAGCGGCGCCGCGATGAGCGGCGTGGCGGTGCACTGGTCCATCGTGAGCGGCGGCGGGTCGCTGGCCTCGACGTCCACCACGACGGACAACTCTGGCACGGCGCAGGTCGTCTGGACGGTGGGCACGACGATGGGCGCCGGTGAGGCGCGGGCGAGCGTGTCCGGCGTGTCGTCCAGCGCGAGTTTCCCCGTGACCCTGACGCCGGGTCCGGCGGCGACGGTGACGCTGTCGGCGGATACGGCTTGGTTCACCGCGCTGGACGACACGGCCACGTATACGGCGGCGGCGGAGGACGCATACGGCAACGACGCCGGTGGGACCATTGCATGGGCGGTGGACGACGACCAGGTCGCCACCGTGTCGGACGGGTTGGTGACCGCGGTGGGGCCGGGAGAGACCTTCGCGACAGCGACGGGTGGCACGGCCGTGGACACGCTGGTGGTGGTGGTGGCGCAGGAGCCGGTGGGGGTAACGGTGTCGCCGGCTGCGGACACGGTGGCGTCGGGCAACACGCGGACGTTCAGCGCGGACGCCGCGGACGCCAACGGGCACGGCATCCCCAGCGCGGTATTCACCTGGGCGTCGTCGGACACGCTGGTGGCGGTGGTGGACGCGACGGGGGTGGCGACGGGCCGGGCCGTGGGCAGCGCGTCCATCGTGGCGACGCTGGGCGCGCTGAGTGACACGGCCACCATCACGGTGACGGCGGGCGGCGCCGCGTCGGTGGTGGTAAGCCCGGGGACGCACAGCTTCGCCGCCCTGGACGAGACGCATCAGTTCACGGCCACCGTGTACGACGGCCAGGGCAACGTGGTGCCGGGCGCGAGCGTCACCTGGAGCTCCACGGATGCAGGCGTGGTGACAGTGGATGAGTCCGGGCTGGCCACGGCGGCGGGCAACGGCAGCGCCGGCGTGGTCGCCAGCGCCGGCGGCGTGGCGGACACGGCGGCGGTGACGGTGCAGCAGGAGGCGACGGCGGTAGCCGTGTCGCCGGCGACGGCCACGGTGGCGTCGGGAGCGACGCAGGCGTTCAGCGCAGAAGCGACGGATGCCAACAGTCACGCCATCCCTGGCGCGGCCTTCGCCTGGGCTTCGTTGGATACGACCGTGGCGGTAGTGGACGCGGCGGGCGTGGCCACGGGTCGGGCGACGGGGACCGCGCTCATCACGGCGACCATCGGCGCGCTGAGTGACACCGCCACCCTCACGGTCACGGCGGGCGGTGCGGCCTCGGTGTCGGTGAGCCCGACATCGCACAGCTTCGCGGCCCTGGACGACACGCAGCAGTTCACCGCGACGGTCTACGACGATCACGGCAACGTGGTACCGGGCGCGGGCGTCACCTGGAGCTCCACCGATGACGGGGTCGTGACGGTGGACGGGTCCGGGCTGGCGACGGCGGCCGGCAACGGCAGCGCCGGCGTGGTGGCCAGCGCCGGCAGCGTGGCGGACACGGCGGAGGTGACCGTGCAGCAGGTCGCCGCCAATATCTTCATGATGCCACTGGAAGCGGTGTTCACCGCTGCCGGTGACACGCTGCGGGCGCAGGCAACGCCCATAGACGCCAACGGCCATGCCATGACGGGTTCGGTGACGTGGACCTCCACGAACTCCGGTGTGGCCAGCGTGACGGATGGGCTGGTGCAGGCCGTCGCGGACGGCACGACGCAGATCGTCGCCACCATGGACGCCGCCGCCGACAGCCTGGTGGTCACGGTGCTGACCAGCACGGGCGTGTCGCGGACCTGGACCGGCTCAGCAGGCGCAGACTGGCTGACGCCGCTGAGCTGGAGCCCGGTGGGCCATCCCAACGCCTCCGATTCGGTTTCGGTGCCGTCGGGTACGCAGGTTTCGCCCATGCTGAACGCCAACGCGGCAGTCGCGCGGGTGGAGGTGGCCGGCGGTGCGACGTTGAACCTGCAGGGGCACGTTCTGGAGGTGCTCTTCGATGTCCTGGCCGACGGCGCCATCACGGCGACGACGGGTCGGCTGTTGGTGTCGGAGACGGGTTCGGTCGGCGGGACGTTGCCGCTGCTGGAGGTCACCGGGATTGCCGAGGCCTCCGGACCGACCACGCTGAGCGGATTGCGCTTGTTGGGCGGGACCCTGCGGACGCAAGGGCAGCGGGTGACCATCCGGCCCTGACGGGTGAGCTCGAGGAGGATGAACGAGGTCCGCGACGGGCAGAGTCGCGGACCTCGATTCATTTCGTCAACGGCGTGGAGCCTTTTCTGACAGGTCCGCCCGAACCCTCGCCGCGTCGGCCTCACGGCCCTCCCGCGTGTACAGCTCGAGGAGCGTTTCCGTCGCCCGGTGGGGAATGTCGTCGTGCATGCGGCTCGCGCGCAGGATGGGGATGACGCGGGCCAGCAGCGAATCGGCTTCCGCCGTCCGTCCCCGTGCGGCCAGCCAGATGCCGCGCGCGGCTTGGGAGCGGGCGACATACGTGCTGTCGCCTCCGGCGCGGGAGATGGCGAGGGCGCGCGTCAGCGCGGTGTCGGCTTTCGCGAAGCGGCCGAGCCGGGTGAGGGTGACGCCGTAGGTCAGCAGGGCCCCGCCGACGGACGGACCGGTGGGGGAGTACGCGGCTTCGAGGGTGGGAATGGTGGACGCGAGGATGGTCGCCGCTTCGTCGTGCCGTTCCTGGGCGGACAGGACCGACGCCAGGCCGGCCTCAACGGTGGCCGTCCAGGCGTCGTCGTCACCCCGTTTCTCGGCGAAGATGGAGATCGCTTCCCGGAGCAGTGGCTCGGCGCCCCGGGCGTCTCCGCGGCGGAAGTACAGGAACAGGGCCAGGTTGTTCAGCGCCTGGGCGACGTCCAGGCTGCGGGGCCCGGCCGACCTGTAGACCGATGCCAGGGCTGCGCGATACAGCGCTTCGGCCTGGTCCAGGTCGCCGGTCTGTTCCAGGATCCTGGCGTAGTTGCTCCGGGCGTACGCCAGGAACGGATGGTCCGGGGGGTAGATCCGTTCGTCGATGGCCAGCGCCTGGACGGCGGCGGACTCGGCCTCCGGGAAATTGCCCTGTCGTGACAGGAGGTCGGCCAGGCTGCTCAGGCTGCCGGCCAGGGAAGGGTGGCGGGGATCGAGGAGCGAGCTGCGGATCGCCACCGATTCCTGCAGGTTCGTCACCGCCGCCTGAAGGTCGCCCCGGTTCTGCCAGATCCAGCCGAGGTTGACGAGCGCCGACGCGAGGTCGAGGCGGGCGGAGTCGCCGGGCAGGGCGCGATAGATTTCGACGGCCTCTTCGAGGGCGGGCTGCGCCGCATCGAGGTTGCCCGCAAGCTGGAGGGCCAGCGACCGGGTCTGGAGCGCCGCGGCGGTTTCGCGGCTCCGTCGCCCGAGCCGTTTGCGGGCCAGCTCCACGGCGCGCGCGGTGTACGGCAGTGCGGAATCGGCCTGGCCCGCCCACAAGAGTGCTTCTCCCAACCGGGTGTAGTCGTGGATCGTCTCGGGATCTTCGGCGCCCAGTGCCGTGCGATGCAACGCCAGGGCCTCCCTGGCCAGGACGACCGCGTCGCGTCGCTGGCCCAGGTCCTGGTAGACGTCGGCGATCAGGCCGAGCATCGACGCCTGAAGCGCCGGCTGGTCCTGCAACGTTGTGCGGATGCGCTCGGCACCCCGGTCCAGCACCTGCACGACGGTGATGGTGTCGCCCCGGGACACGTCCGGGCTGGCGTTCTCGAACATGCTCAGGAGAAGCGCCGACACCTCCTGCGCCCGGTCGCGTTCCCTCGCCGCACGCTTCGCCTGGACGCTCATGCCGACGGCGCCGGCAATCAGCGCGGCCGCGGCGATGCCGGCCGCCGCAACGCCCGCCCGATGGCGCCGGATGAACCTGCCGGCGACGTAGCGCGGGTTCCGGGGTCGCGCCTTCACCGGCCGGCCCTCCATGTGACGACGCACATCCTCATCCAGCTGCTCGACGGATGCGTACCGCCGGTCCGGCTCCTCCTGAAGCGCCAGCAGCACGATGTTGTCCAGGTCGCCCGCCAGCTGCCGGCGCAGGCGGTCGGGGGTGGTGTCG
>JARRJS010000196.1:0-5931 GCA_037388885.1 Gemmatimonadota bacterium
ACCTGCGAAGACCGCCGAGATTGCGAGGCGGCGTCTCCAGATCCTGGTCACAACGTCTCCTCTCTCCCGACGTGCGTCAGAGCTGGCGAAGCGCCTGCATCGGATCCGTCCGCGTGGCCCTCGCCGCCGGCGCGTAGCTGGCGGCAAGGCCCACGATCCCGAACAGGACGGCGATCCCTGCGAACGTGATGGGGTCGGCCGGTGCCAGGCCGAACAGGAATCGCCGGATCAGGGACGTAACGCCCAGGGCAAGGGGGACACCCAGGAGCAGGCCCAGCAGGACGAGCCCCAGCCCCTGCCACAGGACGGACGTGCGGAGGGCCCCGGGCGGGGCTCCCAGCGCGGTTCGGAGGGCGAGCTCCCCCGCCCGGAGCGCGACCCGGGAGGTCAACACACCATACAGCCCGACCAGGGCCAGGAAGAGGCCCAGGCCACCCAGCAGGCCTGCGAAGAGGGCGGCGGCCTTCCTGGGCAGAAGTGATACCGCCACCAGTCGGGCGTAGGGCGCGTTCGCGCTGAGAGGAATCTGCGGGTCGAGCATGCGGACCAGCTTCTCGAGGTCGCCTCCGATGTCGGGCCGCCCCTCCCGGGTGCGAACCACCAGGGATGTCGTGGGCACGTACACCTGGGTCCGGGGGCGGAACACGACCGCCAGCGGAGATTCCCCCAGGGAGATGTACTTCCCCTCTTTGGCGACCCCGACGACGCGCAGCGTGGAATCGCCGCTCCTCAACGTCTTCCCCGGCGCGTCCTGACCGGGCCAGAGAATCCGGGCAACCACCTCGTTCACGATAGCGACGGGCTCACCCCCGGCGACGTCCGCTTCGTCGAACGGGCGTCCCGCGAGGATGGGCGTGTGGACAGTCTCGAAGAAGCCGGACGACACGCCGACAATCCCGGCTTCGACGGACGCGTCACCGGCGGGATTGGAGAAGATCCCGGATCGCTCAGGCGGCGATACGAGAGGCAGGAAGTCCGTGAGGGCGGCCGCCTCGACGCCGGGCAGACCGGCGGCTCTCTCCCGCAACGCCGAGTAGAACGCGCGCCCCCTGACTTCGGAATACTGCTGAATCCCCAGGTTCACCGTGGCCACGTGCAGCCCGCGTGGCTCCATGCCGAGATCGATGGCCGCCGCCCGGTCGAGAGCCCTCAGGAGAACGCCACAGCAGGCCAGGACGGCAACCGACCCCGCGATCTGAGCTACCACGAAGGCCTGCCTCAGCCACGGACGCCGACCGATGAGGCGTTGATGACCCTTGAGGACGGACGCCACGTCCGCCCGCATGGCCCGGAGCGCCGGAGCGAGTCCGAACGCGCCACCCGCGGCCATCGTCATCAGCAGGGATACGCCGAAGACCCTGGGGTCCGGCGTATAGTCAGAGGTGAGCGGAACCGGCAGGGGCAGCGACCAATGACCGAGCAGGCTCGTCGCCCACGTCGCCAGGATGATTCCGGCGACCCCACCGAAGAAGAAGAGCAACAGGCTCTCGGTGAGCAACTGTGCAACGAGGCGCGTTCGGGCCGCCCCCACGGCCAGCCGCACCGCCAGCTCTCGGGATCGGGACACCGACCGCGCCACCAGCGCGCCGGCAACGTTCGTACAGGCGATGAAGAGAATGCAGCCGGACAGGGCGACGAGGAACAGGAAGAAGAGTGCGACGGGCCCGCGGAATTCCTGGAAGTCGTTGGCGTACGGCTCGGGGCCAGACGACCGATGGTGAAAACCGGAGACCGGGACCGCGCTTCCCGGGTCAAGCCGGCCAGGACCTGCGTCGCACCCAGAGGAACGAAGAGGTCGAAGTCGTAGAGCGGGAGATGCCCCTGAAACCCTTCCTCCGCGACGCCGATGACGGTGAACGGAACGCGGTTGATCGTCACTGTACGGCCCAGCACCGAAGCGTCCTTCGCGAACCGGCGCTTCCAGTACCGGTAGCTCAGAACCACCACGTGATCCGCGCCCGTCGGGCGATCGTCGGCCGTGGTGAACAAACGCCCGCGCACGGCGCGCGTCCCCAGCAGAGTAAAATAGTTCCCCGAGGCCGCCAGGCCGGCCACCAGCTCGGCCCCTGACCCCGGCGTGGAGAGGCTGACCTCGGAGGAGCTTTCCCCTGCGAGGCCGCTCAATCCCAGATCCGACGCCCGGAGAGCTTCGAAGGCAGCGTAGGACATGGGGCGCCGGCGCCGGCCGGTCCGGTCCTCGATGCGAATCTCTACCAGAGCGTCGGCGCCCCGTACCCCTTGCCTCGACCGGAGGAAGGCCGCATTGGCCACGCTCAGCACCGTGGTGACGCCACCAATTCCCAACGCGATGGTCAACACGGCGACAGCAACGAAACCAGGGGAGCGCCGCCATTGGCGAAACGTGAATCGGATATCCTGCACCATTGCGCTCATGATTCCCTGCGCAGGATAACTAGACCGTCTTTATATAGACAGTCTATGTATACCCCCGCCCGCTGTCAAGCGCTTCGTTCTCATGAGCGATCCGGTGTTCTGCTCGTCGCCTCTGCAGAGCCGACGAATTGGAGCTCGAATTCGAGTTTTGAGAGGAGATCTGACCCGGACTCTAGCTGCTCGTCGAGTCGGCCGGGACCACCAGCAGCCGCTGCCCGTCGGCGCGGGTGGTCCAGCCGTCGTTGAGGATCAGCTTCCAGCCATCGCCGGTGAGGGTGTCGCCCTTGATGGAGGCGGGTCCCGGGACCGTGAGCAACGACTGGTCCGCCGACATGAGTACCTGCTCCGCCTCCAGCGACCCCCAGGGCCCACTCACACGGAACTGCGGCAACACCGTGCCGGCATCACCCAGCGGGGTGACGCCCCGGGTCCTGAACGACGCTCCCTTCCCGCGGGGGACGACGACTACGGGACCTTCCACGAACCGCTTCCGCAGCGCGGCCACCCGCGCCTGCCGCTGGGCCTCGCGCTTCGCCTCCGCGGCGAGGAGCTCTGCCCCACCGTAGCGGCGGGCCGCGACCTCGACATCGGTGGTCGGGGTCACGTGGGCGGCTCGCGCCAGCATCGCGCCCAGGTCGTCGTCGCCCGTGATGCGGCGGGTCCAGCCCGGCGCATAGGCGTCCAGCAGCAGGCCGTAGGCCGCCCCGGACGGGTAGGCGAACGTCTTGACGAACGACTCCTGAGCGGCCTCGTCCTGGAGCTGGCGGACGGCATCGGCGATGGCGCCGGCCCTCGTGCGCGCCGCGGTGACGGTGCCGGTGTACTGGGCCAGCCCCTCGGTGATCTCCGACGCGCGCTCCGACGCGGCGGCGCCATCGAAGAGTCCTCGCCGGGTCTTCCGGAAGGCCAGCGCGTCGGCGATCGCGGCACGCCGGGCGTCGCCCCGGGTGGTCAGCGCCCGGGCCAGCGCCCGCCACTCGAGCTGCATCCAGTACCTGCCCATCTCGGTGTCGAGGTGGTTGGGGGCCGGCGCGTTGGTGTCGAGCAGCCCCAGCTCGGGCTGCACCCGATGGAAGAGCTCGTGCATGAAGAGCCGGATGCGGAGCTGGAGGCTGTCGGGCGGGATCATCGACCAGACGAACGTGGACCAGCGCTGGTCGCCCCATTTCCAGGCGGCGTTGGCGTATCCGAGCACGCGGGGCCGCGGGGCATCGGGGGCCGGCTGGTTGGTCGCGATGGTGCCGGTACGCGCGTCGGCGAACACCATCGGCCCGCAGAGCGACACGCCCCAGATGGCACCCCCCTCGGCCTTGCACGCCGAATCGGCTTCGGCGAAGTACTGACGCGCCAGCACGGTGTCCACCTGGGCGGCCGCGGCAGCCGGCATGACGAGCGCGATGGCGACGAGCACGAGGGTGACGAGTGCAATGTTGACGGCGACGATCAGTCCACGCATCCGCGTCTCCCTGGGTTGGCGGGTGAGGTCCGACCTTGCAGCCCGAGCCGGGCCTATTCGGCGCTCCCTATGAGCTTCTTTGCCCAGGGCGCCGCGATGAGCATGAGCAGTCCCGCGCCGACGGCGACCGAGGCCATGAGCGTGAACGCCGAGTGGGCCGCGCTCGCGCTGATCTCGCTCGTACCCGCGCCGCCGCCCAGGCTTGCGGCCATGAGCCCGGCGAACAGGTCGCCCAGCGACGTGGCCATGAACCAGATCCCCATCATCTGGCCCACCATGCGTTGTGGGGCCAGCCTGGTGATGGCGCTCAGTCCGATGGGGCTGAGGGAGAGCTCGCCGCACGTCTCGAGGAAGTAGCTGAAGATCAGCCACAGCGGGCTGATGCGGTGGCCGCCCGCGGCCAGCGACGTAGCCGCGATCAGCACGGCGAAGCTCGCGCCCAGCAGGATCAGGCCGAAGCTGAACTTCAGCGGGCTCGACGGCTCCATGTGGCGATTCGCCAACGACACCCAGATCCAGGCGAACACCGGGGCGAGGGCGATGATCAGGAGCGGATTGACCGACTGCAGCCAGCTGGCCGGCGCGTTCCAGCCGAACACGTGCATGTTCGTGAGCTGCTGCGCCACCAGGTTCAGCGACGAGCCCGCCTGTTCGCCGCCGGACCAGAACACGGCGGCGGCCACGAAGAACAGGCCGATCACCACCACCCGCTTCCGTTCCTCCATCGGCAGCTTGGCGAACAGCGCTACGAATGCCAGATAGCCGATCGCCAGCACGGTGATGATGTAGCTGGCGGCGTGCGTGATGGCCGACACGCCGACGTGGAACACACCCAGCAGCAGGGCACCCAGCAAGCCCAGGCCCAGGAGTGCCAGCAGCAGGTTGAGCCAGTTGCGAGCCAGTTGCTGAGGCCCGCCGGTATGGGCCTCCAGTCCCGCATCCCCGAGGTGCCTGGCGCCCAGCACGTACTGGATCAACCCCAGCGTCATGCCCACGCCCGCGGTGGCGAAGCCCAGGTGCCAGTTGATCTTCTGCCCGATGAATCCGGCCACCAGCGGCGACAGGAACGCGCCCAGGTTGATCCCCATGTAGAAGATGGAGAAGCCCGCATCCCGACGCGCGTTCCCCGCGGCGCTCCGGTCCGGGTAGAGCTCGCCGACCATCGTGCTGACGTTGGGCTTCAGCAGCCCGGTCCCGATCACCACCAGCACCATGCTGATGTAGAACGTGAGCCGGGCCGGCAGCGCCATGCCGTAATAGCCGAGCGCGATGAAGATCCCTCCGTACAGCACGGCCCGGCGCTGGCCGATCAGCCGGTCCGCCACCCACCCGCCGGGCAGCGACGCCATGTACACGGCGGCGAAGAACAGCCCGACGATCGCGCCCGACCGCTCGACGCTGAAGCCCAGACCCGCGTTCGGGTCCGTGATGGCCGCCGTCATGAACAGGACGAGCAGCGCCCTCATGCCGTAGAAGCCGAAACGCTCCCACATCTCCGTGAAGAAGAGCGTGGCCAGCCCTCTGGGGTGCCCGAAGAACGTCCCGCCCTCGCCCTGCCCCGCCGCGTCGGACAAGAAGTCTCCCGTGGCCTGCGGCGCGGGCGCGCCTGCGCTTTCCGACGTGCGATCGTCGCTCATGCGTCTCCTCGTTCCTCGGTCCCGGCGCCAATACGCAGCGCCGCGTCGCCTGCTGGCCGCTTGGATGTGGATGGATCGGCGCAATCTAAGCCGCACCCTCCGGCAGCACTACCGATGGCCGGTCGCGGACGTTCCGCCGGCGCCTGACCCCGGCGGCCGGCCCCGGCGCCCGACCTCGGCGCCCGGCCCCGGCGCCCGGCCCCGGCGCCCGGCAACCGTCGCCCCGGGTCGGATCGGGGGACCCCGACGTCCTGGCCCGACGTCCTGGCCCGACGTCCAGCCGACCGAACCGTCCGATCGAGGAACCGGGCGGCCGCGTCCGAGTCCAAAATCCGACATACGTCGGGTTCCTTTCGGCCTGATGGACGGTTTTGGGCGCTGAGCGAACAAAATGCTCCACGGGTACCCGACGCGGAAGCCAATGTGGACGATTTTACTCGCCAG
>JARRJS010000197.1:0-4410 GCA_037388885.1 Gemmatimonadota bacterium
GCCTCGGCCATGGACCGCACCACGGCGACCGGGTCCGGCTCAGCCCTCGGCTCCGCCCCGGGATTCTGGTGCTGGGTCGCGTTCGCTTCCGGCTCCGGCCTCGTCTGACTCACGGGGCCGGCTTCCGCTTCGATGGGGGAGAGAAGAGTGAGGACGACGACGAGGAGCCACGACATCCAGGCGATGAAGCGCATGGCAGCACTCCTGGTTTGCAGGTCCCGAGTCGGCGGGATTCATCACGGGCGTGTATGGGAAGTGGTTGGGTGCGTCACAGTGGTGGGCGGTCGGGGGGCCGAACATGAGGTCGATCCCGATGGTCGCGTAGCAGTGGAAAGCCGGCAACAAAAGCACGATAACGAACGAGAAGCGGTCGCTCAACGTTCGGCCGCGCCAGTGCAGCCATCACTGGACGGGCCATTGCGCTTCTTGTCGACCAGCATGGCCTCCAGGGCCGGGTCGTTCCTGAGTTTCTCCCGCAACGCCCGGGTGGCCTCTCCCTGTCGGGCGTCTACCGGTGCGCCCTGCTCCTGGCCGGCGCCATCGGGGATCCGCCACCCGCGCATTCCCCGCTCGAGGCGCTCCGTGATCCCTTGCCTTTGCTCTTCGGAGAACGCGCAATAGTTGTCGATCCGCACCGTTCTGCCGCGTCTGGGGATCAACTTGAGGCTTCTCGGCGGCGTCCGTGAAACACGAAACTCCTTCAACTCGCTTCATCGAACAGTACCAGTGTGTCCACCGACGCATGCGTTCCACTTCAGGGGCACTGCTTCAGGCGCACGAAGCGCGGATAGTAGATCGAATGGTCCGTGATCATTTCGTCCGCATTGGATGTGTTGGTGGCGTATGTCAGGACGAGGTCGGCGCCGGTCAGCATCGGGTGCGCCTTCGCGGAGTAGATCATCACGCCCGGCCGATAGTATTCCGATGGCCGGTACACCATGTGGGGCGCCGACCACGGCCCCACGAGCGCCGGCGCCGCCCGCATGATGACGTCCGCCGAACCGAAGCCCCGCGTCTGGACTTCGAGGAATCGTCCCGTCAGCGTGTCGAAGTGCACCGAGAGGCCTGACTGACCGTTTTCGAACAACGGCCATCTCTGGAGGCTGGACGTGTCGGGCGCCCAGCCTTCACGCCGGCCTGCCCACCACTCCGGAGCGTGGAGGTCGCCGCGGCGGACCGCCCCTGCCGGCCAGCGGACCACATAGACCGGGTGGGACTTGACGGGGTTCTCCGATCCGAGGGCGTATACATAATCGCCTGAGCGTAGAACGGTCGCGGAGCCCACGAGCACGCCCAGCGGGTTCGCCGGCGTCTCGAGTGCGTGCGTCCGCCACCGCGACGGTTCGTCATCCGGATTCTCGACCATGACGGCGGTCCAGCCCACCTCATCGAAGGCGAGACCGGTGCCGGTGTTGCGGACCACACGCGAGAAGAAGAGGATAAGCCGATCGTCGATTCGAACCCCGTTTCCGAACCACAGGGACTCACCCTCTCGGTCGGGAAACAGCGCGTCAGGAGTCCCGTCCGGAGATCTGCCCCAGTAGAAGGCGATGGAAGCCGTCGCCGGGTTTGAGCCCGTCTGGATCGCTACGCTGTTGCTCACCATCCTGGCACCCTCGCGCTGCCCACGACCTGATGCGTCGATCCACGTGTCGCCGAACAGCCAGAGCGTGCGGCCCGAGCCGAGATCCACCGTCGACGCCACGTCGGCCCCCACCCAGTGGGGGTCGCTGCGGAAGAGCCGGTCGGCTTCACGCCAGGCCGAGGCTTCGAAACAGGGCACGTTCACGGGGTGGAGCCGCCCTTCAGGCGCCCGCCGGAAGACGCCCGCATCGGACAGTGCGCCCGGGCTGGCGAGGTAGGAAGTCAGGACGGACCGCAAGCCATCGGTCGAGTCGAGCAGAACGAGCTGTTTCTCGTTGGAGCGGCTATCCAGGAGCAGCCGCCCCGCGTCGAGCCTCGCGGCGAGCGTGTCCGCGTTCAGCATGCGGACCCGGATCTCTTCCGGGAGTATGTCCAGGACCAGGAGCACGTGTCCCGCGACGATCGCGCCGGCATACGGCTCCAGGGGTGTGCTGCTCGCGGGATCGGGCCAGGCGTCCAGCACGGAAAGACTTCCCAGCCGGCCGAGACGCGCCCGAAACCTGCCCGTTCTCGCCTCGCTCTCGTACTCGATCAGGTATGTGTCCCCGGAGTCGCGCGCGACGGTGGCCCGGTCTGATCCCCCGACTTCCTCCCAGTCGCCGAGGAGGCGGGCGTCGAAGGTGGCCGCGGAATCCCTTATGACCGGATCGATGGAGACGACGCAGGCATACAGGAAAGCCGACAGCCCCACGGCGCCGGTGGTCAGGCATGCTGTCCGTATTCTCATGGATCCCACACCGAACGTGTGCTGGCCCCGACGGTCGCGCAGCAGAGAGCCGCGCAGGAGCACGATAACGAGCGAGATGCGGCTGTTCAACGGATTTCCTGCGCCCGCCCAGGAGAGGGGCTCTCCCGGAATGCGGCAGACCGTGCAGGCGATTCGTCGTCGCTCTGGCGGATTCAGCGTCTGGTCATGTGGACCAGCCTGGTGTCCTTCGCGTTCCACGACGCATCCGAGTCCAGGTACCTGCGCCAGGACTTGTTGAAGGTCGTCAGCCACGTCGCGAAGGGCGGGTAGTACTGCAGCGTGGGCCGGTACAGGCCCTTGCCCTCCAGCTCGGGCAGCGGTTGGTCGAGGACGAAGTAGAATGCCGTGAACGCCGCGAAGATGTCGTTCATGGGCGTGGACGGATCGCCCTGGACCAGGTTCCAGGGCAGGCTCGTTTCCGCTCGTTCCGTGTAGGCGAGGAACTGGTCGACCGACTGCACCGGATTGCTCACCGTGTCGGGGTTGAGCGCCGCGGCCAGCACGATGGACTTCGCCAGCATGGCCTCCAGGGCCGGGTCGTTCTCGAGTTTCTGCCGGAGCGCCTGGGTGGCCTCTCCCTGTTGGTTCTCCACCGGTGCGCCCTGCGCCTGGCCGCCGCCACAGGCGGAGACGAGGAAGACGGGCAGGAACATGCCGCGGGTGACGGCAGTGCGAACGGGTCGGGTCATGGCCTCGTGCCTCGGGATCTGCTGGGGGATGGGGTGGTCCCTCGGGAGCACGATAACGAGCGAGACCCGCGTGTCAATGGATTTCCTTTGACTGCCTGCGGTGAATCCCCGCTGTTGTATCAACACTCGCACGGCATTAAATTCGCCGCCTCACATTGTCGCCGCACGACCGCGCCGCATGAGCGCAGGAAGCGCCCACTTGCCGCTGAGATGGCCAACTCGTACCAGCCTGATGAATAAGCATATACATCTCCATCGCCGGACCACTGCGTGGGCGTTCCTGCTCCTCGTCCTCGCGGCCGGGGAGGCCGTGGACGCATCGAATGCGCGGGCCCAGACCGCCTCGGTTCAGGGGATCGTTCTGGATTCGTCCAGCACACAGCCGGTCCAGGGCGCTGAGGTGACGCTCGAGCAGGGCGAGCAGAAGGTCCGCGGAGCGGTGACCGACCGCAATGGCCTGTTCCAGTTCGGCGGGATGGAGCCGGGGCGCTATACGCTCCGGATCGAGTCGCTGGGGTATGTCACCCACGAGGAGACGTTCGTTCTGAAGAGCGGCGAGGCGCGGACGGCCAATTGCTCGTTGCAGGTGGATCCGGTGCAGCTCGAGGGCATCAACGTGGCGAGCCAGGGGCCGGGCGCGGTACGGCGGAAGCTCGGCATGCAGATCATCACCTCACAGCAGCTTGCCCAGATCCCGACGCCCGCGGCAACGGGCGACCTGGTGAGCTACTTGAAAACACAGCCGGGCGTGGTGGGGACCGGAGACCGGGGCGGACAGCTCTTCATCCGTGGCGGCACGCCGTCGGAGGACCTGGTGTTGATGGACGGCATGCTGGTCTACGAGCCGTTCCACATCACCGGGCTGTTCTCGGCCTTCCCGGAATTCCTGATCCAGAGCGCCGATTTCTTCGCGGGCGGTTTCGGCGCGAAGTACAGCGGTCGGATGTCTTCCGTGCTCGACGTCCAGATGCGCGACGGCAACCGGAACGAGACCGAAGCGACGGGATCCGCCAGCCCCTTCCTGTCCGCGGCCTCCGTCGAAGGGCCGTTGCTGCAGAAGGGCCGGGATTCGTACCTGGTGTCGGTACGGCGCTCGCTGATCCGGGAGACGAGCCCGTGGCTGTACGGGCAGAAGCAACCGCTCGGCTTCGACAGCGAGTATTTCAGGATGAGCGAGCTCAATGCGGATGGCGGCTCTCGCTGTTCCCTGACGCTGATGCGCAGCCGCGACTGGGGTGGGCTCGACCCCAACGACCCCGTGTCGCACGTGGGCTGGACCAATCTCGTGATCGGTGGGCGGTGCACCAAGCTGGTGGGCGCGACCTTCGT
>JARRJS010000198.1:0-4403 GCA_037388885.1 Gemmatimonadota bacterium
AGCCGGTGGCAATCGAGCCGCCGCTGGTGCGCACCACGCCGTCGTCGTAGGCCAGGTACGCGGTGCCCGTGCGGATGTCCACGCCCGCCGCGCGCGCGTCCGCCGCCAGCGAGCCCATCACCTCCGCCGGGTCCACCGACGACGTCGTGGGCGACCACAGCGCCCGCTCCACCGTCTTCACCCGCGGCTCCAGCTCCTTCGCCTCCGCCTCCGTCACCGGCCGCACATCCACGCCGTTCACGCCGCCCCGCCGCAGCAGCTCGTCCACACCCGCCAGCTCCGACGCCTCCGACGCCACCACCAGCTTGCCGCACCGGTTGATGCCCAGCCCCTTCTCCAGGCAGTACTCCGTCAGCCGCCGGTTGCCCTCCACGCTCAGCCGCGCCTTCAGGCTGTCCGCCGTGTAGTAGAACCCGGCGTGCAGCACGCCGCTGTTGCGGCCGCTGGCGTGCGCGCCCACGTCGTCCTTCTCCAGCACGACGATGGACGCGTCGGGATGCCGGCGCTTCCCTTCCAGCGCCAGGGTCATGCCAATGATGCCGCCGCCGACGATGACCACGTCCGCGGCGTTGAGTTTGGTTCGCGGCGTGGTAGCGTTCGTCGCCATGGGAGGATTGCCGGGCATTTCAGGTAGCAGGTGGCAGGTGGCAGCTTGCGGGCATCGTCGGGTACGTTCGAGGGCGGTTGAGCGCCGGTGTTCGCGGCGTGCGCATGGCGTAGGGCTTGCCGGGCTGGGCTAATCTCTATCTGCCGAGAGCCCGTCGCCCACAGCAAATTCGAATGCAGCGGTCAACGAACGCATATCCTCCAGGAATGCCGGATCCGCTGCCGCTTGCGCGTAGGCGCTGTAGACGTGGCGACGTCGCACTTCCTTCAACTCGTCCATGAACACACGCTGCCCGAACGTGTTCCGGTTCTCCTCAGCCAAATCTCCCTCCCTGATGACGGAAGCAGATTATACGACAGCGCGTGCCGGCATCCAAATGTCCGGCCTCCGGTCCGGCTGGACGATCGTCAGGGCGACAGCTCACCTCGAAACGTCTCTGGCGATACCAGCCGGAGCCCTTCCGGAACCGCAACGGCGAGAAGGCCCCGGTCTCCCGTGACCAGCCACGAGGCCCCACCGGCCACCGCCAGATCCAGGAATTTCTGGTCATCCGGGTCCGGTGCCACCACCGACGCCACGTCGCCAGGGACATCCACGGTCTCGGCAAACGGAAGATAATCTCCCAGCAGAGCCATGATTTCCGCAGGTTCGAGGCCGAACTTAGGGTACCCCAGGACCCGGATCAGCTCATCCGCCGTCGCCCTCGAGGTCAACGGCGTAAACCGCCGCCGCCATGCCTCGCGCATCCACGCGAGCCGCCCCCCGGAGAACAGAAGCGCAGACACGACGACGTTGGAGTCCAGCACCACCCGCGGCGCCGTCATCCCCTGCGGGCCCAGCGCACCGCATCCTCGACGTCCTTCGGCTCGATACCCAGCTCCAGCAGCTTTTCCCGCACGCGCTTCGCGGCATCCGGCATCACGGGCGACAGCACGATCCGCCCGTCTTCCTCCCGTACGTCGAAATAGCGAACGCCGGGGAAACGATCCGCGATCGCCTTCGGAAGCGTGATCTGATTCTTGCTCGTCTTCTTCGCCAGGGCCATGGCTCCACCATCCGTGATGCAAGGAATCCTTACTACATTACAATCGCCCTCGGCGGCGGGAGCGTCAACTCCTGCTTCGGACGGGGACTCGGGCTCGCACACGCAAACGGAATCACGGGAGACTTCAGGCAGGTGACTCGCACGGGCACCCGCACCCGGGACCCGGGGAAAGCATCATCGGGTTGTTGTGGGGCTGCCGCTCGGCTTCGCGGCGATCAGGACGGCGGCGATGTGTCGTCGGGCGGGCGGCCGAAGCGGATCTGGTCGATGCGCTGCTGGGCACGCTGCACCAGCTGGCCGGTCAGCGACGGGTGCAGGTCCAGGACCTTGCGGTAGGCGAAGAGCGCGTCGTCGGCCCGGCCCAGGCGGCGGAGCACCTCGCCCTCCTGGAACCAGGCCTGGTCCTGGATGTTCTCCGGCACGCCCAGGCCCGTCACCGTCGTGTAGTCGTCCAGCGCGTCCCGCATCCGGCCCTGCGCCTGCGCCTGCTTCGCCAGCTGGAACGAGCAGTTGCCGATGTGCCAGCGCGCCTCCGGCAGCAGGGACCGCCACGGGCCATGCCCGTAAGACGACCGCCTGCCTGTCGAGTCCATGGGCGCCACCGCTTCCCGGAACGCCTGCATGTACGACAGCGCCCGCCCGAAGTTGCTGCGCCCTTCCTCCACCAGTCCCATGTCGTACAGGATGCGCGGCGCCGAGTCCGGCGGCGCCTCCGCCAGCGCGCGGCGGTAGTGCTCCATCGCCCGGTCCGGCTGGTTCGCCTCCGTGTAGTAGCGTGCCAGCTCCTGGTCGTACTGCGGGAGCGACAGGCCCGGCTGCGCCGCCAACGCCGCCGTCACCGCCTGCGCTACCCCGAACTGGTCGCCCCGGGCCTGCGCCCGCTTCGCCAGGTCCAGATAGTCCATGACCGCCTGGTCCGCGTACGACGGCGCCTGCTTCAGCAGCTGGTCGTACAGCTCCCGCGCCGGCGCCAGCTGCCCCGTGACCGCGTACGCGTGCGCCGCCCGGGCCAGCGACTCGTTGTCGCCCCCGGACTGCGTGACGGCCAGCCGGTACTCGGCGAGGGCCGCCGTATAGTTCGAGTCGGCCCAGAAGCGGTCGCCGCGGCCGATCGCCGTTTCGCCGCCCTCGCACGAGACTGCCAGCATCGCGACCGTCGCGATCATCGCGAGAACCGGCAAGGCAGGTGCTCGGCGAGGGAGGGCGGACGCGATGCCCCCGCGCCGGCTCCGACGTTCCGCTCGCCTGCGGCTCGCTCCACGAGTCGCCGTCGCGGGGGATCGCGCCTCGCCCTCCCGTCCGGAGACCGGCGGCGGCCGGTTCGGGGCGTGCCCGGCGTCGGAATGTTGCTCGTCTGGACTCACGTGCGTGGGCTGATCAGGCTTTCGTTCACTGGCCGACAGTCACGGGCGCCGACTCTCACTACACGGCTTCTCGGGACAGCGGCAAAGGGCGAAAAGCGAACATAAAGGAACGCGCCCACGCTCGCCAGCGGGCGGCATGGGCGCGTTCCATCGGGCCAGGGGATCAAAAGGCCGTCGTCAGGCTTCCCGTTTCTGGCCCCGCTCCAGCAGCGTCAGGAACGCCCGGACCTGGGGCGACTCGGGGCGCCGCTCCCGGCAGCGCTGCCATTCCGCGCGGGCCTCGTCGTGGTCGCCCAGCCGGAAGTGGCAAAGGCCCAGGTTCACCCGGGCCTGGAAGAAATCCGAATTGCCCTCGATGGCCTTGTGCAGCTCCTGCATGGCCGAGTCGAACTCGCCCAGCTGCATCAGCGCCTCCGCCAGGCGGTTGCGGATGTCGTGGAACAGGGGCCGCAGCTCCAGCGCGTGCCGGAACTCCCGGGCCGCTTCCTTGGGCGCCGACGCCGCCATGTACAGGTCGCCCACGGCCAGGTGCGCGTTCGCGATGCGCGCCGACACCGCCGCCGGGAACCGGCCGCCCACCTGGTGCTCCGCCGAGATCGCCCGGTCGAACGCGTCCCGGGCATCGTCGTAGCGCCCGAGCTCGTTCAGCATGATGGCCCGGTTCAAGTGCGCCTCGATGTACCCGTCGTTGAGCTCCAGCGCCCGGTCGAACTCGTCCAGCGCCTCCTCCGCCTGGCCCAGCAGGCTCAGGCACAGGCCCGCCAGGTGCCGGATGTCCGCGAACTCCGGGTGGTCATCCAGCACCTCTCGGAAGTCGGCGAGGGCGGCGATGTAGTCGCCGCGCTCGTAGGCCTCGCGGCCGCGGTTGATGAGTTGGTCGATGGCTAGGTTCATGGTTCGCGAATGTTAAGTGGACAGCCGGCGCCGAGCAACAACGTCGCCGTCCGGGCCTACAGCGTCCGGACAACCGGCGGCGTTGGCGTGCCCGAAACCCCAGGGCGGGCCGGAAGGGCGGCACCGACAGTTGATCGAAATCCACGAGCGCGAAGGACGTGCCAGCCAGATGCACGCGGGGGTCGGCGAAGCGGTGGGTGCACGTGTCCAATCGCAACTCGACGCCGCCATGCAGCGTTATACGGGACGCCTGCTCCGAGCCGGACAGCCGGCCCAAACCGCGTCGAGCCGGCCACGCCATCATTCGGGGAATCAAAAGGCAAAGCGGCCGCAGACGGGGCCTGGGTGACTGGGCTTGCCGACTTTGCAGATGATCAATGGCATCAAAACTCATAGCCCATTAGCTCAATCTCCTGACGGTACATTCTTTCAACGAGCCGTCTCTGCGCATCCGAAAGCACCTCCTGGTAGGGACGTCGGTCTTCGCGATATC
>JARRJS010000199.1:0-1666 GCA_037388885.1 Gemmatimonadota bacterium
TGATGAAGGTGTTGAAGCCCTCGTCCATCCATGGGTAACGGCGTTCGTCGCTGCCCACGACCATGGGGAACCAGGTATGCCCCAACTCGTGGTCGGTGACCCCGAACAACCTGGAGCCGCGCCCGCCCACGCCGCAGAACACGATCATCGGGTACTCCATGCCGCCCACCACGCCCGCCACGTTGCTGGCCACGGGGTAGGGGTAGCGGAACCACTGTGTGGAGTAGTACGAGATCGTATGGCGCACGTACCGGGTGGAGTTCTCCCAGCCCGGGTTGTCCTTCGTGCCGAGCCCTTCGCGCGGGTAGAAGCTCTGGAGCAGTACGTTCTGCCATGACGCGGCGTCCCAGATGAAGGCGCGGGAGGCAGCCCAGGACACGTCGCGCACGTTCTCCGCGCGGAAGTGCCACGTCAACGGGCCGTTACCCGCCGGCCGGGTGGCCGGCCTGCCGACGTCGTCCTTGCCGATGATCGTCACGGTGTTCGCGCTTTGGCGCGCCTTGTCCAGGCGGGTGCGCTCCTCGGCGGTGAGCACGTCATCCGGGTTCTGGAGCGCTCCGGTGGCCACCACGATCAGGTCCCGGGGCACGGTCAGGGACACGTCGAAGTTCCCGTACTCCAGGTAGAACTCGCCCTGGCCCAGGTACGGCATCGGGTTCCAGCCCCGGACGTCGTCGTACACGTACATGCGCGGGTACCATTGGGCGATCTCGTAGACCCACCCGTCCTTGCCGTGGAAACGGCCCATGCGGTCGGCCCCGTACTGGGGCACGACGAAGCTCCAGTCGATGTTCACATCCAGCGCGGCGCCGTGGGGCGCAAGCGGCGTGGGCAGGTCGATGCGAAGCCGTGTGCCGTCGACGACCGTCTTGGGCGTGACCGCGTGCCCTCCCATCACCACCTGCACCTTCTTCAGGTTGTCACCACCGCCCGTGAAGGAGCCGCGCCAACGCGTGCCGCCCCCGTTGACCAGCGAGCCGCGGCTGCCCGGCCGGAACAGGTTCTGGTCCAGCTGCAGCCAGAGGTAGTCCAGGGAGTCGGGGGAGTTGTTCGTGTAGTGGATCGTCTCCGACCCTGTGACGCTGTGGCTCGCGGTGTCGAGGGTGGCCCGGATCCGGTAGTCCGCGCGGTTCTGCCAGTAGCTCGGCCCCGGCTCGCCTGCCCCGGTGCGCAGGTCGTTGGCGGCCGGCAGGTCGAGCGACTCGAAGAGCGACTGGTTCGTGGGCGGGACCGGACCGGGCGTCTGCGCGACGACCGGCACGGCAACGACGATCCCGGCCAACATGGTCAGCAGGGCACGCATGTCTACTCCTTGTGGATCGGCTTCGAAGAAGAACGCTACGGTTCGCGCTCGCCCGACTCCCTGCCCTCGCCTTCCGGGCGCGGGCGGCGTTCGAACAACGAGTCCGGGTACTGCCTGGACTCCTCCAGGGCCCACTGGCGCAGCGTCAGGCGCAGGCTGTCCGAGAGTACGGCGTTGCGGTGGATGATCGTATAGTACCAGAGCGGCATTTCGCGCTCTTCCATCTGGTGCGGGATGCCGAACCGGAGGCGGCGCGCCCGGAAGCGGTCGCTGGCGCTGGCCCAGGTGGAGAAGTCGAGGTGGCGGCGGCCTTCGTTGACATCGCGGCGCACGAGCCAGGAGACGGGTGCGACGTGGCTGTAC
>JARRJS010000199.1:1680-6041 GCA_037388885.1 Gemmatimonadota bacterium
GTACCAGGGCCAATTCGTCTCGTTGGAATGGCAGTCGTAACAGGACGTCCTCAAGATCTGCATCACGGCGGCCGGCGCCTGCACTTCGCCCGTCACCGGCGGGTTCGTCATGGCTCCGCCCGGGATGAGCTGGATCAACACGAAGACGACGATGAGCGCAAGCACGACGTAGGCGACGGTCTTCTTCTCCATGCTTCTCTCTCGATTGAGGGCGAGTGTCCAATGATCATACGCGCGACGCGTCGCACGTCCAGCCCTGCGGCTCAGCGTTCGTCCCGGTGCCCGCCCGCACGTGACTCGCTCCCGGGGCCGCCCCCGCAGTGTCAGGGGCCGATGGTGCCAACTCGCTGGACCGCGCATTGCATCGTTAAGATGGGATTGGGACGAACCGAAGCCGGAGAGAGGCCATGAGCGGAGATCAGGAACTTAGCGGACCGGACCTGCAGCAGGGCGTCGCGCTGGACGACCTGGAGGACGGCCAGCCGTTCCTCGGCCACGCGACCGGCGAGGCGGTCCTACTTGTGCGACGCGGCGACGAGGTACACGCCGTCAGCGCTGCCTGCACCCACTGGGGAGGTCCGCTGGCGGAGGGGCTGGTGGACGACGACGAGGTGCACTGTCCGTGGCACCACGCGTGCTATTCGCTGCGCACGGGAGAGGCGTTGGGTGCGCCGGCCATGAACCCGCTTGCCCGCTGGGATGTGGAGATCGACGACGGCACGGTGCGCGTGACCGGCAAGCAGGAGGCGGACCCCCTGGAGGACCACGGCCGCCACGCGGATGGGCCGGAATCCGTGGTCATCATCGGCGCAGGCGCGGCGGGCGCCGCGACGACGGAGATGCTGCGCCGGCAGGGCTATGACGGCCGGGTCGTGCTGGTGGACCCCGAGGAGACGGCGCCGTACGACCGGCCGAACCTGTCGAAGGACTACCTGGCGGGCAACGCGCCGGAAGAGTGGATCCCCCTGCGGAGCGCCGACTTCTGGCGTGAGCACGACGTGCAGCGCGTCGTCGCCGAGGCCGAGGCGATCGCCACCGACGATCATACGGTGGCGTTGTCCAACGGTGACACGGTGAGCTACGGCGCACTCGTGCTGGCCACCGGCGCGCAACCTGTCCGGCTGGACGTGCCCGGCGCCGACGCGGCGCACGTGCACGTGCTCCGCTCGCTGGACGACAGCCGCTCGATCATCGCCGCGGCGAAGAAGGCCGAACGTGCGGTGGTGGTGGGCGCCAGCTTCATCGGCATGGAGGTGGCCGCCGCGCTGCGCGCCCGAGACGTGCACGTGGACGTGGTGGCGCCGGAGCACGTGCCCTTCGCACGCACGCTGGGCGAGAAGCTCGGGCGCTGGGTGCAGTCGCTGCACGAGGACCACGGTGTGGCGTTCCACCTTGGCCGCACGGTGTCACGCATCGAGGACTCGCGTGTGCTGCTGGACGATCGCACCGAGCTGCCGGCGGACCTCGTCGTCGTCGGCATCGGCGTGCGCCCCGACGTGCGACTGGCGGAAGCGGCCGGCCTGGAGGTCGACGACGGCGTCGTCGTGGACGAGTACTTCCGCTCCAGCGCCCCGGACGTGTACGCCGTGGGCGACATCGCCCGGTACCCCGACCCCCGCACCGGCGAACGCATCCGCCTCGAGCACTGGGTCGTGGCCGAGCGGCAGGGCCAGGCCGTGGCCCGCACCATCGCCGGCCGGGGCAAGCCGTTCACCGATACGCCCTTCTTCTGGACCGACCAGTACGACGTGCCCATCGCCTACGTCGGTTACGCCCGCACCTGGGACGCCATAGAGCTGGACGGCAAGCCTGGCGACGGCGACTTCGAGGCCCGCTTCCTGGCCGACGACGTCGAGATGGCGCACGTCAGCTACTTCCGTGACCACGCCAGCCTCGAGATGGAGCGGAAGATGCGCCGGGCGGCGGAGCGCAAGCTGGCCGCCGGGCTGGGGTGACGGCCGTCGGCCTGCCGGCTCACTCTGCCCGGAACGCTTCCACGGGATCCACACGCCATGCGCGCCACGCGGGCAGCAAGCACGCCACCAGGGCCACGACGGCGAAGAAAACCGGTACGCCGACGAAGGTGACTGCATCCTGCGGTGTCACCTGAAAGAGGAATTGTTGGAGCAGCCGGCTGGCGCCCAGTGCGCCGGCGACGCCGAGCAGCAGGCCTAGGCCGACCAGGGCGAACCCGCGCGAGAGAACCATGCCGAACACATTGCGCGCCCGGGCGCCGAGGGCCATGCGCACGCCGATCTCATGGGTGCGCCGTGCCACGTAGTACGCGAGGACGCCGTAGAGCCCGAGCGCGGCCAGGAATAGAGCGACGCCGGCGAAGCCGGCCAGAGCGGTTGTCATGACACGGGGCGACGAGACGGAGCTCGCCAGCACGTCGTCCATGGTCCGCGGGTCGGCCAGCGGAATGTCCGGGTCCCGCTCCGACAGAGCGCTCCGCAGCGGCCGTACGAGCGCCGATGGAGGCCCGGCGGTCCGCACCGCCAGGCGCATGGTGTACGCGGGACGTTGCTCGTAAGAAAAGTACATCACCATCTCGGGGCCGTATGCCTGGCCAGACACGTACACGTCACCCACGACGCCCACCACCTCGAAGCGCATGCCGCCCGGATCGTCCCCTGCGTCGATGGCCACCTGTCGCCCCAGCGGGTCTTCTCCCGGGAACAGCGTCTTCGCCATCGTCTCGTTGATCACCATGATGGGTGGTGCCGTCGCCACGTCCGTCGGCTGCACGTCCCGACCCTCGCGGACGGGGATGTCCATGGCGTTGAAGTAGCCGGGCTTCACGATGCGCTGGTACGCCAGCCGCACGTGAGACGCATCGGCCGGCGGGTGGGACGGATCCCACGCGCCCACGTTGTTGCCGCCGTTGCGAACGGGCAGGGCGGAGATCAGGCCGGCCGCCTCGACGCCCGGCATGGCGCGCACCCGGGCCAGGTAGGTGTCGAAGAACTGGCTGCGCCGGGCGCTGTCCGCGTATGCGGCCCGGGGCAGGCTGATGTCGGCGGTGAGCAGGTTGTGAGCATCGAATCCGGGGTTCACGCCGCGTAGCTGCACGAAGCTGCGCACGAGCAGCCCCGCACCCACCAGGAGCACGACGGAGAGGGCCACCTGGGCCACCACGAGCAGATTCCGGAACCGGCTCCGGCCACCGGCCACGGAGCGGGCGCCGGCCTTCAGCTCATCCGCCGGCGCCATGCGCACGGCGGAGAGGGCCGGCGGCAGCCCGAACAGCAACACGGTGACCAGGGACAGCAGCAGTGCGAAAACCAGCACCATCGGCTGCAAGCCCGCCGCTTGGAGGCCGAGGCGCGTCAGCGGTGTGGCGGCGACCAGCGAGCGCTGCAGCACCAGGGCCACCCCCGTGCCCAGGAGTCCTGCGCCGATGCCCAGCACGGCGGATTCCGTCAGGAGCTGGCGTACGAGCCTGCCGCCGCCCGCGCCCAGGGCGGTGCGCACGGCCATCTCGGTGGACCGGGCGGAGCCGCGGGCCAGCAGCAGGCTGGCCACGTTGCCGCACGCGATGAGCAGCACCAGGCCGATGGCACCCATGAGCATGAGCAGGCTGGCCCGGAACCCCTCCACCATGGCTTCCTGCAAGGGCGTGATGACCATGCCCATGCCCTTGTTGCTGGCCGGGTAGGCGTCGGCCAGCTGACGCATGATCACGTCGACTTCCGACCGTGCGGCCGACAGACGGACACCCGGTCCCAGGCGTGCGACGACCAACCAGTTATGATAGCGACGCTCCGAAGCGAACGCTTCACCTTTCACCATCGGCGCCCAAATGTCCGCGTCCGTCTGGAAGGCGAAGCCCGCGGGCATCACGCCGACGATCGTCTGTGGCCCACCCTCTACGGTGATCGTGGAACCGATGACGTCCGGCCGTCCACCCAGTCGCCTCTGCCAGAAGCCGTAGCTTGCCATGACGACCTGCGGGCCGCCCGGTTGGGCGTCCTGCGGCGTGAACTCGCGGCCCAGTAGCGGCGTCACGCCCAACGTGCGGAAGAAGCCGGCCGACACCCACGCCAGCGGCACCCGCTCCGCTTCGCTGCCACCCGTCACCGTGACGTCGTAGGTGAACGGCGTGATGGCGCTGACCGCGGAGAACGACTTCACCTGGTCCCGCACGTCGTAGTAATCCGGCGCCGACACGGTCCAGCCCACGTGGCCGCCCGGCCACGACGTACGCCCCACCACCAACCGGTCGGCGTGGGGATAGGGTAAGGCGCGGAACAGCGCCAGGTTCGCCACGCTGAACATGGCCACGTTGGCGCCGATGCCGACGCCCAGTGTCAGCAGCGCCGCCAGCAGGAAACCGGGTCGCTTGGCGAGCGATCGGAACG
>JARRJS010000200.1:0-4351 GCA_037388885.1 Gemmatimonadota bacterium
CCAACGCGCTCATGGTCCGCATCATGGACTACAACGACATCTACTGGCAGCAGGACCCGTCGCACCCGTCGGACATCATCCCGGCGGCCATGGCCATGGCGGAGCGGGCGGGCAAGGGCGGACGCGACCTGATCCTGGGCATCGTGCTGGGCCACGAGTTCGAGATGCGCATGTGCGAGGCGGCGTTCCCCGGCATCCGGGAACGCGGCTGGCACCACGCCACGCTGACGGCGTTCGTGTCGCCCATCGTGGCGGGCCGCATGATCGACCTGTCGTGGGAGCAGATCCAGCACGCCATCGGCATCTCGGGCGCGCGCCATGCCAGCATGGGCTCCGTCACGGCCGGCAAGCTGACCATGATGAAGAACACGGCGGACCCCATGGCCACGCAGTCGGGTGTGCTGGCGGCGTTGCTGGCGGAGAAGGGCTACACCGGCCCCGAGCATGCCATCGACGGCAAGGAAGGCCTGACCCACGTCATGGGCCCCGAGTGGAAGCTGGAGGTGCTCACCGACGGGCTGGGCGAGTCGTGGCGCATCGAGCGCTGCGGCATGAAGGCGTTCCCGACCGAGGCGCTGACGCACGCACCCATCTCCGCCGTGCTGGACATCGTAAAGGAGCACGACCTGGCGCCGGACGACATCGCCAAGGTGAAGATCCGCTCGTTGGCCCGCGCCGCAGACATCCTGGCGGACCCGTCCAAGTACGACCCGCGCAGCAAGGAAACGGCGGACCACAGCCTGCCCTACGTCATCGCCGCGGCCATCGCGGACCGGCAGGTGACACCGGCGCAGTTCACGCCGGAGAAGATCATGGACGAGCGGATCCGGGCTCAGTTGCCCAAGGTGGAGGTGACGGCGGACCCGGAGATCGAGAAGGTGTTCCCGAAGCTCCAGCGGGTGGCGGTGACCATCCAGACCACCGACGGCCGTGAGCTGAGCACGCAGCTGGACTACCCCAAGGGTGATCGGCGCAACCCGCTTACGGACGACGAGGTGGAGGGCAAGTTCGACGCGCTGGCGGCGCCCATCATGAGCGACGGGGCGCGGCAGCGGCTCAAGGACGCGGTGTGGGCGCTGGACGAGCAGGCGTCAGTGTCGGACTTCATGGCGCTGACGCGCGCGGACCGTTGAGGCGGTTGCCGCGGGCGGGTTGCCGCTGGCGTAATGTGGGCGGATTGTTGATGGCGCCGGCGAGCGCCGGCTCATAGGAGGCAGGAGGCACGCAATGGCTCAGACCGTCATAGAAAAGATCGCGCAGGCGCACATGGCCAGCGGGCCCGACCGGCCGCTGCGTACGGGCGACGTCGTCACGCTCCGGCCGCGCCACGTGCTGACGCACGACAACACCGCGGCCGTCATGACCAAGTTCAAGGCTATCGGCGTGGACCGGATCCACGACCCGCGCCAGCCGATGTTCGCCCTGGACCACGACATCCAGAACACCGACGATGTCAACCTGAAAAAGTACCGGGACATTGAGGCCTTCGCGAAGGAGCAGGGCGTCGACTTCTATCCCGCGGGCACCGGCATCGGCCACCAGATCATGGTGTCCCACGGCTACGTCGTGCCCGGCGCCCTCGCCGTCGCGTCCGACTCCCATTCCAACATGTACGGGGCCCTCGGCGCCCTGGGCACGCCCGTCGTGCGCACCGACGCCGCCGCCATCTGGGCCACGGGCGAGTTCTGGTGGCAGATCCCGCGCACCGTGCAGGTGGTGCTGGAGGGCGAGCTGCGCCCCGGCGTCACCGGCAAGGACATCATCATCACGCTGTGCGGGCTCTACAACCACGGCGAGGTCTTGAACGCCGCCGTCGAGTTCGCCGGCCCGGGCGTCGCCACGCTCAGCATGGACGCGCGCCTCACCATCTCCAACATGACCACCGAGTGGGGCGCGTTGGTGGGCTGGTTCCCCGTGGACGACGTCACCATCCGGTACCTGGAGAGCCGGCGGCAGGTGCTGGAAGGGCAGGGCGTCCAGCGCCTCACGCAGGCCGACATCGCCCGCTGGGCGGCGGACCCGCCGCGTCCTGATGACGACGCCCGCTACGCCGGCCGCATCACGCTGGACCTGGGCTCTGTGAACCCGTACGTGTCAGGGCCCGACACCGTGCAGGTGATGACGTCGGTGGCGCAGGCAGGCGCGGAGCGCATCGCTATCGACAAGGCATACCTGGTTTCCTGCGTGAACAGCCGGCTCGAGGACCTGGAAGCCGCGGCGAACGTGCTGCGCGGAAGGAAGGTCGCCGACGGCGTCGAGATGTACGTGGCCGCCGCCAGTGCCGAGGTACAGGCGGCCGCCGAGGCGAGCGGCGCCTGGGGCGCGTTGGTGGAAGCCGGCGCGAAGCCGCTGCCGCCGGGCTGCGGACCGTGCATCGGCCTGGGCACGGGGCTGCTGGAGCCGGGCGAGGTAGGCATCTCGGCGACGAACCGGAACTTCAAGGGCCGTATGGGCTCCCGGGACGCCCGTGCGTACCTAGCCAGTCCAGCAGTCGTGGCCGCGTCCGCCGCCGCCGGCTACATCACCGCCGCGGCAGAGGTGGACGACGGCGCACCCGACTACCGCTTCGAGCGCCTGGCCGCGCCCGTAGAGCGCGAGACCGTCGAGATCCTGGACGGCTTCCCGGAGCGCGTCGTCGGCCGGCTCGTGTTCCTGCCGAAGGACAACCTCAACACCGACGGCATCTACGGGAAGGACTACACGTACAAGGAAGGCATGACGCCCGAAGAGATGGCCGCCGTTGTCATGAAGAACTACGACCCGTCGTTCACGGACAAGGTCGGCCGCGGCGACGTGCTGGTGGGCGCCGCCAACTTCGGCACCGGCTCCAGCCGCGAGCAGGCGGCCACCGCCCTCAAGTTCGCCGGCATCCCGCTGGTCATCGCCGCCAGCTTCTCCCAGACGTACCTGCGCAACGCGTACAACAACGGCTACGTCTGCATCGAGTCGCCTGACTTCGTTGACCGGCTGCGCAGCCTGCTGGCCGACGACATCGCCGCCGGCACCCTCACCATCGTCCCCGGCGACGAGGTGGAGGTCGACTTCGCCAACAGCGCCATCACGTATCGCGGCGAGTCTTTCGGCTTTCCCGCGTTGGGCGCCGTGCCCCAGGGGCTGGTGGTGGCCGGGGGAGTGGAGGCGCAGATCCGGTTGATGAACCGAGGAGGGTGAGGCGAGGCGGATACGGCGAGGAGAGTGAGGCGAGGCGGATACGGCGAGGAGGGTGAGGCGAGGCGGATACGGCAAGGAGGGTGAGGCGAGCCGGGTACGGCGAGGAGGATGAAGCCAGGCGGTACGGCGAGGCGGGTGAACCGAGGCAGCTACCGCGAGGGCCGGCGCACCGCCGGTCACCGGCGGTAGCCGGATACACGGAGGCACCCGGTGTACGCGAGATGCCGGCAGCGAGCCGTCCCCCGCGCACCCCGCGAGCCAACAACGGTCGACGGTCAACGGTCGTCGGTCGCAGCACGACAGAACACAGATAACCACCGGAGATAAGAACGATGCGGAAGATCGTGATCATGCCCGGCGACGGGATCGGCAAAGTCGTGCTGCCCGAGAGCCTGCGGGTGCTGGAGGCGGTGGGGTTCGAGGCGGAGTACGTGCACGCCGACATCGGCTGGGAGCAGTGGGTGGAGCACGGCAATCCGCTGCCGGAGAAGACCATCGAGCTGTTGAAGGAGCACAAGCTGGGGCTGTTCGGCGCCATCACGTCCAAGCCGAAGAAGGAGGCGTCGGACGAGCTGAAGCCGGAGCTGCGGGACCAGGGCTTCACGTACTACAGCCCCATCGTGGGGTTGCGCCAGCGGTTCAACCTGGACGTGTGCATCCGGCCGTGCCGGTCCTTCCCGGGCAATCCGCTGAACTTCATCCGCCAGTCGGCGGGTGGCGGGTCGGAGGAGCCGGAGGTGGACGCGGTCATCTTCCGCCAGAATACGGAAGGGCTGTACGCGGGCCTGGAGTGGACGAACCCGCCGGAGGCGGTGCGCCAGGCCATGGGGACGCATCCCAAGTGGAAGCCGTTCGCCAACACCGACCCGGCGGATGTTGCGCTGTCGGTCCGTGTGTTCACGCGCGCGGCGGTGCGACGCATCCTGGAAGCCGCGTTTGCGTACGCCAAGCAGCATGGCTACAGCAGCGTCACCGTGTGTGAGAAGCCGAACGTGCTGCGGGAGACGTCGGGCATGATGGAAGCGGTGGCCAAGGAGGTGCACGAGGCGTATCCGGACATCCGGCTGCGCAGCACCAACATCGATGCCCAGATGATGTGGCTCACCAAGAACCCCGAGGACTACGGCGTGCTGGTGGCCGGCAACCTGTTCGGCGACATCATCTCCGACGCGTTCGCCGG
>JARRJS010000201.1:0-4300 GCA_037388885.1 Gemmatimonadota bacterium
ACGGCCATCATCTCGGGCGCGGCGCTGCTGAACGCGCTGGACGTGAGCGGCAAGAAGATCGACGAGGTCCGCATCGTGTTCAGCGGCGCGGGCGCGTCGGCCATCGCGTCGGCGGAGCACTACGTGAACCTGGGCGTGCGTCGGGAGAACGTCCTGATGTGCGACAGCAAGGGCGTGATCACGAAAGCGCGGGCGGCGGACCTGAACCCGTACAAGGCCCGTTTCGCGAAGGACACGGATTGCGTGACGTTGGCAGACGCCATGAAGGGCGCCGACATCTTCGTGGGCCTGTCGGTGAAGGGGGTCGTGTCGCAGGACATGGTGCGCACCATGGCGGACCACCCGCTCATCTTCGCGCTGGCGAATCCGGACCCGGAGATCACGCCGGAAGAGGTAGCCGAGGTGCGGGACGACGTCATCATGGCCACGGGCCGGAGCGATTATCCGAACCAGGTAAACAACGTCCTGGGCTTCCCGTTCATTTTCCGTGGCGCGCTGGATGTGCGCGCGCGTGCGATCAATGACGAGATGAAGCTGGCGGCCACGAAGGCGCTGGCGGCGCTGGCGCGTGAGGACGTGCCGGAGGCGGTCGCACGGGCCTATGGTGAGCAGACATTCCAGTTCGGCCCGGAGTACCTGATCCCGAAGCCGTTCGACCACCGGGTGCTGCTGTGGGTCGCGCCGGCGGTGGCGAAGGCGGCCATGGACACGGGCGTGGCGCGGGCCGAGATCGACCCGGAGGAGTACCGGAACCGGCTGGAGGCGCGCCTGGGCCGGCGCCGCGAGGTGATGCGGGACATCATGCTGCGGGCGCGCCGGCACCCGTGCCGCATCGTCTACCCCGACGGGGAGCACGACACGATCATTCGCGCCGCATCTTCCGTGGTGTCGGAGGGCCTGGCACAGCCTATCCTGCTGGGGCGCAGGGAGCGCATCGAAGGCCGTGCGAAGGAGCTGCACGTGGACCTGGACGGCGTGGAGATCGTCACGCCGGCCTGCAAGCCGGACCACCCGTACGTGGAGCAATTCTACGCGTTGCGGCAGCGCAAAGGCATCACGAAGGCGGAAGCCCGTGCACGGATCAACAAGGCCGTCTACTACGGCTGCATGATGGTCCAGCAGGGCGATGCCGACGGCCTGGTGGCCGGTGTCGATTCGCACTACCCGGAGACGATCCGCCCAGCCCTGGAGGTGGTGGGCACGGCGCAGGGCGTTCGCCATGTGGCGGGGCTCTACATGATGATTCTCGAGAATGACATCCTGTTCTTCGCCGATACCACCGTCAACATCGAGCCGGACGCGGAGACGCTGGCGGAGATTGCGGTGCTGAGCGCCGGGTTCGTGGAGCGACTTGCACTGGAGCCGCGCCTGGCCATGCTGTCCTTCTCCAACTTCGGGTCCACACGGCACCCGTTCGCCGACAAGGTGAAGGAGGCGGTCAAGCACGTGCGGGAGATGCGGCCCGATCTCATGGTCGACGGCGAGATGCAGGCGGACACGGCCGTGGTGGCAGAGATTCTGCAGGGCACGTACCCGTTCAGCACGCTCAAAAAGCCGGCGAATGTGCTGATCTTCCCCGATCTCGGGGCGGCGAACATCGGCTACAAACTGATGGCGCGCATCGGCGGCGCGGAAGCCGTAGGCCCGATCCTCCTGGGGATGGGTCGGCCCATCCACGTGCTCCAGCGGGGCAGCGTGGCCCAGGACGTGGTCAACCTGACGGCCATCGCCGTGGAGGACGCCAAGCACCGGGCGCGCCAGGAAGCGCCGGAACCGGTCACCGTGTAAGAGAAGGTAGACGTGGCAACAAAGACAGACGACGCGAAAGACCTCGAAGCCCACGGACTCGAACCCACCGGGCCGGTCCACTGGAATCTGGCTCCGGCCGAGCTCATTGAACACGCCGTCTGTCTGGGCGAAGGCGCACTTTGCGAAAGGGGCGCCTTCGTCGTTCGAACGGTGCCCCACACGGGTCGTTCGCCGGGAGACAAGTTCATCGTGCGGGAGCCCACGACCGAGGCGAACATCGGCTGGGGCGAGGTGAACCGAGCCATCTCGCCGGAGCACTACCAGGCGTTGCGCGAGGACCTGCTGGCGTACATGAACCGCGAGGAGCTGTTCGTGCGTGACGTGTACGCCGGCGCCGACCCGGACTACCAGCTGAGCGTGCGCATCATCACGACAAGCGCATGGCACAACGTCTTTGTTCACAACATGTTCATCGAGCCCGGCCGCAGCGCACGGGAGCAGTTCGAGCCGGGATTCACCGTGCTGCACGCGCCCGGCTTCACCGCGGACCCCGGGGTGCACGGCACGCGCAGTGGCGCCTTCGTGGTGGTCAATTTCGCCGAGAAGACGGTGTTGATCGGTGGCACGCGGTACGCCGGCGAGGTGAAGAAGGCGGTGTTCTCGGTCCTGAACTACATGCTGCCCATGCGGGACGTGCTGTCCATGCACTGCTCCGCGAACGAGGGCCAGGACGGCGACGTGGCGCTGTTCTTCGGCCTGTCCGGGACCGGCAAGACCACCCTGTCCGCCGACCCCAACCGTTCGCTCATCGGTGACGACGAGCACGGCTGGTCCAGCACGGGTGTCTTCAACATCGAGGGCGGCAACTATGCCAAGGCCATCCACCTGACCCACGAGAGTGAGCCGCTCATCTACGATGCGAGCCGCCGCTTCGGCGCCATCCTCGAGAATGTCACGATGGATCCCGCCACCCACCAGGTGGACTTCGACGATGCTTCCATCACCGAGAACACGCGTGCCAGCTACCCGCTGCGCTTCATCCACGGCGCCGTGCGTACGTCGCGGGGTCGCCACCCGCACAACGTCATCCTGCTCACGGCCGACGCGTTCGGTGTCCTGCCGCCCATCTCACGGCTGACCCCGGAACAGGCCATGTACCACTTCCTGTCCGGCTACACCGCCAAGGTGGCCGGCACGGAAAAGGGCGTAAAGGAACCGCAGGCCACGTTCAGCGCATGCTTCGGCGAGCCGTTCCTGCCGCTGCCGCCCACGAAGTACGCCAGCATGCTGGGCCAGCGCATCGCCGATCACGGTGTCCAGTGCTGGCTGGTGAACACCGGATGGACCGGCGGACCCTACGGCACCGGCCACCGCATCAGCCTCACCTACACCCGCGACATGGTCACGGCCGCCCTTTCAGGCGATCTGGCAGACGCTCCCACCTGGACCGACCCGGTCTTCGGCCTGCACGTGCCCGAGGCGGTGGCCCACGTACCCGACCGGGTCCTGCGTCCGCGGGAGACCTGGGACGACGGGGAGGCGTACGACGCCCAGGCGAAGAAGCTGGCGAGCATGTTCCGGGAGAACTTCAAGAAGTACGAGAAGGACGTGAGCGAGGAGGTCAAAGCCGCCGGGCCATAGCCCTGGCCGCTTCCTGAAGGCCTCCTGTGAGCTTTTGCCTCTCTCAGGCAATTACGTAATAGAGGTTCTGAGAGAGGTGATCCGCATGTTGAGCAAGATCCTGCCATTCGCCGAAGCATCACCGCATGCTGCGTCGGGCCGGGCTCATGTATGGGTTGGGGGGACCGAAGTGGATTGGGGGAACACCGCCGGGAACGTCGCCTACGAAGCCTTTAAGTTCATCCCGTGGATCGGTTCCGGTCTCGAGGTGGGAGAGATGATCGACTCATGCGCCGTGTTCTGATGGAACGCGAGAGCGGATCCGGAGGAAGGGGCTGGGGGGAGCACGCGAAAGGTGCCCTGCGCTACGGCATCGCGGGCTCCCTGCTGGCCGTCTTCTGGCTGCTCACGGGATCGCTTCATGCCGGTCGGCCGGATCCGATGGTGGCGGTGCTCTTGCCAAGCTGCGGCTTCATAGGTGGCGTCATCTGGTACGCCACCGGGCGGGCCTCAATACGGGGCTGGTGGTGGTATTATTTGAGAGCGGCTCTCATTGGCCTCGTCACCGGCTTGGTTTTCGCTGCCGTATATTATGCGAGTCAGCCGAGCACTGTCACATGGAAGCAAGTTTTCGTGGTTCTTCCGCTGTGCGCAGTAGCCGGTGTGATCGTGGGGCGGTACATGAAGGGTCGAACGTGAGTACCGGCGCTCGCTTCCAATCCCTGGCCCAGTTTGGTTGATCGCATCCGAGCGGCGGCCCTGGATCGCAGGGCCGTCGCCGCCGGATGGCGCGTCTGTGCCCTCGAGGAAACCAATATCAGAGCCTGTTTGAGAAACCCTGCCCGCATGTGCGCAGCCGTAGGCAGCGGCACCACCGGTGGCCGGCGACCGGCTGACGTCCTTCAACGGCTTCACGCTGGAATACGACGCG
>JARRJS010000202.1:0-4199 GCA_037388885.1 Gemmatimonadota bacterium
GGATGTACGCCGCCGGCCAGTCTCCGGATCGGTGCATATACCGCTTGGCGAGCTCAAGCTGCCGGGACGTGATGGGCACTTCCCTGCCCTTGATGAACACGTGCTCGACGTTGGTGAGCACGTCGAAAGGGTCGCCGTCCCAGACGACGACGTCGGCGTCCTTGCCGGGCTCGAGGCTGCCGTAGCGGTCGTCGATGCCCCAGAGCTTCGCGGGCGCCAGGGTGACGGCGCGCAGGGCCGCGTCGAAGGGCATGCCGTTGGCGACGGCGTTGCCGGCCTCCTGCTTGAGGTTGCGGGCGTTGTGAGCCGTGAAGCTGGCGAAGATGACGTCCACGCCCGCGCGGCTCATGCGGCCGGCGTTCTCCAGGGTGGCGGCGAGGTCGGCGAACTGCGGGATGTCGGTCATGGGGTCCATGATGACGGGCACGCCGGCTCTGGCGATTTCGTCGGCCACCAGCCAGCCTTCGGCCGCTCCGACCAGGATCAGCTTGAAGTCGTATTTCCTGCTGAGCCGGATGGCGGTCCGGATGTCACTGGCGCGATTGGCCTGGATGGCGAGGGGCAGCTTGCCCTGGACGACGGGCACGAGGGCTTCCAGGTCCAGGCGGCTGACGGAGTAGTCCCGCCGCTGGTTGCGCTGGTACGCCGTGGTGTTGGCCGCGTAGTCGCGGGCATCCTCCAGGATCTCGCGCAGCCGCAGCGACGCCGCACCGCGCGTGCCACCGACCCGTGCCGACCCGCCCTCGCCCAGGACGGCGAACATGGCGACGGGGTCCTTCTCCACCATGTCCTTGGCGGATCCGGGCGCCAGGTCGATGAGCAGGCCCTGACCGGCGATGATGGAGCCGGCCGCGGAAGGTGCGACGATGGCGCGTGTGATTCCCTCGATGCGCGTCACCGGGATGACCGTCGAGCGCGGATTGAGCCCGTCGGCCGGGTCGAACGCCGCTGTGATCCGGTCGTCGGCGGTGCGGGTGTCGTTGGTGTTGGGATAGGCGCCGATCTCGACCAGCCCGATCTGGCTGTTGGAGTCCAGCAGCCCGGGCGTCACCACCTTGCCGGAGCCGTCGATGACGCGGGCGCCCTGCGGCACCTGTACATCGGGGCCGACGGCGGCGATCCTGCCGTCGCGGATCAGCACGCTGCCGCGCTCGATCATGGACCCAGCCACGGGATAGATGCGGGCATTGGTGATGACGACGGTCTGTGCGGCAGCCGCCGTGGGTCCGAACGTCACCGTCGGGCCGAACGCCCGGGACGCCGGGGCCAGCAGGAGCGAGGCGGCGAGCGCCGCGGCCCCGAGCGTACGGCCGAGCAGACGCGTCGTGGAGCCCGTCGTCGGTGTGAAGCCCGTCGTCGTGCCGGCCGCGTCCATGGCGGTCCTGCGGCTCGCGGCGCTCATGGCTGCCTCCCTTCGCCCTGGCCCGGCTCATTGCCCACGAGGAAATCGCTCACGGGCTGGCGGCCCGGGTCGTCCCGGTCGTAGACGAGGGCGCCGTCGATGAACACCTTTTCCGCGTGGCTGTAGACGCTGAACGGGTCGCCGGTCCACAGCACGACGTCGCCCATCTTCCCCTGCTCCAGGGAGCCGGTCTGGTCGGCGATGCCGAGGGCGCCAGCCGGGTTGATGGTCGACCACTTGATGGCGTCCTCGTAGGGGACGTCGATGCCGAGGCGGCGTCCCGCGGCGATGGCTTTGCCCGTCTCCTGGTTCAGACGCTGGATGCCGTTGGGGTCATCGGAGTGGATGATGGCACACGCGCCGGCGGCGTTTACCAGCGCCAGGTTCTGCTGCGTGCCGTCGTACGCCTCCTGTTTGAAGCCCCACCAGTCGGCCCACATGTTGGCGCACACGCCGGCCTGTTTGAGCAGGTCGGGAATCTTGTAGGCCTCCACGGCGTGCTCGAACGTGGAGATGTGGAAGTGGAACTCCCGGGCGACGGCCATGGCTTCGGCCATGTCGTCGGCGCGGTAGCAATGCCAGTGGACGAGGATGGCGCCGTCCAGGGCCCCCGCCAGTGTCTCCAGCTTCAGGTTGCGCGTCGGCCGCTTGGCGGGATCGGCCCCTTCCTCGCGCCAGCGCTCCATCCGGTCCCGATAGTCCTGCGCCTGGATGAACGCTTCCCGGTAGCCGGCGATGTTCCCCATGCGCGTGGACGGGCCGCGGTTCTGGTAGACCCGCTTCGGGTTCTCTCCGCATGCCATCTTCAGGCCCCAGGGCGCGCCGGGGAACTTCATGTCCTGCACGGTGCGGGCGGGCACGTTCTTGACGACGACGGTGCGGCCGCCGAACAGGTTGGCGGATCCGGGCAGAATCTGGATGGTGGTGACGCCGCCGGCGAGGGCGAGGGCGAACTGGGGATCCTGGGGCCAGACGGAGTGCTCGGCCCAGACCTCGGCGGTGTTGGGGTTGGTGGCTTCGTTGCCGTCGGACAGGGCCTGGCCGCCCGGCGCGGCGTAGACGCCCAGGTGCGAGTGGTCGTCGATGAGGCCCGGCGTGACCCATTTGCCGGTGCCGTCGATGACCACGGCGTCGGCCGGCGCAGTGATGTCGCGGCCTACGGCGGCGATCCTGCCGTCACGGATCAGCACCGATCCGCCCTCGATGCGGGGGCCCGCCGCCGTGAGGACCGTCGCGTTGCGGATGAGCGTGGTATGCGACGGAAGTGGGTGGTACGTGGACGCATAGACCGCGTTCGGGTTCTCGGGCGCTGCGGGCCGTGCCTGCGCCCTTGCCGGCCCAGGCTGCTGCGCACTGGCACAGCCGATGGCCAACACGGCTGAAACCGTCCACCAGCGGGAAGATCCGTTCATGGGAATGCGCCTCCCATCGGGTGTGGGTTGCGAAGAAGGTCCGGCGAAGAAGGTCCGGAAAGGTAGGGCGGCAGGCGACCGGCGGCAAAGAACGGCGGCGGACTCTCAGTCGTGGCCGCTCGGCGCCCGCTGTTCCACGCGGTTGTCGGTCAGGCCACCGCGCAGAAATCGCGCATCTCGGCCCAGCCCCGGCGACTGAGCTCCGCCCGGATCTCTTCGCGGGCGCCGTCCTGGCCCACGGCCGCCAGGGCCAGTGAGGCGCGGAACCGGTCTACGTCGTCCGGCGGAATCACCGGTGCGCCGTGGATCTCCTGGCCGATCTTGCGGGGATCCAGGTCCACGAAGGCGGTGACCTCCACGCCCTGGCGTTGGAGCTCTCGGGCGAACTCCTTGCCCACGGGCCCCGCCCCCCACACCACCGCGCCGCGGCGGGCCAGCAGCAGCGTACGCGACAGGAAATGCACCTTGACGCGCCGGAACGCGTCGGCGGAGTAGCGGGCATCACGACGCGAAAGACGGTCGGGTCCTTCCCGCCACCTGAGGAGCACTTCCGGGACCTTTCCCAGGCCATGCCTGGCGGCCCACAGGCGAAGGACCAGGTCGTAGTCTTCCGGCCAGCCCATGTCGCGGTAGCCGCCGACGCCCAGCAGCGCCGGCCGGCGCACCATGAGCGTCGGATGCGGCAGCGGGCATTCCACGAAGATGTCGCGGGCGATGTCGTCGGGCTCGATGAGACCGTTCAGCCACGCCTCGTAGCGGCGCGCGCCGTCCTGGACCGCGTCGGCGGGGAAGTACTCCACCAGGCTGCCGCACGCCGCCACCTGCGGGCGTTCGTCCAGGAACGCCACCTGCGCTTCCAGCCGTCGCGGATCCGCTACGTCGTCCGCGTCCATGCGCGCCACGTACTCGCCCCGCGCCGCCGCCAGCCCGGTGGCCAGGGCGGGCACCAGCCCCTGGCCGTGGCCGTGGAGCACGCGCACGCGACCGTCGTCCTGGGCCCACGTGTACAGCCGGGCGAACGTGCCGTCCGTGGAGCCGTCGTCCACGGCCATGACCTCGTAATCGGGAAACGTTTGCGCACGCAACGAGGCGATGGCCGCGCCGATGTGCTCCCCGGCATCGCGGCACGGCATCAGGACCGTGACCTTCGGCAGGGTTCCGCTCAGAAGATCTCCTTGGAGTCAAGTCAACAGGCCCGGCGGACCACCCAGCGGCCTGGCGGACAACTGGCGCACGGCGGACGACTGGCGGACCGGACAACTGGCGGACGGTGTACCGGTCGACAACTGGCGGACGGTGCACCAGTCGCCAGTTTCGTCCCATTGTCACATGCACGTGCCCCGAAATTGGCCGCACTGCGGGGCGAAATTGCGCTCCGCAGCCGG
>JARRJS010000203.1:0-8005 GCA_037388885.1 Gemmatimonadota bacterium
CCGCGGACTGGAGGAAGCCGGCGTGGACGTCCGCGTGGCGGAAACCCGGGAGGCCGTCCGCCTCTACAACGAGCTGCGCGACCAAGGCGAAGCGGTGGGCGGGTTGTTCCACAGCACGTGCTAGGCTTAGCAGGGGGCGCTGGGCCTCACTGCCCTCCCGAAGCGCCCGCTCCAGGACCGCATGCGCGCCGCGCCGGTTCCGGCGGACGGGCAGCAGCTAAGAGTGCGTCGGACCCAGCCCGAGGCTCGTCGAGGACGCCTCACCCTGCGAGCGGCAACAAACCGGCAATCGGCGGAGCCGCAGATGACGGCCGCCGGATTGATGGCGTCATTTGCCGACAATCCGGCAGCCGAAAAGCTCACAAACCGAAGGATGACGTTTTGACGGCATCATACGCCCACTATCCGGCAATGGCGGCGTCGAGTAGCGGCGGCTGCCGGATTGTTGCCACCCGCGTCGACCGCGTGCAGGCCCCTGGCGCCCTCCAGCCGGGCCCACCGCCCTCCCGTCGGGTCGGGGTGGTCGCCTCGTCGAGTCCCGTTGCCCTCTCAGTCCGGTCCCGCCCCCCTCGGGTCCGGCCCGCCACCTCGTCGCGTCCAACCCTCCGCCCGCGGCGCCCTACGCGAGCCGCTCCGCCAACCGCAACCCCAGGCTCACGATCGTCAGCACCGTCGGTCTCCCGAGCGCCTCCGGAAACACGCTGGCATCGCAGACGTAGAGCGCCTCGACTTCCGTCCGAAGCTCCGTATCCAGCATCTCGCCGATCCGCACCGTGCCGGACGGGTGCGTGCCTCGCAGCGGCGTGCTGAAGATGGTGTCGGGCTTACAGCCGGCCTGCTTCAGGATGCGCGTGGCAACCTCCCCGGCGCGGGCGAGACGCTGGCGGTCGTAAGACGTGAGGCCTTTGCTCACGGCGCCGTCGTTCTCCACCTCGCCGCTGACCTCGTCCTTGAGCTTGATCATGACGCCCAACGTGCGGCCCCAGCGGTGCCAGGTGAGGGGATAAGCGGGTCCCTTGGCCATCATGATGATGGGGTACATGAGCCAGGGGTCGATGAGAGTGGAGTAGAGCACGCCCAGTTCGTCGTCGGGGCAGCTCCAGGTCATGGGCGGGTCCTTGCCGATGCCCCTGAACGGCGCGTGGCCGTAGACCATGACGGTGGTGTCCATGGTCATGCCGCGGCCGGCGCCGTCCAGGCCGCTGGCGCGCAGCAGGACGGGCGTGCCGATGCCGCCGGCGGCCACGACGACGGTGTCGGCCTGCAGCTCGAACCACTGGCCGCGCCGGAGCCCGACAACGCCCGTGGCGTGTCCGTCGCGGATGCGCACGCGCTCGACGTGGGCGCCGGTCCAGAGCGTGGCGCCGGCCTCCACGGCGTCGTCCACGAACTCTGCGGCGTTCCACTTGGCGCCGCAGCGGCAGCCGACGAGGCAGCGCGCGCCGCAGCGTTTGGGGAAATTCCGTGCCCGCGCCGGCCGCATGAACTTCTCCTGGGGCTGCCAGTCCATGCCCAGCTCGCGGCCAGCATCGGCGATACGGGTGGAGGCTTCGCCGCGCAGCTCGGGATCGAGCGGCGCAACCTCGAGTTGCTTCCGGGCCTTGCGCAGGTGGGGCGCCAGGTCGATGCCGTAGCGATCGCGCCACCACGACCGGGGGTCGGCTGAGCAGCCGGCGTACATGCTGGTAGCACCGCCGAGCATGAGGGGCCGGATGATGTTCATCCCCTGGCGAGTGAACAGCAGCGCGTGGCGGTCGGCGTACAGCAGCGCACCGGGGTAGGTGCCGTAGAGGGGGTTGCGGCGCCAGTCGCGCCCCCGCTCCAGCAAGGTGACGTGCCGGCCCGCGCGGGCGAGTTGTCGGGCGACGGTCGCGCCGCCGGGGCCGGAGCCGACGACGGCCACGTCGGTATGCTCGCGAATCGTCATGCATGCAATGTATGCAAACACGCGGGAGTTGGCTTGCGCCGCCTGCCCGGACTTTCTTGACCTGATTGTTGCGGGGTCGTGGCCTGCATCCTGCCTGCGAGGCTCATCCATTGACCCGAAGACGCGTGCGGTGACGCCGCTGCGCGACCATACGCTCATTCCGTTCGGAGGCGCCGGTGCGGCCACGCTTCACGTTGCTAGTCCTGACCGCCCTCCTCGCTGCGACCCCTCGCAGTGCGGCGGCACAACACGTTCGTGTTCCCGTCGTCGAACCCGAAATCGTGGCGCTCGGCGCGAGCCACAAGCATGCCGGACCGGCGTCGCCGGCACCCGCGGTGGTGGGCAGGTCCGATCCGGCTGTTGCGTTGCCGCGCGCCACCGCTCCGCTGCCTTCCCGCTCGCTCACGGTTTACCTGTGCGACGAGGCCCGGGCTGCCATCATGCGGGGCATGCTCATGAAGGACGACGGGGCGCGCGAACGCAGCTACGCCAGCGCCGAAACGGACGCGCGCCGGGCACTCGCGCTCGATTCCGCATCCCTGGACGCCCGCTACTGGCTCGCCGCTGCAGAAGGCATGCGCGCCGGCTTCGGCGGGCTGCGGCACCGGCTGCGGCTGGGCGAGGACGTGTACCACCTGGCGCAGTCCATCCTGGAAGTGGACCCGGACAACGCCGACGGCCACTACCTCATGGGCCGACTGAACATAGAGATCATGACGCTGAACGCGGTGGCGCGATTCATCGCCGGCCACCTGCTGGGTGCCGAGCTGATCCGGCAGGCCTCCTGGGAACAGGCGGAACGCAACCTGCTCGCCGCCGTGCACGCGGATCCGCGCAACGCCATGGACCGGTTGGCTCTCGCGCGCGTCTATGCCGCCACGGGACGGGACGCCCAGTCACAGGCACAGATCCAGACGCTGTTCGACGCCACCGACCCCACGCCCATCACGCCGCTGGTCGAGGCGCAGGCACGCGCACTGCTGCACTCTCTGAGGCCGGCGGGCTGAGCCGCCGCGCCGTCGTCGGCTTGTCCCATGCGGCCAGGGGCCGCCAGATTCCGGCGGGACACACCTGAACCGCCGGAGGACCCCATGCCGCATGCCTGTCGTTCCGTGCTGGCCGCGACGCTCGTGCTCGCGGCCGGAGTTACCATGCCGGCCGCGCTCGAGGCCCAGAAGTCGACGCGTGCCGAGACGCTTTTCTACCTCACCGACAGCGACAACGGCTTCGCGAGCTTCCGCGACCATGTCGACGCCATCTCCATCGTCGGGCCGCAGTCGTTCGCCGTGGACAGCGATGGGGTGGTATGGGGGGAGGTGGACCCGCGGGTGCTGGACCTGGCGAAGCAGCATCACGTGAAGGTCATGCCGCTGGTGGTGAACACCGGGTTCGACCAGGCGCAGATCCACGCGCTGCTCAACGATCGGCAGGCGCGGGCGCGGGCCGTGGCAACTCTTGTCGAGCTGGGCCGCCGTCACAAGTTCTGGGGTTGGCAGTTCGACCTGGAGGATATCCACCTCACGGACCGGGACAGCCTCACTGCGTTCTACCGCCAGACGGCGAAAGCGCTGCACGCCGCCGGAATGAAGCTGTCCATCGCCGTGGTGCCTTGGGACGGCCGCGTGGGCTCCACACGCTGGCACCGCTACATGCGCGCCAACTGGCGCGAAGCGTACGATCTGGCCGCCCTGGCCCGCATCGGTGACTTCATCTCGCTGATGACATACTCCGAGCACAACTCGGGCACGCCGCCGGGCCCGGTGGCCGGTCTGCCGTGGATGCGGGCGAATGTGGAGTACACGCTGTCGCTGGGCGTTCCGCCCGAGCGCATCTCCCTGGGCGTGCCGACGTACTCGGCGCACTGGCAGCCGGGCTACCAGCCAGGCGCCAGCGGCACGGGCGGCCTGCACCCGACCGCGCGCGAGATCCCGTACGCGCGGGCCATGTCGCTGCTGTCCCGCTACGGCGTCGAGCCGCAATGGCTGGAGCAGCAGGGCGTGTACTACGCCTTCTGGGACCACGACGGCGCGTTCGAGTACATCTTCCTGGAGGAGCACCGCTCGTTCGCGGCCAAGCTGGACCTGCTGCGGCAGGAGGGGCTACGGGGCATCTCCGTCTGGGTGCTCGGCGACGAGGACCCGGCCGTCTGGAAGGTGGTGAGCCAGAAGCTGGACGTCGTGCACTGAGCAGCGGCGAGGGCGCCAGCCCGCTCATCGAAGTGGACGCGTTTCACGCAACCACGCTTACCCGACGCGGGCTGGTCGCGCAGCCAGCTCCAGTCTACGAACCCTTCCCGGGCATCGTCGTTCACCGTGAAGTAGCCGACGTTGCAGGACGCCAGGTTCTGGAAGAAATGGGTGCCCTGGGACGGCGTGACGCGGAAGTCCTTGAAGCCGGCCTCGACGATGGCGCGGGCGCCGGCGATGTCGTCCCAGTTGACCGGGATCCCCAGCTGCGGATGGGTGGACCCCCACCGCCCGACGCCGATGAGCACGTACGGGATGCCCGCGCGCATGAGCTCGGCGTTGAAGCCGGCGACTGCCTTGGCGGTTTCCCGGCTGCGCGCCCGATCGAAGCACACGCGGTCCACGACGATGAAGTCGTGGATCCCCTCGATGCGCCCGTTGCCCAGCACCCACGGGCTCTCGCAGATGAGCCGGTCCCGGGCCACGGCGTCGATGTGCAGCTCCTCCACCTCGCGGCTGGGGGCCAGCGGGCGCAGCTGGAGGAACCCCAGCTCCCGGGGCTCGCCGGCCGGTGTGGACAGGTTCACGGCGAACTCGATCTCTACGGGTGAGCTGGTGCCGGCCGCACCGATGTCCAGCAGCTCCGCGACAATCTCCGCCAGCGGAAAGACGTTGTGCTTCAGGATGGGCGCGAATGACACGAGCCGGATACCGCTGCGCGAGATGCCGTCGTAGATGGCGTGGTTCTCCGGCGAGTACGTCGAGCCCAGGCGGCCGAGCACGCCATGCTCCTCCGCCACCTCGATGCTGCGCTGGACCACCTGCCCACCGTCATCGAAGTCGGGCAGGCGCCCGTCCTGGCCCATACGCAGCGCCCAGAACTCGCGCTGCGTGTTCTGCAGCGTGTCCTCCACGGATGAAAACTCTGCCCAACCCCAGCGCCACGGCCACGATACCGTCTTCCGAAGTGAGCGGCGGGGTCGGATAGAAATTGTAGGAGCGAGCCACGCCGGCGAAATCGGGATAGAAGTCCTCACCGTGGCGGGCGCCCACCACCTTCTGGATGACCACCCCCATCTCCTCCTCCTCCAGCCGGTACGGTGTGGCGCGGAGGAACGCCTTCGTGTGCTGGGAGAAGGTGGACGCGTAGACCCGCTTGATGGCGGCGATCAGCTGTTCCAGCCGGACGGACGGGTCCGGGTGGTCATTGGGCAGCATCCAGGTTTCGAAGATGCCGGCAATGGGCTGATGCGGCGAGTCCTCCAGGAGGCTGGAGGAACGCACTGCGATGGGCGAGCGCATCAGCTCCAGGAACTGGCCCAGTGCCCGGCGCGCCGCGTTGGGGAACGTCGCCGTCCGGAACATGCGGCGCAGCTCCGCGTCGTCCTCGGAGCGCAGCGCGAGGTCTCTCAGCCGGTTCATCTCGAGGAACTCGTCGAACACGTCAGTCGCCAGGACCACCGCGGGCGGCACCGTGATGCGGATGTCGGGATAGAGCTCCGGGATCCGGGAGTAATCGAGGAGGCGGATGGCGAAGGCGAGGCCGCGTGCCTTGCCGCCCAGCGAGCCGCCCCCGATGCGCGCCAGCCCGTTGGTCGGGTCGAACGTGGTGGGGTCGAAATCCGCCACCGTGCTGCGATTCCGCTCGCGCCTGTAGTCCTCGATGGAATGGCGCAGGTCCCGGCGCAGGTGCTCCAGGCTCTCGAAGTCGCTCACCTTGCGCCGGCGCAGCTTGGACGCCAGCTCGAACTCCGCCCGGGCGCGCAGCCAGCTGGAGAAGTCGTTGCGCTCGCCGTGATAGGCCAGGCTTTCGGCCGGCACGCTCTGGAGCTTCTGGACGAGCGTCTTCAGGTCGTGAGCCCGGTCGATCTCGCTGCCGTCCGGCAGCCGGAAGACGAAGTCGCCGAAGTAGAAGTCCTCCGTCAGCACCTTGCGCAGCTGGTGCAGCATGACGGGGGAACCCTTGAGCAGGAAGCTGGCGCCCACGGACGCGGCCAGCTTTTCGTTCTCCGGGTAGCTGGACTGGAGGGAGATGGCGACGTCCAGCCGCTCCTCGCGGATCATACGTGCCAGGTCGATGCCGGCCGTCTCAGACAGCTCGCCGTCGCGCGGGAACTCGATGTCCGAGATGACGCCGAGCACATCCTCGCGGTAGCGCGTGAAGTAGTCCCACGCCTCCTCGAAGCTGGTGGCGAGCAGGATCTTGGGTCGCGCGCGCATGCGCAGCAGCTTCTGCGAAAGGTTCAAGCCTTCCGACGTCACACGCTGCGAATGCTTCATCACCTCCGCGTAGATGACCGGCAGGAACGACGAGTAGTATCGAACGTTGTCTTCCACGACGATGAACACGGGCACGCCCACGTCCACGTCATTCTGCACGTTCTGCTTGTCCTCGACGTACTTGACGATGGCCAGCACGATCCGGACGTCGCCCTGCCACAGGAAGGTGCGGTCGATCTCCGACATGTCGTGGCGCGCCACATAGTCGCTCAGCTCGCGGTTGTCGTGCGCCAGCAGCACGACGGGCAGGTCCACGCCCAATTCCCGCAGCCTGGCGGCCAGCGTGCAGGCGTCCATGTCGCCGATCTTGAGCCCTGTGATGACCAGGTCGAAGCGGTTGCGTTCGGCGACCAGCTCCAGGGCCTCCTCGCCGCTGGCCACGTGCGTCAGGCGCGGCGCCGCGCTCAGATTCAGGTCCAGGAACTTGGTGAGGATCAGCTCGTTGAGCTGCCCGTCCTCCGCCATGATGAAGGACTCATACAGGCTGGAGACAAAGAGCACGTTGCGGACCTGATCCCGCATCAGCTCCGGGAACGCGCCCGCGCCGCTGCCGTGCCACTCGTCGTGTCCGAAGGGTCCGTCGTTCGTCATGGCCGTAAATCGTGGGGATCGGCCGGCGTCGCGGAGGCGGGAGCGCCCGCAGGCGCCCCCGCTCGCGATGACTTCAGGTACGGAAGCGTCGTCGTGCCAGACCGCTCAGACGATGCCCTGGTCCAGCATGGCGTCGGCCACCTTCAGGAAGCCGGCGATGTTGGCGCCGTGCACGTAGTTGCCCGGAGCGTTGAAGCGCTCCGCAGCGGCCACGCACGTGCCGTGAATGTTCTGCATGATGAGGTGCAGACGGTTGTCCACTTCCTCACGCGTCCAGTTGTAGCGCATGCTGTTCTGCGCCATCTCGAGACCGGACACCGCAACGCCGCCGGCGTTGGCCGCCTTGCCCGGGCCGTACAGGATCTTCTTGTCGACGAACAGCTCGATGCCCTCCGGCACCGTCGGCATGTTCGCGCCCTCGGAGACCACATACACCCCGTTGTTGAGCAGGTTCTGTGCGTCCTTGGCGTTGATCTCGTTCTGCGTGGCGCTCGGGAACGCGCACTGTGCCTTGTGGTCCCACAGCGGGTTGTGGTCCGCCTTGGGATCCGCCTCGGTGTAGACGGCACTCTTGTACTTGTCCGCATACTCCTTGATGCGGCCACGACGCTTGTTCTTGAGGTCCATGACGAAGGCCAGCTTGTCGCGGTCGATGCCTTCCTCGTCGTAGACGTAGCCGCTGGAATCGGACAGCGTGACCGGCTTCGCGCCCAGGTCCAGCAGCTTCTCGACGGTGTACTGGGCCACGTTGCCGCTGCCGGAGACCAGGCAGAGCTTGCCCTCGAGCGTCTCGTCGCGCGTGCCCAGCATCTCCTTCGCGAAGTACACAGCACCGTAGCCCGTGGCCTCAGGCCGGATCAGCGAGCCGCCCCAGTTCAGCCCCTTGCCCGTCAGCACGCCGGTGAACTCGTTCGCCAGCCTCTTATACTGCCCGAACAGGAACCCGATCTCCCGGCCGCCCACGCCGATGTCGCCGGCCGGCACGTCGGTGTTCGGACCGATGTGGCGGAACAGCTCCGAC
>JARRJS010000204.1:0-4107 GCA_037388885.1 Gemmatimonadota bacterium
TCGTTCCCCACCATGTCCATCCGGGGGAACGTGGCGGCGGGTCTGCGGGTGCTGCGGGCGGCGGGCATCAAGGTGGACGAGGAGAAGCGGGTAGAGGAGGCGCTGCACCGCTCGGCGCTCTGGGACGAGGTCCGGGACCGGCTGGACGACAGCGCGCTGGGCCTGTCCGGCGGGCAGCAGCAGCGCCTGTGCATTGCCCGGGCTCTGGCGATGGACCCGGACGTGCTGCTGCTGGATGAGCCCACGGCGTCGCTGGACCCCCTGAGCACGGAGAAGGTGGAGGACCTGGTCCATCAGCTGCGCGAGGAGATCACCGTGGTCATCGTCACCCACAACATGCAACAGGCGGCGCGCGTGTCCGACCAGACGGCGTTCCTTCTACACGGCGAGCTCGTCGAGCTGTCCCCTACGGCCGAGTTGTTCACCCGCCCGCGCGATGACCGGACCGAAGCGTACATCACGGGCCGCTTCGGTTGAGCTCACCGATTTACAGGCCTGTTACGCAACGGTGAATTCCGCCGTTACGCCGCACTCCTAGATACATGTTGACCGTGCGTATCAACGCAACCGTAGCCTGGAGGCACACCTTGAAGATGATCGGTCGTCGGCTCGCTGTACTCGGGGCCGCCCTCGCGCTCGCCGCAACCGCTGCGGGCAACGCCCACGCTCAGTCCGACCTGAACGGTGCGGGCGCTACCTTCCCGTATCCGATATACTCGAAGTGGTTCTACGAATACGCGCAGAAGACGGGCGTGAAGATCAACTACCAGGCCATCGGGTCCGGCGGTGGCATCCGTCAGCTGACGGAGCGCACCGTGGATTTTGGGGCCTCGGATGCGCCCATGTCCGACGAGGAGATGTCGAAGGTGCCCGTGAAGGTGCTCCATTTCCCGACGGTGATCGGCGCGGTGGCGGTGACGTACAACCTGCCGGGCATCAACACCTCACTCAAGTTCACACCCGACGTGCTGGCGGACATCTTCCTGGGCAAGATCACGAAGTGGAACGATAGCCGCATCACGTCGCTGAATCCCGGCGTCAAGCTGCCGGCAACGGACGTCCTGGTGGTCCACCGCTCCGACGGCAGCGGCACGACGTTCATCTTCACCGACTACCTGTCCTCCGTGAGCCAGTCGTGGAAGAACACGGTGGGCAAGGGTAAGGAAGTGCAGTGGCCGGTGGGCCTGGGTGGCAAGGGCAACCAGGGCGTTGCGGGCCAGGTGAAGCAGACGCCGGGCGCCATCGGGTACGTGGAGCTGGCGTACGCGAACCAGAACAAGCTGCCGGTGGCCGAGCTGCGCAACCAGGCAGGCAACTTCCTGAAGCCGTCCCTGGAAGGCGCGACGGCGGCCGCGTCCGGCGTGGCCCAGAATCTCCCGGCGAATACGGATTTCCGCGTGTCCATCGTCAACGCACCGGGCGCCAAGGCATACCCCATCTCGTCGTTCACCTGGCTGCTGCTCTACCAGCACATGAACAACGCCGAGAAGGCGAAGGAGCTCATCGACTTCGTCAAGTGGGCGCTGAACAGCGGCGAGCAGCAGGTGTCGGCCCTGGACTACGCCCCGCTGCCCGGCAACATGGTGCAGCTGGAGATGAAGCAGCTCCAGGAAGTCACCTACCCGGGCAAGATGTGATTCGAGTGAGGGCAGGCGCTGCGGCAGCAACGTAGTGGCTGCGCCCCATGTGGAGGCCCCAGCCCCGGTCACGTGATCATGTGGCCGGGGCTTTCCGCTTGCGCGATTTACACCTTCGTTACCCGACAGTGAATTCCGTCGTTACGCGGCCTGCCTAAATAAAGAGCGCAGCGGTGAACAGGCGTTTCATACAAACCGTATCCTGGAGGTATCACTTTGATGGTGATCACACGCCGGTTGGCGACACTCGGAATGGCCTTCCTGCTCGCCGCATTCGCGGTGCGCGCGGCCCACGCCCAGAACGTGGGCGTCAGCGGCCTGGTTTACGCTCAGTACGACTACCAGCTCGCCGACTCGGCGAACCACGCCAACGCATTCGACGTCACGCGGGCCTACCTCACGTTTACCCGCAGCTTCACCGACAAGGTCAGCGCCCGCATCACGGCGGATGTCTACCGGGATGCGAACGGCTCTCTCAATTACCGGCTGAAGTACGCGTACGTCGCGTGGTCGCCGGCAGGTGGGCCGATCTCCTTGCGCTTCGGCCAGGTCCACACGCCGCTGCTGGACTGGGAGGAGGGTCTATGGGGGTACCGGGTCCAGGGGACGATGCCGCTGGAGCGCTACGGGTACGTGACCTCGTCCGACCTGGGCGTGAACGCCGAAGGGTCGTGGGACCAGCAGATGGTCAACGCCCAGCTGACGCTGGTAAACGGCGAGGGGTACCACGGGGGCGTGGGGGACCAGCACAAAGACCTGGGCGGACGGCTTTCGGTCCGGCTCATGCCCAGCGATGACAACGGCAGCCGTGGCGGATTGCGTCTCACCGGCCTCGGGCAGGTGGGAGCCTACACCGGCGGCGGTGCCAGGTACCGGTTCATGGGCATGCTCTCATACAAGTCCAGCGAGTACACGCTGGCAGGTGAGGCGGCTGCCACCACCGACGGGCCCGGCGGCGGCCCGGACGTGCACGGGAGCGTCTACAGCATCTACGGGGTCGTGAACGTGCCCGAGTCGAAATGGAGCGCCCTTGCGCGCATCGACTTCGCCGATCCCAACAAGGACGTCAGCAACGACGGCCTGACGCGCTTCATTGGCGGCGTATCGTACAAGCTGGACCCGCACGTGATGTTCCTCGCGAACCTCGATCACGCGACCTACCAGGGCACGCCCACGCCGGCACAGCATGCGGCGAGCTCGACATTTTACTTCCAGACGCAGTTCACGTTCTAGCCTCTCGTCCCATTCGACAGTGCCTGCTGGGAGCGGCCGCGTCTTGCGGCCGCTCCCTCTATTGTTACGGCCGTGCCTTCCCTATATTTCGCGAAGCCGCGAGGGGTATCCCGGACCGGGCGGGCCGGGATTGAGAGACACCCTTGGAACCTGAACCGGCTGATACCGGCGTAGGGAACGCGGAGACGACATCGGCCACGGCCGACACGCTCGGCTCTCCACGCCGTCCCAGGTCCGGACGGCGTGTTCGTTTGATACCGCCTCGCCGAGCGCGCCGGCGGTGCTTCCAAACTGGAAAGGTGCAGTATGACTGATCGCAGGCGCTCCCTTCCCATCGTCGACGAGGCGGCTCCCGACCTGCACGGCTCGGAGCAGCGTTCCCCGGCTGGCGATTTCGCCGCGGCCTACCCCGGCTCCACCAAGGTCTACGTCGAAGCTGCTCGCGGCGTCCGGGTGCCCATGCGGGAAATCGCGTTGTCGGGTGGCGAGCCCCCGCTCCGCGTGTACGACACGAGCGGGCCCCAGGATGTCGACGTGCGGCAGGGCCTGCCCAAGCTGCGGCGGGATTGGATCCTGGAACGGGATGTGGAGGAAGTCAGCGCCGGGTCGGATGGCTGGCACGAGCCGGCTGTCGAGATGCCCGAGGCGCTCCTGAACCGTCCCCTGCGCGCCAAGCCGGGCGAGGCCGTGACCCAACTGCATTACGCGCGCCGGGGCGAGATCACGCCGGAGATGGAGTTCATCGCGCTGCGCGAGGGCCTGCCCGCGGAGTTCGTGCGGGACGAAGTGGCCCGTGGCCGGGCCATCATCCCGGCGAACGTGAATCACATGGAGTTGGAGCCCATGATCATTGGGCGCAACTTCAAGGTGAAGATCAACGCGAACATCGGGAACTCGGCGGTGTCGTCGTCCATCGAGGAGGAAGTGGAGAAGCTGCGCTGGGCCACCCTTTGGGGCGCCGACACGGCCATGGACCTGTCCACGGGCGAGAACATCCACGAGACGCGCCAGTGGATCCTGCGCAACTCCCCCGTGCCCATCGGCACCGTGCCCATCTACCAGGCGCTGGAGAAAGTGGGCGGCGTGCCCGAGGACCTGACGTGGGAGGTCTATCGGGACACGCTCATCGAGCAGGCGGAGCAGGGGGTCGACTACTTCACCGTGCACGCCGGCGTGCTGCTGCGCTACATCCCGCTGACGGCCGAGCGTGTGACGGGCATCGTCTCCCGGGGCGGCT
>JARRJS010000205.1:0-4106 GCA_037388885.1 Gemmatimonadota bacterium
GGCGCTCGCTGCGGCCGCCGATGAGGTAGGAGCGCCCGGGCTCTCCCTTCTCAGCCACGGTGCACAGCGCCTCCGCGTGGTCTTCGACGTGGAGCCAGTCCCGGATGTTCTCCCCCTTGCCGTAGACGGGCAGCTCCTTCCCCTCGAGGGCGTTCAGGATCATGAGGGGGATGAGCTTCTCGGGGAACTGATAGGGCCCGTAGTTGTTAGAGCAGTTGGTGACGATGACGGGCAGTCCGTAAGTCCGGTGCCAAGCGCGGGCGAGGTGGTCGGAGCCGGCCTTGGACGCGGAGTAGGGCGAGCTGGGGTCGTACGGGGTGTCCAGATCGAACACGCCATCCTCCCCCAGGGAGCCGTAGACTTCGTCGGTGGACACGTGCACGAACCGGAAATCGGCCCGGGCCTCGTCGTCCAGGGCGAGCCAGTGGCCACGCGCCTCTTCCAGCAGCGTGAACGTTCCCAGGACGTTGGTGCGCACGAAGTCGTCGGGCCCGTCGATGGAGCGGTCGACGTGGGACTCGGCGGCGAGGTGCAGGACGACGTCCGGGCAATGTCGCTGGAAGACGTCGCGCAGCGCGTCGCGGTCGCAGATGTCCACCAGCTCGAACGCGTAGCGCGGGTCGTCCGCGACAGGCGCCACCGAATCGAGGTTCCCCGCATACGTGAGCTTGTCGACGTTGACCACGGCGTGCGTCGTCTCCCGGATCAGCCTTCGCACGACCGCGGACCCGATGAACCCGGCCCCACCGGTCACAAGCATGGTGCGGGCCGGCGAGTCGTCGGTCACCCGTGTCGCCCCACGCTCGAATATTCGAACCCCATGTTCCGCATCCGCTCGGGTCGGAACAGGTTGCGTCCATCGAATACGACGGGTTCTTTGAGCAGCGACTTCATGCGCTCGAAGTCCGGCCGCCGGTATGGCTGCCATTCGGTGAGGATGAGCAAAGCGTCAGCGTCCTTGAGGGCATCGTAGTTGGTGTGGGTATACAGCACCCGGTCCTCGAAATACTGCCGCGCCTGCTCCATGGCCTGCGGGTCGTGGACCTGGACCCGGGCACCCCGTTCCAGAAGTCCGCTGACGACGACGAGGGATGTGGCTTCGCGCATGTCGTCGGTCTCCGCTTTGAAGCTGAGCCCCCAGACTGCGAAGATCCGGCCTGTCATATCGTCGCCGTAACGCTGGATCACCCTGTCGAGCAGCAGTCGCTTCTGCGCTTCATTGACCTGCTCCACTGCCTCCAGGATGCCGGCATCGGCATGCGCGCCGTGCATGGTGTTGATGAGCGCCTTGACGTCCTTGGGGAAGCAGCTACCGCCGTAGCCGACGCCGGCGAAAAGGAAAGCCGGGCCGATGCGGTCGTCGCTGCCGATGCCGTGGCGGACGAAGTCCACGTTGGCCCCCACGGCGTCACACAGCTGGCTGATCATGTTCATGAACGAGATCCGCGTGGCCAGCATGGCATTGGCCGCGTATTTGGTGATCTCCGCCGACGCGATGTCCATGAAGATCACCGGGTTGCCGGTGCGCACGAAGGGCGAGAACAGCTCGCCGAGAGTATCGCGGGCGTAGTCGGAGTCCACGCCCACGATTACGCGATCCGGCTTCATGAAGTCGTCGACAGCCGCACCTTCCTTGAGGAATTCGGGGTTGGAGCAAACGTGCACCTCGTGGTCGGTGCGCGCCTCGATGGCAGCACGCACCTTGTTCGCCGTGCCGACGGGCACCGTGCTCTTCGTCGCCACGATCTTGCGGCCGTTCATGTGCTCGCCGATGGTGTCCGCCACCTTGAGCACGTGCTGCAGGTCCGCGCTGCCGTCCTCGCCCGGCGGCGTGCCCACGGCGATGAAGATGATGTCCGAGGCCTCCACCGCATGGCCCACGTCGGTGGTGAACTGGAGTCGGCCCGCCTCCAGGTTGCGTGCCACCAGCGGCTCCAGGCCGGGCTCGTAAATGGGGATCTCGCCGGCGTTCAGCCGGTCGATCTTGCCGTTGTCGATGTCGGCACAGATGACGTCGTTGCCCGTATCGGCGAGGCCTGCACCGACGACGAGGCCGACGTATCCGGTTCCTATCACCGCTACATGCATGTCATCTCTTCCGGTATGGGGACACCTTGGTCCCGTCGGTTACACGGCCTGTCCGACCTGGCCTTGCACCCCGCTCCGGGGTTACTCGTCGTCTCTATGCGCGGAACTTCCTAATGCGCGGACATCGCCGCACGCGTGGGCGTGCGCCGCAGGTCTGGGATCGTCGACCTCTTGCGTGCTATTCTTCGCGCGTTGCGGGGTGCCGAATTGGATTGACGCGGCACGATTAGAACGCTCCGGGTAACAGCGCCGCCGGAAAGCTATGCAGCGGAAGCGGTTGAGACAAGGACCGTGAACGATCGACCATCGACGATCGATGGCGTTCGCGGCGAGGTGGCTGCGGGACGTGAGGGGGGGCCGGGCGAAGCTCGCTTCCACGTGCGTCGTGTTGAATGGGGCGGGTCCGGCTTCGTCGGACTATCGCATTCCTACGCGCACCCTTACAATCCGGATCGACTTTGCGAGCCCCAAAACGAGGCGAATCCTTGCACAACCCGGCGACGAACAAACGCGCGCTGCTGACGGGTGCAGCCGGCTTCATCGGCAGCCACGTGGCCGACCGCCTGCTGGCGAACGGTTGGGACGTGGTGGGCCTGGACAATTTCGACCGGTTCTACCCGCGCACGGAAAAGATGCGCAACATCGCCGAGGCGTCGCAGCAGGAGCGGTTCCGGCTGGAGGAGCTGGACTGCGCGGACGCCGCGGGGCTGGACGCGGCGCTGCGGGACGAGCGCTTCGACGTCGTCGTGCACCTGGCGGCGAAGGCGGGCGTGCGGCCGTCCATCGAGGACCCGGTGGGTTACACGCGGGCCAACCTGCTGGCGACACAAGCCATGCTGGAGCTGGCGCGCAGGACCGGCGTGGGCCGGTTCGTGTTCGGGTCGTCGTCGTCGGTGTACGGCGACAGCGCGCCCGTGCCGTTCTCCGAGGACGACCCGGCGCTGGAGCCCATCTCGCCTTACGCGGCCACGAAGCGCGCGGGCGAGCTGCTGTGCCGCACGCACCAGCACCTGCACGGCGGCAGTCTTATGGCGCTGCGCTTCTTCACCGTGTACGGCCCGCGGCAGCGGCCGGATCTGGCCATCCGCAAGTTCGCTACGCGCATGCTGGACGGCGTGGCCATCCCGGTGTTCGGCGACGGCACCACGGAGCGGGACTATACCTGGATCGACGACATCGTGGACGGCGTCATGGCGGCCATCGACTGGACCGCGGCAAACCCCGAGGCATTCGACATCGTGAACCTGGGCGAGAGCCGCACGACGTCGCTGAGCCGGCTCACTGAGCTGATCGCCGACGCCGTGGGCGTCGAACCCGTCATCGACCGCCAGCCCATGCAGCCCGGCGACGTGCGCCGCACGTTCGCCGACGTGAGCAAGGCGAAGCGCGTGCTGGGCTACCAGCCGTCCATGACTGTGGAGGAGGGGATTCCGGCGTTCGTGGAGTGGCTGGTTGCGCGCCGGGGGGAGTGACGTGGACCGCGTCGTTGTGGAGCCGCGCCGTATTTCGGCGAACCTCGTCAGATCGCGGATCGCGGATCGCGGATCGCAGTCCGGCGTCAGCCGGACTCGCCGTGGCCCGCACGATGCCCGGCGAGGCAGACGACCGCGGATGCCTGCTTCACACGGCGTACACGCTCGCACCGCGAACGACCGCGATCCGCGATCAGCGATCTGCGATCCAATCCGACTGGAGACATCGCCGTGAACGACGAACACAGCCTCCGCGTGCTCATCACCGGCGCCGCGGGCTTCCTCGGCTCCCACCTCGCCGACCGCTTCATCCGGGCGGGGCACAGCGTGATCGGCATGGACAACTTCCGGACGGGGTCGCCGGACAACATCGCGCACCTGATGGGGGAGAAGCGGTTCCTGTTCGTGGAGCACGACGTCACGAACTACATCTACGTGGAGGGGCCGCTGGACGGGGTGCTGCACTTCGCGAGCCCGGCGAGCCCCGTGGACTACCTGGAATTCCCGATCCCGACGCTGAAGGTGGGCAGCCTGGGAGCGCACAAG
>JARRJS010000206.1:0-7985 GCA_037388885.1 Gemmatimonadota bacterium
AGGTCGGCCACGTAGCGGACCAGCGCGCCCCCCGCGAGGGTGGAATCGCCCGGCAAGAGCCGGCCCGCGCGGCGCTCCAGCGCCGACCGCTCCGTCGCTTCCGCCCGGCCGAACGACGGCGCCGCGTCCACCAGCGCGCGCTCACGCCCCAGCAGCGCGCGCTCCGACTCAAGCCGGTCCCTGGCCCGCATCCACGCGGAGGCGTACGGCCGAACGCCGAGTCCCAACACGAAAGCGGGCAAGAGTACCACGAGCCCGAGGCGAATGGCGCGCCGGTCGCGGGTGGAGAGCTCGGACCTCACGGCGCGTCTCCTGACGCGTTCCGGCGCAAGCCGATGGCCAGCGTGAAACGTTCGACGGCGCCGTCCGGCCGCGCCTCCCGCCGGATCGGCGCCTGCGCCCGCACCGCGGCCACTCCAGGGATGCCCCGCAGCCCGGCGAACACAGGAGCCGCGTCCCCGGCCACACCCACGACAAAGACACTGTCGGGACCGCCGCGAAGCGCGGCCAGGTAAGCGTCCTGAGGGAGCCCACGAGCGATCCCTGCCAATAGCACCGACCAACGCGGAGCGGTGGCTTCGAGGGTGTCGATCACCGTGAGCGCCGCGCGACGCTCATTCAGGGCGGCGCGCTCATCCATCGCCGTCCGAACCTCGGAGGCAATGGCCCGCCGCGCGGCCACTACGGCGTGAGCTTGGATGCGGCCCGGAACGCGTTCACCGCCGCAATCTTGGCGGGATCGCCATCCAGTCGCACCGTCGCCCCCTCTTCCGCCAGCTCTCGCAGCCGCGACTCTACCAGGGCGGTGTCATTGGCCGGGAGGGCGGCCGCGTCGGCGACCCGGCCACCCCGGAGTGCCACCACCACGGCCCGCGCATCCAGATCGACTAACACCACGCCATCTCTCACACCCCGGACGGCGCCGGCCGCGGCCCAAGCCGGGTGGGCGGGAACCGCGTCGTCGGGCAGCCCTCCCGCGGCGAGAACAGCGTCCCGGGCCGCTTCGACCCAGACGGTCGGCACGGCGGCCGCAAGCAACCGCTGCGACCCGCCCGTAGGCCGTTCGAGGGGGCTCCAAGCCACCACCTGCGGGTCCCGGGCAGCAGGGAAGTAGCGGCCCGGGTGCCGGGCCAGGACTGCACCGGTCTCCTCCATGCGCAGACGAGGCAGCTCGATCCGGCGGACATCGGCCAGCGGTGGGACGAAGACGACGCGGACGCGCACCGGCGGGCGACGACGGTCGCGGGCCGACGCTTCGCCAGCCACCGCCTCGCGGATCGCCCCCATGGCGTCGGCCAGGGAATCGGGGCCTCGGATGGGCAAACGGAGCGGCGGCGCGCCGGGCCAAACGGCCAGCGCCACCTCCGGCGCCACGGCCACCCCCACCTTTCGCATTCTGCTCATGGCGTCACCGTCTGCCGCACGAGGTGCGCGGCGCCCGCACTCCGCACCACGAGCGCGTCGGCGAAGACGCGCACGGGGCTGCCCGGCACGCGGCCCACGCTACGGATCCGGACCTCGCGCGTTTCCGTGGTCGTCCGGGACAGGAGTTGCGGCAGGTTGGCGGCGAGTCGCGTCCATGCCCAGGGGGACAGTTCGGGCTCGAGCTGAGTCAGGGGGGGAAGCAGCCTCGGCTCCGTGCGGTAGCGCTCAATGAGTCCGGCGACCTCTTCGCCGATCCCCGGCAACGCCAGCAGCACCGGCCGGGGCGCGGCAGTCAGGTTTACGCGCCCGGTCCCGTCTACCGAGAGGTAGGGCGCAACCTGCCGGTAGATCGGCTCACTGACGTCCTTCACATGCCGCAGCTCCGCCACCGACTCGACCGGCCCGTTGCGCGGCAGCACCGGCCGGCCGGCCCGCTCGTACCAGTCGCGTTCCGCGCCGCGTGGACGGTGCAGGTCGTCCAGGTCACGCCAGTCCGCGATCGCCTGCGCGATCCGGTCCGCGAGACCCGCGTCCACGTGCAGCGCCACCAGCAATCCGCGCAACTCCGCCTCGTCCGCCCGGTTCACATCGAGACGGGCCCCCGCATCCTCCAACGTCAGACGCCAGCTCTCGTCCCCGTCCGTCCACTACGGCGTCTACGGTGTTCATCGCCACGCGGCGCTGGTCCCTGGCGCGGAGCCCCCAGGCGAGCCCCACGACACCGATGCCGACCACGAGCCAGAGGGTGGCCAGGAGCGCGAAGCCGGGACGGTGCGCCACGTTCATCGCGAGTCCCCCATGGCCACGAGGATCGGGCGCCGCAGCAGAGGCGGCAGGGAGTCCGACGCGCCAGCCGTGACCAACAGCTCGACCCCAAGCGGGAGAACACTTGAGCTGATCCAGCTCGGCAGCCACCGCCGGCCCCGGAAGCCGAAGAGGTAGCGCGCGTCGAGACCCGTGGCGGCGGGTGCCAGTTCGACGCGCTCCTCATACGTCCCCTGCCACTCGCTCAAGTCGGCCACCAGGCCGCGCTCCGGTGTATCGGGGTCGCGGTCGATGTACAGTCGAACCTGGACGTTGCCAACGCCCGGCAGCGCGCGTGTGGTGGTGAGGAAGGCGAGCGCATCGTCCGGAAGGTCGCCATCCCGCCCGTCCAAACCCACGAAGGGGGGTCCGCCATCCTCCGACACCAGAACGGCACCACGCAACCAATCCACCATGGCGCGGCGCACGAGCGCCTCGCGGGCGGCCTCATCCATGGCGGCCACCGCGCGCCCCCGCTGGTCCGCGACACCCGCGAACGCGCGATAGCCCGCCGCGAGCGCGGCCCCTATCACGATGAGTCCCACGAGCAGCTCGACGAGCGTCATGCCGGACCGACTCGGACGCGGGCTCACGGCGTCGCCCCCGGAGACAGCGGTACGGAGCGGTATAGCCAGGTCTCCAGCGAGCGAGTTCCGCCGGTCCACGTGACTTCGATCCTCACGTCGTAGAGCCCGGGCGCGCCAGGTACTGCGCGCGCGTCGGCGTTCCAGGAATACGCCTCGAACGGTGGCCCGAAACGACCATGGGCAATGGAATCAGGCAGGCTCGCAATGCCCGCGGCATCCACGAGCCGCACGGCTTCGAGCCGGTCCGCGGCGAGCGCTGACGACTCGAGCGCCGTCCGCGAGCGAATCGCCGCGTCCAGGTCCCGATCCACCGCCCCCAGCGCCGCGAGCCCCACAAGCGAGAGAATGACCAGCGACACCGTGGCCTCCAGGAGCGTGAAGCCGCCCCGCTGGCTCGTGCGCTCACTCGCCATCGAGCGTCACCTTCCCCGTCCACCGGTCCGCCCGCACCACGTCCAGCCGGTCGTTCCACCGCACTTGCACCGGCCCAACGTCGGCGCCCCCGGTAGGTGCAAACTGGACCACGACTCTCCGGAGTGGCGTCATCACCGTGGCCCCACGCAGCGCCACTGCCCCCTCCACCGGCGCGGCATCACCCGCCTCAATTAGCCATCGGCCCGATTGGGGGTCCCAGGTGAGCGTCACCGGACAGCCCGTTTCCAGGGCAAGGGCGCGGGCGTTACGGATTAGCGCGGCCACCTCCTCCGCGGGCGACGGCGTCCGGTCCAGCCAGACGCCGACCGCCGGCACTGCGGCGCCCGCCATGATCCCGAGAATCGCGAGCACCACCAGCATCTCCACCAGCGTGTAGCCGCGCTTCATCGGAACGCTCCCGCGTTCACGCCGTAGATGGCCTGGAGCATTGCGAGCGCAACCAGCCCCACCAAGGCACCAAAGACCAGGATCATGGCCGGCTCCGCGAGCGACGCCAACCGCTCCGCGGCGTGCGAGACCCTCGTCTCGAACAATTCCGCAGCCTTGCCCAGGAACTCCTCCAGCCTCCCCGACTCCTCGCCCACGCCGACGAGCCGCGGGAGCAGCTCCGGGAACACCGAACCCTCTGCCAGCGCCGCGTGGAAAGAGGCACCTTCGCGCACCCGGAGCCGAACGCGCACGGCCTCTTCGGCGGCCTCCGGATCGCCAACGCTACCCGCCGCAGACTCCAGCGCATCCAGCAACGATGCACCACCTCCCACCAGCACGGCCGCGAACAACACAAGCAGCGGCGGGCCCAACACGAGCGCCGGCCACACGCGCAGTGCGGTTCGCGAGACCGTAAGCAGCGCGCGCGTGGACGTGGGGAGCGTCGCGCCCGCATCTTGGAGTAGGTCCGCGAAGCGGGGGACCACGAAGAGCGCGAGCAGCACTACCGCAAACCCTCCGACCACGGCGAGGATCGCGGGGTAAATGGACGCACTCACCAAACGGGACCGAAGCGCTTGCTCTCGCCCCAGCTGTGCCTCCAGGCGACGGAACGCCCCTGCCAGATCTCCGCTCTGCTCTCCCGCCCGCACCACTCCAACGTGGAGCGGCGGGAATAGGTGGGGATAATCCGCAAGCGCCGCGTGGAGCGCATCGCCGCGTTCAATGCGGGAGCGGATTGAAGCCACCGAGGTCGCGATGCCCGGGCCCACCAGCCCCTCCGTCACACCCAGCGCCCGGGACAAGGGCAGGCCAGCGGCGAGCAGCGAGGCCAGTGCCCGCGTCGCCTCTAGCACAGCCCTGCGTCGCCCGAAACCAGGCACCCCCCGCGCGGCGCGTGCCTCCTGCTCAGCCACCTCCAGCACCAACAACCCGCGGCCCTCCAACACGCGCGTCACCGCTAGCGGGGAGGCCGCTTCTTCGGTGCCGCGGTGGCGCTTCCCCCGCGGGTCCACGGCGTGGTACGCGAATGCGGGCATGATCGTTCGGTGCTGTGCGCCAGGGTACCCGACGAGCGCGGTTGCCTACTGGTCCCAGGCAGAGATGTCGGCGTTCTCCCCTTCGCCGCCTGGCTGGCCATCCGCACCATACGTCAACAGGTCGAAGCGGTCCTCGGTCTCCTGCCCTGGGAACCGATAGACGTACGCGTGGCGCCACGGGTCCAGTGGGACCCGCTTGCGCAGGTACGGGCCGTTCCACGCCCGGGTACGTGGGTCGGATGTCGGCGCGATCCAGAGTGCCTCAAGACCTTGCTCGGTGGTGGGATAGCGGCCGTTGTCGAGACGGTACGCGTCGAGCGCGGCCGCAAGCATTTCCATCTGGCTTCTCGCGGTGCCGTCCCGGGCGGTCCCCAGGTTCTTGAACACATTTGGTGCGACAAGCGCCGCCAACAGCGTGATGACGACGATGACGACCATGATTTCGATCAGAGTGAAACCGGCGCCGTGGTGTTCCATGACAGGCTGAGAAGCTCCATGGAAAGGCAGCATTCCCACTTCAGGATCGTTTCTGTCTCGGATACCACGCAACGGCAGTATGTCCGAGTTCACTTCATTCTGCCGTTCTGGGACCGGATCGGCGTCCCTGGTAGGAAACCCTCCAAACGGGCGCATCAACGGCACTGCAGAGGATTATGCGAGCGGTTCGGGAGGAGTGTGTTCAGAGAATCAGACAACGCTTCAGGTTTTCCGAGACACCTCGTGGATGCGTCGGAAGAAGCGTCGCTCGAACTGTTCTGCCCAGCGGTCCATCTCGATTGCGCTGGCCACGGTTGGCCGCAGGCCAAGCGTACTGTTCAAATGCTCTGAGAGGCCGCTGACACCAGCGAAACCGAGCCGCCATGCGGCTGTTTCCCAGTTCCCGCCGGATTCCGCCCGGATTTGCAGTGCCCGCAGAGCGACAGTCCACTTCAGAAAAGCAGGCAAGGCGATGCCGGCGCGGCGGGCTAACCTCCCGAGATGGTCGTCCGAACATCCCAAACGGGTGGCGAGACCATTGATGGATCTCGGCATTGCCGCCCCATCGCCTGGCTCCACAGGAACGGCTGGCGGTTCGTATTCCAAGACGGTGAGGAGCGCACGCCGAAGTAGTCCGGGCAAATCCGCCCGGTCACGAACCTCGGCAATCCACCGCCGGAAGGGGTTCCGGTCGAGATAACCTCGTACGATCCTGGCGAGGCGGTTTATGTCCCGGTCCAAGAAGAGAAGCTCAGCGGCGGGCAAAGTCACCAAACGGCGCAGGTTCTCCGAATCGGGGTCTGTCACAACGATCAACGCGACCGGATCCCATGCGCCCGATACACCCTTTCTGGGGTAGGGCGCGAGGTCCGCAAGCCACCGCGCGACAAGCACACTCACGTGCGCCGAACGGCTGGCGTCGATGAAGGCCCGCCAAGCACTTTTCACCGCATACGGCACGCCGCCCGCCGCCAACGCGCGCTCCACAGGCGCGAGGTGGACTGGATTCAGACTGAACAGTGGGACGGACATGGTGACCGACTCCGGAGTGCGGAGACGGAGTGTGCTGGGATGGTATTCACCTGACACCTGAGGCGTGAAGAAGACGGTGGCCAAGGGCCAACGCCGGGATTACTGAGTTGAGTGTCCAGTTCAATTCAGCCCGGAGGAGGCCGATGACCACCGTCCAGAAGGAAAAGATAGCACGGAGGAAGCTGAGCCTGCTACAGTTGGCGCAGGAGTTGGGGAACGTGAGCCGGGCGTGCCGGATCATGGGGTACAGCCGGCAGCAGTTCTACGAGATCCGTCGGAACTACCAGACCTACGGGGCCGAAGGCCTGATGGACCACTTGCCGGGGCCGAAGAATCCGCACCCGAACCGGGTGGAGCCGGAGGTGGAGAAGGCGATCCTGGATCATTGCCTGGCGCATCCGACGCACGGGGCCCAGCGGGTGGCGGACGAATTGCTGTTGCAGGAGACGCAGGTCAGCGCCGGCGGCGTGCGAGGCGTGTGGAGCCGCCACGGGTTGATGACCAAACACGAGCGGCTGCTCCGGCTCGAGGAAACGGCGCGCGGCCGCAAACTGAAGCTGACGGAGGAGCAGATCCAGGCGCTGGAACGCTTTGATCCGGAATTCCGGGAGCGGCACATCGAGGTGCATTTTCCGGGCGATCTGGTGGCAGTGGACACCTTCTTCGTGGGCATCCTCAAGGGCGTGGGCAAGGTCTACGTGCAAGCCGTGCTGGATTGCTTCAGTCGCTTCGCCTGGGGACGGCTCTACACCAGTAAACTCCCGCTCACCGGGGTGCAGGTGCTGAATAACGAAGTACTGCCGTTCTTCGATGCGCACGGGATCCGGGTGAAGACGGTGCTGAGCGACAATGGCCGGGAGTTCTGCGGCCGGCCCGACCGGCACCCCTACGAGCTCTTCCTGCAGCTGGAAGAGATCGAGCACCGCACCACGAAGGTGAGACGTCCCCAGTCCAACGGCTTCATCGAGCGCTTCCACCGCACGCTGCTGGATGAGCACCTGCGCATCATGGGGCGCACCAAGTGGTACGAGGGGGTCGAAGAGATGCAGCAAGACCTGGACGGCTACCTGGAAACCTACAACCGCAAGCGTCCGCACCGCGGGCGGGGCATGGGCGGCAAGACGCCGTACCAGATCTTCAAGGCGGGATTGAAGACGGCCAAGCAGGCGGCCAGATCGAAGTCTGAAACGGAGGAACCGAAAGCAGCCTGACGAACTCAGTCCCGGCGCAGGCCGGGTGTCAGGTAATTACCGTTCTTGTACATGCGGATAAACACGTCCCTGTGCAGGCGCAGCCGTGTCGCGCACAACCATCACCTCCTGTGGACCCCTGTTGAGTGATTGCCACAATCGGCAAGGAAGATCTGACAGGGCGCCGCTGTAAGTTGTGTGTTCGCAGCCAACTATGGGGCCTGTTCGCGCCGCTGACACTGGCCTCTCGCATGCGTAAGGCGTGCTTCGGTGGCGCTTGTTGGCGCCTCGTGGCATCACGATCTGCCGTCCTCGGCTACTTCCCAACGGATGGGCGTTCAAAGTGCAAGCAAACGCTATCAAGGGGATTATGCGAAGCCCAATTCGAACGTATGCGGTGCGGTTGTCTTTGGGGTTGCTGGCGATTGCTGCTGCCTCTTGCGATAAAGGCCCTCTGGCACCTGTGTTGTCTCCGGGTGGTCCTTTGTTTGATCGGGATCCTTCATGCACCTATGGAGTGGTTAACATCGTTGCGCATGAGGACGATGACCTTCTGTTTCTCAGTCCGG
>JARRJS010000207.1:0-4037 GCA_037388885.1 Gemmatimonadota bacterium
CGCGAGCGGCGCCCCGGTGCCGCCGGAGCCACCGGCTCGGGCAGGGGTGCGGGGCGCCGACGGGCCTGAAGGCAGATGGGCGTCGGTCTCGATGGTGATCACGTGGTTGGCCGCGTTCCAGGGGCTGACGCCGCCGAAGGCCGCCACCAGCGGCGTGATGGCAACGTAGGCGACGCCCTCCACCACGATGGCCATCGGGCTCGAAACGGGGCGTCCGTTCACCGTCAAGGCGCCCGTGCGCGTCGCCAGGCCCTGCGGGACGCTGCCGGTGGTCTCGAACACCGCCGTGGTGGTCCCGTCACTGAACCGCAGCCTCTTACCTCGCACGTTCACCGACACCTGCAGGCGCATCGCCTTTGCCAGCGGCCTCGCCTTGGCGAACGCGTCCCGACGGTCTCCCTGGGCGATGAAGTAGTACGGGCCCGCCGCGCTCACCAACGTGCCATTCACCGCCAGGTAGTTGACCCGCTCCTGCGCGAACGCCAACCCCGCCAGCCCCGCAAGCACTCCAAGAAATAGCGTCCGGAACGCCGTATTCACTCTCTTCCGAGGGTTGCACCCGTGACTGAGAGGTTCCTAAGCACCCGCTGAGCGGCGAGCGGCACCCGGTGGCCTTCCGGTCCGACGTCACGCCGGCTGGCCTCAGTCGCGTCCCCGTCGACCTTCGCGAGCCTGCTCCGGGCACGCTGTGGCTCGTGAAGATGGGCACACGATGGCCCCAGGCCGAACCATCATGAGAAGCACGTCTCATGCAAACCATGTTTGCGGTTGTATACGTTCCTATGGGCCGGTGCGCGCCAAGCGCGAGGCACCGGGCCCAACCAAGGTCGCGACGAAGCGATCCCATCGTCCGAGGAGGCTTCCGGTGCCACGTTCAGCCACATCGCTGTTGGCCGTCATCACCACCGTCATCGTCCTCGCTGCGCCCGTGGCTCGAGCCGCCAACCACATGGACCTGGGCACGGTATACGGCACCATGGTCTCGCAGGCCGTTCACACCGTCGGCGGGAGCTTCGTCAGCTGTAAGGGTCTGCTGACAGGCTCCGTCCCGGCCACGGCGCAGGTCGCCTGCGCGCGGCTGCCGGCCGACATGTTCGGCTACTTCAAGATGGGCGTCCACGGCCGCCTCTACGAGTACCTGGCGCGCGGCACGCTCCGCGTCGACCACGCCTGGCGAACCGTTGGCGACGTGCTCGAGGTCGTCTACGGCCTCAAGAGCGGCACCCTCACGGCCGAGCGCGAGCGCGTTGGGAACGCCCTGTACGGCGTCTTCGAGTACGTCGGCAATGCCGGTGCCACCACGGCCAGCGCGAGCGGGCATTGACCCCGGCGCGCTCCGAGCACATCGAGCGCGGGCCAGCATTACGCGTGGCTTCGGCGGTGGCGCGGCGCCTGCCATGAAGGGCTCGCTCGGTCCCCCTGCCAGCGCGCCCGCACCCCGCTGCTGAACGGCAACGCCTGTGTGCGTGCGGCATGGTGGCGGGCGGGGTGTGGAGAGCGTCACAAGCGCCTGCCAGCGAGACTTGCTTCTCAATCGGGGCCCTCGCCTCAAGTCGACGCCCACGCCACCGCAGGCTCGCGATACCGCCCGCGCCAGCACGCGAGGCAGAGAATTGTATTTCATCAATATTTGATTTAAAATCCAAAACCTATGGCCGAGCCCCGATCGACGGAACGCGACACTCAGCCGCGCCAGGCCGACGAGGCTACGCGCGCCGTCAACCTGGTCCGCCCTCGCACGCGGCTGCGGCCGCACTCGCCGGCGGGCCGGACTGCCAGGCACGCCACGGCCGTGGGCGCCGCCGTTTCCAACACATGAGCGCCCCGGGCGACCTCGGGCCGGCCGGGAGCGCGGGCGCCGCCACACAGGCCAGCGACGCCGCCGCGCGCGGCGCCGCCCTGCTGGACGATCTGTACCGCAATCACGACCCGCAGTGGATCAAGGTCATCGACCACACCCGCTGTGTGGGCTGCCACGCCTGCACGGTGGCGTGCAAGAGCGAAAACGAGGTGCCGCTGGGCGTCACCCGGACCTTCGTCAAGCACGTGGAGAAGGGCACCTTCCCCAACACCCGGCGCAGCTTCCAGGTGACGCGCTGCAACCAGTGCGCCGACCCGCCCTGCGTCGCGGCCTGCCCCGTCACCGCCATGTACCAGCGTCCCGACGGCATCGTCGACTTCGACAAGGACGTGTGCATCGGTTGCAAGGCGTGCATCGCCGCCTGCCCTTACGACGCCATCTTCATCAACCCCGAGGACGGCAGCGCCGAGAAGTGCAACTTCTGCAGCCATCGAATCGACGCCGGTCTGGAGCCGGCCTGCGTCTCGGTGTGCCCGGCCGAGGCGATCCTGGTGGGCGACCTTCACGAGCCCGAGAGCAAGGTGGCTCGGCTCGTGGGTCGCGCCAATGTCGCCGTGCGCCGCCCCGAGAAGCACACCAGCCCCAAGCTCTACTACCTGGGCGTCGACCAGGCCACGCTCGACCCGCTGGCCGCGACCACGCCGCCGGGCGGCATGCACCAGTGGAGCGAGCAGCCCCACGACCTCGCAGGCCACGGCGGCAGCCGCCTGCCGGCCGGCTGGAGCTCGAACAACGCGGCCGCCGCGATGGTCACCTATGACGTCGCCCACAAGCGCCCCTGGGACGTGCGGGTGAGCCTCTACACCTGGACCAAGTCGATCTCCGCGGGCACGTTCATGATGGCGGTGATCGGCGCCGCCTTGGGTTGGCTCGACATCGGCGGACCGCTGGTCCGCTGGGCGGCCCCGCTCATCGCCGGCGTCTTCCTGGGCGCGACAGGCGTTCTGCTGGTGTGGGACCTGACACACCCGCTGCGCTTCTACACCATCTTCACGCGCCCGCAGTGGCGCTCCTGGCTGGTGCGCGGCGCCTTCATCATCGGCGCCTTCGGGACGCTGATCGTGCTGTGGCTCGTCGGCTCGCTCCTCGGCGTCACCGGCTTCCAGTGGGCACTGGCCTGGCCGCTCGTTCCGATCGCGCTTGCGACCGCCGTCTACACCGCCTACCTGTTCGCCCAGGCCAAGGCCCGCGACCTGTGGCAGAACCCCCTTCTTCCCAGCCACATGGCGGTGCAGGCTGTCCTCGCCGGCAGCGCCGTGCTGATCCTCGCCGCCGCTGCGGGCGCCGCTGCCGGCGTGCCGGGTCCGCTGCGCTGGGTGCTGCTCGCCGCCGCAGCAGCGCACGGCCTCATCGTGGCGAGCGAGCTGGCGCAACCCACCGGCACCGCCCACGCCCGGGCCGCCGAGCGCCAGCTCACGCACGGCGCCTTCCGGGGCTACTTCTGGTCGGGGATCGCGCTCGGGTCCGTGGTTCCCGCCATTCTGTGCCTGATCGGCGGCGGCGCATGGCTGCTGTCGCTGGCCGCGCTCTGCAGCCTCGCGGGCCTGCTGGCCTTCGAGCACGCCTATGTCCAGGCCGGTCAGGCCGTTCCGCTCGCCTGAAGCGGACAGGAGGGGCTCATGCCGTCGACCGAACGCCCAGGCTCGCTTCACAGCCGTCTGCTGGACGCACTCCGTGCCCGGCCGCGACGGCTCGTCACCGACGTCGGGCCGCGCTACGCCTCCCCCGCCGGCCACCGCACCAGCTTCCCCGGCCCCAGCGAGATCGGCCTCGACAGCCACCCGCCTTCGAACGCCTGGCCCGACTGGCACGAGGACCGCTCGGCGCGCGGGCGAGACGAAGGCCGGCACTACGACCTGGTGCCGACCCTGTGCTTCAACTGCGAGTCTGCCTGCGGCCTGCTCGCCTACATCGATCACGACACGGGCGCGATCCGCAAGCTGGAGGGCAACCCGCTGCACCCGGGCTCGCGTGGCCGGAACTGCGCCAAGGGCCCGGCCACGCACAATCAGATCACCGACCCCGACCGCCTGCTCTACCCGCTCAAGCGCGACGGCGCACGTGGCGCCGGGAGGTGGACGCGGGTGTCCTGGGACGAGGCGTTGAACGACATCGCGGCCCGAATCCGCGCCGACATCATCGAGAGCCAGGGCCGCCACATCGTCTACCACGTCGG
>JARRJS010000208.1:0-5800 GCA_037388885.1 Gemmatimonadota bacterium
GCGGGACCGCGCGCAGAAGGACCCCGCAGAGCTGCGAAGCCGGTTCAAGCGCTACGACGAGTGGGAACGCGGTGCGGCGAAGCCGACGCTCAAGCAGCTCGAAGCGTTCGCGAGGGCGGTCTGGGTGCCCGTCGGGTACCTGTTCCTGCCGCAGCCGCCGGTGGAGGAAGTGCCGCTGCCTGATTTCCGGTCCGGCCGCAGGCGCACCGGGCGGCCGAGTCCGCATCTGCTCGACACCGTCTATCTCAGCCAAGCGCGGCAGGAATGGTACCGGGCGTACGCCCGCGAAGCCCGCGAGCCCGCGAAGGCGTTCGTCGGGTGCGTGACCATGGCCGACGACGTCGAGGGGACGGCCGCAGACATCCAGGACACGCTCGGGTTCGACCTGGTGGCGCGTCGACGTTCTCCGAGCTGGACGGATGCGCTACGCCAGTTCATTCAGCAGGGGGACGCCGTCGGGCTCCTGGTCATGATCAGCGGCGTCGTGCACAACAACACGCATCGCAAGCTGGACCCGGAGGAGTTCCGGGGCTTCACCATGGCGGACGACCTGGCGCCCCTGATCTTCGTGAACGGGGCCGACAGCAAGGCGGCGCAGATGTTCACGCTGGCCCATGAGCTGGCGCACGTGTGGCTCGGTCGTTCCGCCCTCTCCGACCCCGATCCCGGCGAGACCGCCGATGCCGACATCGAGCGGTGGTGCAACCAGGTAGCCGCCGAAGTGCTGGTTCCCATGGAGGTTTTGCGAGGAGACCTGCGGCTGGATGCGGAACCGGCCACCGAAATGCGGCGGATCGCGCGCCGGTTCAAGGTGAGCACGCTGGTGGCTCTCCGGCGCATGTTCGAAGCGAAGGCCATCGATCGCCGGACGTTCCACCAGGAGTACGAGACCGAAGTCGCGCGCATCGTCGCGTTGCCGAAGGGCACCGGCGGCGATTTCTACCGCACGCAGCCGGTGCGGGCCGGGCGTCGCTTCGTGGCCGCGTTGGTGGAAAGCACGCTGGAAGGTCGCACCCTCTACCGAGACGCGCTCCGGATGCTCGGCATCTCCAAAGTCGAGACGTTCCACGAGCTGGGCAGGTCCGTGCACGCGATGGCGTGATGGCCTACCTCCTCGACGCGAACGTCTTCATCCAGGCCAAGAATCTGCATTACGGGTTCGATTTCTGCCCCGCCTTCTGGGACTGGATCGATGAGCAGAACGCCGCCAAGCAGGTGTTCAGCATCGAGAGGGTAGGGGACGAGTTGGCTGCGGGCGATGACGAGCTCGCGGACTGGGCGAAGTCCCGAGGGGAGGCGTTGTTCCTTACGCCTGACGCCGACATGCTGACCAGCTTGCCCAAGGTCAGCGCATGGGTGTCTGCCCAGGACTATTCACCGGCTGCGGTCAACACGTTCCTGCAGGTCGCCGACTACTACCTGACCGCACGCGCGCTGGCCCACGACGACGTCGTGGTCACCCACGAAGTCGCGGCACAGACCGTCAACAAGGTCAAGATCCCGAACGCCTGCATCGGCCTTGGGATCAAGTGCATGACGCCGTATGAGATGCTTCGTGCGGAAAGAGCGCGATTCGTGCTGGGCGGGCACGCGTGATCGTTCTGACGACTTGAGCGGCTCTGAACCGCCTCGAATCGCTTCCACCTGCACCAAACCCGGGCGTGAAGACGGTCTCAACAAGTAGCTCTCATCTGACATTTGATCGCGCCGGGCGATTCCGGCACGCGCGCCAATGACCGGCTGCCCTTGCCCAGCTCTTCCACGTCGATGACGTGGCGGACGGGTTCACCCAGCTCTCGCAGGGCACGGGCAAGGGAAGGCGGGAGATTCTCGTCGAACAGGAAGTTCACGCCGCCAGAGAGCGCTCGTAGTCGACGGCCGCGCGGATCTGGGCGGGCTTCAGATCGTACAGCCAGGCGAGCTCGTCGATCGAATCGTCACCCTGGTAGAGCTCGGCGATGACCGCGGTTTCCACGCGCGTTCCGGCGATGACGGGGGCGCCGAAGGAGATGCGTGGATCCACGACGACGGGCGAGGCGCGGCCCGCCGGGTACCAACGTTCGGCCAGGTTGTCGAGGTCGAAATCCAACTGGGTGCTCGTTCTCCAGGAGCCTGGACAGGACCCGATGTGCGTCGTGGATCATGGGGAAGGAGCGTCCCGTAGCCCGCAGGCCGCGGATGAACATCAGCTCCACCAGGTCCAGGAACGTCAGGACCTCGTCGCCGCCGATCTCCTCGAAGTCCGGCTTGATGGCGGCCTCGTAGTGGCTCCCGTGGCGGTCGTAGCCGAACGCCCAACGTCGTAGCTCGCCGGACGGCGCCTGCAACAAGCGGGCAGCCGCCGGGATCGAGTACAGGCCGTGGGCAAGGTAGGTGGTCAGGGATGCCTCCGCGTCGGGTTCACCCGAAGATACACCGATGGACGTCGTTGGGGCCAGGGAGAGAGATCTGGCCGGCCGCCGTGTGGAACGGCAGCCAGCTCACTTAACGCGGTCCAGGGCCTCGCGGAACACGTCATCGCCGGGGATGGATTTCGCGGAACCGTCCTCCAACCCCTGTATCCGCCGATCGATCTCTTTGGCCCATTCGGCCTCGAAACCGAGTCCGCGGTCAACACTGGAAAGGAGCTTTACGCCGAGGCGTTCCCGCTCTTCCGGCGGCAACTTCATCGCTTCGTTTTCCAATTGTTCCATCGACATGGCGTGCTCCTGTGCCGTGCTGCGCTCACTCCGACGCTTCCCCAAGTCTAAACGTGGCATGACGACCGGATCAATGGTGGAATCGCTTGTGCGGACTGAGCAACGCAAAGAAAACACCAGGAAACCATAGCGAATCGGGACAGGCCAAGGCAGGCCATTGACCCATGCCACCGCGTAGGCGGATGACGTCCTTGCAGGACAGGAAGCATAATGCTACCATAGGTTCGGCCGTTGTCGTCGTGTCGTTCAAGCTGGATGAGGATCCATGATTCAGCACTGTCCTCTGTGTGATTCGAAGGGCGAGCTGGTGCACGAGCGGCGGGCGCTTAAGCTGGGGCGCCGTACCGCCGTCGTGGACCAGGAGTTCTACCGGTGCGGCTCCTGTGGGGAGGAATGGTTCACGCCGGAGCAGATGGACGCGGCGCAGCGCCGGGCGGCGGCACAGGTCCGGCAGGAAGAGGATCTGCTGGAGCCGGACGCCATCAAAGCGATCCGTGACGATCTGCAACTGAGCCAGGCGCAGTTCGAGAAGCTGCTCGGCTTCGGCCCCAAAACCGTCGGGCGCTGGGAGCGGGGGACCGTCTTCCAGAACCGGTCGTCGGACCTGCTGATGCGCCTGGTGCGTGATTTCCCCGACGTGGTGCGTTACCTGGCGGGGCGGCACGGCGTGGAGTTGGCGGTGGGGCAGGCTTGAAGGATCGCCGAGGCGCTGGGCGCACGCGTCGTCGTGCACCTGGTGTCCTGACGCAGGCGGTGGAGAGGACCTGGACGGAAGGAGGCGACCGATGAACAACCCCGGAATCGGCAGTGCGTTCGATGACTTCCTCGAGGAGGAGGGCGTCCGGGAGGAAGTGGAGGGAACCGCGCAACGGCGGGTCCTCGCTTGGCAGACGGAGGCTCTCGTGCAGGAACTGGAATCCGCCGCTCTGTCCCTGCCTCGCTCGGAACGGGCGCGGTTGGCTGAACGTCTGCTGGCCAGCCTCCATGAGGACCCGGACGTCGACGTGGCATGGCGGGACGAGGTGCGGCGTCGATTGGCGGCGTACCGCGCCGGGGGGGTGGACTCGGTTCCGGCCGATGAGGCGCTGAAGGAAGCCCGGGCGCGCGTCGTTGACACCCGGGACTGATTGGCCGTTGACAGGGATGACGTCCGGGAGAGACGCATAGCGACTCGCGGGGCTTAGCGGCCCACCCGGGCGTTTTCTATCGCCCTTCCCGGGCCGCTCACCCCGCCCGTGTCTCCCGCACGTGCAGCACCTCGCTGTCGCCGGGCAGGCGAAGGTCCCCGGGTTTCAGGTCCACGAGCACGCTGGTGCCACCGCTCCCGAAGCTGAATTCGACCCGGAGCGCGGATTCCGACGCGCTCACCACTCGCCCGACGTCGCCTTCCTGGAGCCGGTGCTCCGCGACGGGCCGGCGGAGCACGACCACTGTTCCGGCGGGCGTCGTCGGGTCCACGTAGAAGCGGCCGGCATAGCGCCCGCGGGTGGCGTTGGAGAGGTCGTACTCCGGGGCCATGTCCGGGTCATTGCGTTTGTTCATACGCTGTTCGTTCGCGGCGTGTGGCCTTCCGCGCGCTGATGATGCGAATGCGGTCGCCGTAATCGACGTGCACGACCACGAGGGTGCGCTGCTGAGAGGAACGTCCCACGACAATATACCGGTCCTCGCCGAGGGACTGAACGGGAGCCGGCATGAGCGGGCATCGACATGGCGGCCGGGGACGTTGCCGCTGGTGTTCCGTTGCCTTCGGGGGGGCGCGTTGCTATCTTTTTGATAGCAAATGTACCGATGCCCTGTTGCCAAACGAGCGGAGTGGGACACCATGGCTACGAAGGAAGCCCAGATCAACCTGCGCTTGCCGACGGATCTGGATGCGTGGCTGACGGAACGCGCAGGCGGGAGCCGGAAGAAGCCCGGGTACATCCGGGACCTGCTGGAGCGTGAGCGTGCGCGGGAGGAAGAGGCCGAGCTGCAGGCGATGTTCGATCATGCGTGGGAGAGCCTGTCTCCGGCGGAGCGCGAGGCGGAGCGGCGGGAGCGGGAAGCCTGGATCGGTGCCTACGTGGGGAAGGAGAAGCCGTGACGCCGTACCGGGCGCGGCCGCGGGAAGGAGAGCCGCCGATGGCTCTCCGCGGCGAGATCTGGGAGGTCGACCTCGACCCACGAAAAGGGCGTGAGCAGGCCGGGGTGCGGCCGTGCCTGGTCGTTTCCAGCGACGGGTTGAACCGCTCGAAGTTCGGAACAGTCATCGTCTGCCCCATCACCACCACCCGTCGGGAGACGTTCACGTGGCGGCCCGGCCTGGTTCCGGAAGATCTGCGGATCGCCGATGCGACCTGGAAGGCCGAGCCACACTGGGTGGAGACGGACCAGATCGTCGCGATCGACCGGGCCGAGCGGCTGCTGCGGCACCTCGCCACGCTCACGAATCGTGACAAGAGCCGGGCGGTGGATTCCTGGCTTCGTCGCCTGATCCTGCCACCCGAGGACGTATAGCCCGTCCACCAACCGCCAGTTCGGTTCACACACACCTCGAGCGCCTGAACCATGCCCCACCACCTCCTCACCGTCTGGAACCCGGCCTACGCCGACGACGCCCTGGACGCGCACCTGCGCGTGCTGCTCCGCTGGGCGGAGCGCAGCCGCGACCCGCAGGACGACGCCACGCCCGACGACGTCTACGTCTGGTGGGCGAAGATCCGGTCGCCGAACCGGGACCAGGCGCTGCGACCTGGGTGGGCCGGTGCCACACCAGACGCTGGGTGCCATGGCGCACCTGCTGGAGCACGACGACGTGGTGAAGCGGGCGCTGGGCACGGCGTGACGCCAGGTTGTTCCCGCAGCCGTGCGGGCCGACCTGCGGTGGGGGCGGCTCTTGTGTAGTGGGTGGGCCCGCGTATCTTCATTGTAGATACATCACCGCAGGGAGCCGTCAGGCCACCGGGAGCCGGCAACATGATTTCGCGCGTGCGGAAATGGGGGAACAGTCTTGCCGTGCGGATCCCGCGCGCGTTCGCGAGGGATGCGGGGCTGGAGGAAGGCACGGAGATCGAGATGAGCGAGGAGGATGGCGGCATCCGCATCCGCCCGGCGCGGGT
>JARRJS010000209.1:0-4431 GCA_037388885.1 Gemmatimonadota bacterium
ATGCCCCTCGTGAACCGCGGCCAGCCGCGCCGCGGCGCCACCGGACATCGCCTGCGCAGCACCGGCCTGCGAGTCGCTCGCCTCCTTGCCGAACCGCTTCGTCGTGTTCCAGTCCGCCAGGTACTGCTTGAACGGGTTGGTCTCGCCCATGAACGGGTACGGGTCGCCCGGTTTCACGTCCGGGTTGTTGTGGTCCGGGTTGATGAGCTTCGCACGCTGGGCCGCGTAGTCCTTGGACAGCAGGCCCTCAATGGGCTCTGCCGGCGGCACGTACGGGTCGCCATAGTAGAAGTCTCGGTCCGCGTACGTCAGGTTCATGGCCTGGTACAGCGTGTGGATGTAGCGGGCGCTGTTGAAGCCCATCGCCTGCAGGTCGAAGTGGGACAGGATGTTCAGCGTCTGCAGCATCACCGGGCCCTGCACCCACGACGTCAGCTTGTAGACCTCGATGCCCTTGTAGTTCGTATGGACCGGCTCCTCGATGTGGACCTTCCACTGGTCCAGGTCCTTCATCGTGATGAGCCCGCCCTGTTCCTGCACCGCGCGCGTGAACTCCCGGGCGATGTCGCCGCGGTAGAACCGGTCGTATGCTGCGTAGATCGCCTCCTTGCGGCTCTTGCCCGCCTTCAGCGCGTCCTGCTCCGCCTGCACCAGTTTGCGCAGCGTCGCCGCCAGGTCATTTCAAACCTATCGGGATCCTTCATCTTCCCTATTTTGAAGAGAATTCCTTCTACGATACTGAGTTGAGGGAATTCCTAATGAGCACCTGCTTCAGGCTCATGGTGCCCCACTCCGCCAGCATTGTCAGCAGCCCACCCGGCGTGCCCGGCGTCACCGCCGCCAGCGGCCCGTAGGCCGGCGGGTAGGTGTAGCCCTTCGACTTGTAGAACTCCGCCGTCGCGCCTGTCGGCGCCACACCCAAGGCGTTGATGCCGTAAACCTTGCCGTCGTTCGGGTTGTAGATCAGCGCCTGCGTCTCGCCGCCCCAGCTCAGCACGTCCCACATGGTCGCCACCGCCGCCAGCATGGCGCACGCGGCGTCCACCGCGTTGCCCCCCTCGTCGAAGATCTTCGCACCGGCCTCCGCGGCCAGCGGCTTGCCCGTGATGGCGACCCAGTGCGCGCCGTGAAGCACCGGCTTCTCCGTGCGCTGCGCCGTCGCCATCTGCGGCATCAGCATCAGGGCGAGCGCGACGATCAGTGATACGAAGCCTTTGCGGTTGGAACCCATGAGACCTCCTCAGCAGGACGCAAGCGAACGAGGCAATGTAGGGCGCCTTTCTCCACCCAACCACCCCAGCCCCGCCACCGCCCAACCACCCCGAGGGGGGACCCCTTCCCTGCCACCCTGCCACCACCGGGGAGACTGGGAGAGAGGGAGATGGTCGACCCCGGGCCCGGGTGCCGGTGCGGGTGCGAGTAGCGTGCCCCAAGCCTCCCGTGGCTCCGCTCGCGTGTGCGCGTCCGGTGTGCGAGTCCGAAAAAGCGGAGGAACCCGCAGGTGGCCGTTCCACCTCGGATGCCCGGAACAGCCGGACACGGACAACGACACGCGATCGCAAGCGGAGGTGGGAAGAACCGGGCACGTGACTCGCGCTCGCAGGCGCACTCGCACCAGGGTTTAGCCACGACCGGGGGTCATGCCATGGTCGGGACGTCGCGGGCGCTTTTCTCAGCTCACAACGACGCCCCGACCCTCAGTCCCACGAACGCCCCGTTTCGTCGCGCGGGGTCGGCCAGGGGGTCGAGGACGAGCTGGATGTCCGGCTGCACGAAGAACCGTTCACCGATCGCAAGCTGCCATGTGAGCTCCAGGGCGGTCTCGGCGTGGCCGGGGCGTTCGAGCCTGCGTACGAGGGTATCGCGATACGCAGCGCTGGCGACGGCGCTCACGACGCCCAAACCCGCGACGTCGTTGGGCTGGAGCAGGCCGGTGTAGGTCAGAGCGGCGCCGGTGAAGAAACGTACGGGGTCCGCTCGCCCGGCGGTCATGCCCAGGCGCAGCCAGGCCCGGAGGCCCTGTCCCGGGTTGAACGGCCGGCGGTAAAGCCATGTTTCGTCGAACGCGTACGCGCCGAAGCTGCCGTGCACGACGGGCTGCCCGGACGCGGCGCCGGGCGCCGGCAGCCAGCCGGTGTAGACCCACGCGCCCAGCGCCAGCTTGCTGCCGGCCAGCGCCGCGGCGGCTCGGCGGGCCCGGCGGCGACGCGGCCGGGCGGGCGTCGGCCCCGTCGCCGGGACCCCGGACAGCCCGGGACCCTCGTACCCGGCCTCCGCCACCAGCAGCGCGCCGTCGGCCCGGCTCAGGGGTGCCGACGGCAGCCCGTTCGCCACGGCACCGGGCACTCCGTCCAGGACCGCCAGCTCGGCGTAGCTGTGAACCGTGGGCGCCGCGCGGATACGCAGCCCCAGCGACGTCGTGGGAAAGATGGACGGGCCGCGACGGCCGCTCTGACCCAGGCCGGCACCCACACCGAACGAGCTGTTGACGAAGACCGACGACGTGTTCGCCGCGTCGAACTCGGAATTCAGATCGTAGAACCCGGCCAGCACCGACCAGTCGTTGCGCCCAAAGGTGTGCTCGATCCACGCTTCGTAAAGGTGGACGGCGGCGGGCGCTTCGATGTTGTCCACGCCCTGGATGTCCCCGAGGAAATTGCTCGGCGCACCGCCGTGGTTCGATAGCACCTTCAGCAGCACGTGCGTCCCGGGCAGGTCCGCCCTCACCACATTCAACCTGAGTTCCGCGGTGCCATCCCCCAACACCGCGCCGTGGGTCTCCTTCGCGTCAGCGACCGCGACAAAATCGGCCGTGTACGACGCGCTCAACTGCGCAAGCGGCGGCACCCGCCTGCCGGGCGACGTGCCGCCGGTCTGGGCCCGCGCCGCCCCCGGCCAGACAACCACGCTCGCCAGCAGGCAGGCGGCCAGCGCACGCAAACGAGGACCGGCGTCAATCATGGCGCCGGGCATGGACGGGTGGGGCGGGTGCACGGGTGCGAACAAGGCCGGAGGAGTCGAGCACCCGGTGGGCGTCGGTCAGAGGCTCGACACGACCGACCAGAGGGCCCGCAGGCCGAGGCCCAGCGTGACCAGCACGACGGCGCCCCCCAGCACGTTGGCCAGCGTCCCGTTCACCCGTGCGCCCATCCAACGTCGGTCGTTCACGGCCAGCAGCAGGAACGCCGCAACGGCGGGCAGCAGCACACCATTCGCCACCTGGGCGAACAGGATGGCGGGCACCGGCCTCACGCCCGTGGCGGCAAACAGTACGCCGGCGCCCAACACGACGAGCCACACGCCGCGCAGCCGGCGATCGCGCAGGTCGCGCGGCCAGCCGAGGGCGCCCGCGGTGGCGTAGGCGGCGGCCAGGGGCGCGGTAATGGCAGAGGTGAGGCCGGCGGCCAGCAGGCCCGTGGCGAAGAACACGCGGGCCCAGCGTCCCAGCAGCGGCTCGAGCTGCGCCGCCATGTCCGCCGCGTTGCGGATGTCGCCGTGGGGCATGGCCGCGGACGTCGCGACGATGGCCATGCTCACGATCCCACCCAGCACGATGGCCACCGTCAGGTCCATGCGCGCCACCGGCAGGTCGTCCGGTCCCGACCACTTCTCGCGCACGGCCGACGCGTGCAGGAAGAGGTTGTAGGGCACGACCGTCGTGCCGATGAGACCCACGGCCACCATCAGGCCGGCCGATTCGGGGATGCGCGGCACGAACATGCCGCGTAGCAGCGGCAGCAACGGCGGCCCGACGACGATCGCCGTCGCCAGGAATGTGAGCGACATGAGCACGACGAGGGCGACGAGCACGCGCTCCACCGCCCGGTAGCTGCCCAGCCACAGCAGCACCGCGGCCACAATGCCCGCCAGCAGCGCCCAGCCGGTGACGCCACCGCCGAACACCGATTCAGCCCCCAGGCCGGCACCGAGCAGGTTGCCCGTCTCATACGCCGCGTTGCCGAATGCGATGGCCACAATGACCAGGGTCACGGCGAGCCAGCGTGGCCCCGCGCGCTCGAACCGGCGGCGCACCGCCTCCCCCAGCCCGGCACCTGTCACGAGGCCCAGGCGCGCCGCCATCTCCTGCAGCACCAGCGTCGCGATGATGGAGAAGGTCAGCGCCCAGAGCAGGGCGAACCCGTAATGCACGCCGGCCAGGGTGGCCGTCGTGACGGTGCCCGGCCCGATGAACGCGGCGGCCACCAGCGCTCCCGGGCCGATGGACCGCAGGGAGAATCGATGGCGAGCCGGCGGAGCGTCGCGCGTCGGGGCCGCGGAGTCGGCATTCATGGCTTTTCCGGAACGGGGGTTCGAGCGGATCGACCCCCAAGATGGAGGCGGCGGCGGCGCGCCACAAATCCGGACGGTTCTGCGGACGGTGCACCAGTCGCCAGTTTTGACCCATCGAGCTATCCGGGTGACTCCGGCCGC
>JARRJS010000210.1:0-1375 GCA_037388885.1 Gemmatimonadota bacterium
CGGCGACGGCGAAATTTGCGCCGCTGATGCCGACGCGCGCAGACAGGAACGCACGGCGCAGGTGCAGGCGCGCGGCCTCGGCCAGCTCCGCCGGCTCGACGGACAGGTCGGGTGGGCCGATGGTGCGCCGGAACAGGTCGCGGATCTCGGTGCGGTTCTTGTGGATGGCGGGGACGAGGATGTGGGACGACGCTTCGCCCGCCAGCTGGATGATGAGCTCCGCCAGGTCCGTTTCGACCGCCCTGATGCCGGCGGCCGCGAGTGCCGCGTTGAGCCCGATCTCGTCGGTCGTGTTGGACTTGACCTTCACGACCATGTTGGCGTCGTGCGCCTGCACCAGCTCCGTGATGATACGGTTGGCCTCGCCGGCGTCCCGCGCCCAGTGCACATGCCCGCCCGCGCGCAGCACCGACGCCTCCAGCTCCGGCAGCCAGCGGTCCAGCTCGCTCACCGCCCGCTCCCGCAACGCGGCCGCCGCCGCCCGGAGAGCCTCCCAGTCTGGGGTCTCCGCCTCCTGCTGCGCCCGCTTCGCCCGGATGGTGGTGGTGGCCCTGCGCAGGTTCGCGCGCAGCTGAGCGTTCCGCAACCCGACGACCGCCCGCGCCGGAAAGGCGTCTCCGAAGTCCGACCCGGCGCCCGCCGCGAACCCGGCTTTGCCTGGCCCGCTCATGTCGACTCCGGACCCGGCAGGCCTGCCCCTGCCCCCGCCCCCGCCTGCTGGTCTCGCCCCGGCGCGACCGCCAATATCTCGGCAATATGGATCGTGCGGGTGGACAGCCCGCGTCGCCGCAGGCCGCCGCCGATCTGTAGCAGGCAGGAATTGTCCACGGCCGTGACGTATTCGGCGCGGGTCTCCGCCACGTGCGCCAGCTTGTCCTCCAGCATCGCACCGGACGTGTCGGCGTTCTTGACGGCGAACGTGCCACCGAAGCCGCAGCACTCGTCGGCGTGGGGCAGCTCCGCGAGCTCCAGGCCATCCACGGCGCGCAGCAGTTGCAGCGGTGCGTCGTCGAGCCGCAGATGCCGCAGGCTGTGGCAGGTCGGATGGTAGGTGACGCGGTGGGGGAAGTGCGCGCCGACATCATCGATGCCAAGACGCCTGACGAGAAGCTCGGTCAGCTCGAAGACCCGGGGTGTGAGCGCGGCGACGCGCGCATCGAGCGTCGCGTCGCCCGTGGCAGCGGCCAGCTCCGGGTAGGCGTCACGCACCGTGGCGACGCAGGACGCGGACGGTGCCACGACCATGTCGGCATCCTCGAAGACGTCGACGAAATGGCGCAGCAGGCGCAGGGCTTCGTCGTGGTAGCCCGTGTTGTAGTGGATCTGGCCGCAGCACGTCTGGGCACGAGGGAACTCCACCGTGTGCCCCAGTCGC
>JARRJS010000210.1:1385-5193 GCA_037388885.1 Gemmatimonadota bacterium
GGGAACAGCGTGTCGTTGAAGCAGGGCATGAAGAGCGAGATGCGCATGCGTCGTCGTGTCGGCGTCGTGGTATGCCGAAGCTGCACCGCCCGCCACCGGATGGCAACGTCCGGGTGGGGCCGTCACGTCCCTGTCGGCGTCCGCTGATGTGACGTCCCGGCGCCGCGCCTCGTCTGTCGAGTGATTGTGGGAGGCTCGGACCTGCACGGGCGGGCCTCGTTGTCAGCAGTGCGATTGGTATCAGGGCGGGAGGCGAGATGAAGAGTCACTGGTCGAAGCTGTTGGTGGCGTTGTCGATGCTGGCGCTGCCGCTGACGGCGTGCAACACCGGCACCTCGGTGCCGGCCAACGGATCATTGTCGATCCAGCTGACGGACGGGCCGGGCGACCTGCAGGCGGCGTTCGTCACGATCTCAGACATTTATCTGCAGGGCTCTGCGACCGACGATCCGGCGAGCGGCCGGGTGCACCTGTTGCAGGACACCATCACGACGAACCTGGTCACGCTGTCCGACAGCGTAGCGGACCTGGTGCAGGGCGCGACGGTGCCGTCGGGCACGTACGGCCAGCTGCGGTTCGTGGTGGAAGGCGGCTACATCGTCGTCGACAACGGCGATGGCACCAGCTCCGTGTACGCCACGGCCGGCTATCCGCTGCCGGACACGCTCCAGGCGACGGGCACGCTGCAGTGCCCGAGCTGCCCCCAGTCGGGCCTCAAGGTGATTCTGCCGGGCGCTCTGACGGTGAACGGGGACCAGACCATCCTGGTGGTGGACTTCGACGTGTCGGAGTCGTACACCCATCCTGCCAACCCTCAGAAGTGGGTGATGGTCCCGGCCCTCAAGGCTACGCATGTCAGCCTGACCGGGTCGGTGCAGGCGGGCATCCAGCTTGCAGACACCGTCACCCTACCCTCGGTCGGTAGCCAGCAGGTGACGCTGGGCGACTTCCAGGCGGAGTTGAAAGGGGTGAACGCGGATCCCAGCGCGACCGGTGCGCGGATCGCGCTGACCGGTCCGGATAACAACGGCATCTACACGGCCACATTCACGATGGTCGTGCCGGGCGACTACACCGTCGGTCTCGTGCCGCCGGACGGCGTGGATGTCACGACGGATCCGGTGCTGCCGGCTCCGGTGACCGTGACCTCGGGCCAGCCGGCGACCGTTTCTGCGACGGTCACGTCGGCCACGCCGACGGGCGGCTGACGGACCGCACGCCGCTGACGAGCGCATGTCCCGTACGTCGGATGTGACGTATGGGCGGTGGGCATCGTCATCCTACTGAGCGATGAAGCTCGCGCCCCCTGGCGCGAGCTTCTTTTTTTGCGCCAAAACAGTAAACCTCGGCAGGAGGAGACATGAAGAACCCAGGGTCGAAGCTGATGGTAGCGCTGGCGGTTGCAGCGCTGCCGCTCGCCGGGTGCAGCGACACGGTCGCGACACCCAAACCGTCCGCCACCGATGGAACGGTGTCCATCCAACTCACGGACGCGCCCGGCGACTTCCAGGCGGCGGTGGTCACGATCTCGGATATTTACCTCCAGGGCTCGCCCACGGACTCGGCCACGGCAGATTCGACCGGCGGCCGGGTGCACCTGCTGAGTGAGCCGGTCACGACGAATCTGCTGACACTGTCCGACAGTGTGGTGGACCTGGTTCAGGGTGCGACGGTGCCGTCGGGTACGTACAGCCAACTGCGGTTCGTGGTGGATGGCGGCTACATCGTCGTGGACAACGGCGATGGCACGAGCAGAGTTTACGCCACGCCGGACTATTCGGTGCCGGATACTCTCCAGGCGACCGGCACCCTCAAGTGCCCGAGCTGCGCTCAGTCGGGTATCAAGGTCACCATGCCGGGGAGCCTGACGGTGAACGGCGACGAGAACCTCGTGCTGGTCGACTTCAACGTTCCCGATTCGTTCGGCCACCAGGCGGGCAAATCCGGCAAGTGGATCATGCACCCGTCGCTGAAGGGCACGTTCAACACCGCGCCACCGCCGCCGGCACCCGGATCGGTGCTGGCCAGCTTCGTACTGGCGGACACCGTGACGCTGCCGACGGTCGCCGGCGAGCAGGTGACGCTGGGTGACTTCCAGGCGGAGCTGAAGAGCACGGCTGCGGATGCCACTGGCGAGATGATGGCGTTGACGGGTCCCGACGACACCGGTGCGTTTACGGCCACGTTCACCAACGTCGATCCGGGCGACTACGCGGTGGACCTGGTACCGCCGGACAGTGTCAGTGTCACGACGGACCCGATGTTGCCGGACACCGTGACCGTGATGTCAAGCCAGCAGGATACCGTTTCCGCGACGGTTACGTCGGCGACGAAGACCACCGGCTGATGCGGGTCTCGCGCTGAGCTGGAGAACAGAAAAAGGAAGGGGCCGGCGCGTTTGCGCCGGCCCCTTCCCGCAGTTCGCGTCCGCGCCCGCGTCGGCCTGTTCTCCTCGCCGGAACCCGGCATCCGGGTCACAAGTGTCGCGGTTACGGCAGGGCGTAGTAGTGCACGAGTCGTCCGTCCAGATCGACCGCGAAGACATGGGGTAGGGCGTCAGCGTCCGGTACCAGCACCGGGTCACTGCCCACACCGTAGCGCGCGCCGATCTTGGCCCGCTCCATGGTCAGGTTCTCCGCCGCCCAGCTGGGCACGGGGGACCAGTGGTAAAACAGCAGGTCGCGGCTGTTGCGCGCGAACACGTGCTGCCTGGGACCCGGTGCGAAGGCCATCGTCGGGTCGCCTCCCACGCGCAATCCTTCGTCGATGACGGGCCGTTCGGACGTCAGGTCTTCGACGTGCCAGTCCGAACCGTTCCGCGCGTAGTGCACGATGCTCCCTTGCTCGTTCCGTCCCAGGACGTGCAGAGAGCCGTCCGGCGCCATGGCCGCCGCCGGGTCTCCCGTCAGGCGCACGTCCGACGCACGCGCCCCGTTCCCCTGTGCGTCCGCGCCCTCTTCCGTCGAGTCGGGCGTGAGCATCGGGGCGGCGCTGTTCGTGACGTTCTCTGCCGTCCAGCTCGTGGACGGCGAGCGCCGGTAGTGGATCAGCTCGCCGTTCGCGTTCCTGCCCAGCACGGCCTGCACCTCACCCGGCGCGTGCAGCAAGGCGGGCCGCCCGACCAGGCGCATCGATGCGGCCGCCCGCTGCCGTTCGGTCAGGTTCTCTGCCGCCCAGCCCGAACGCCGGCGCCAGAAGTAGTGCAACAGCTCACCCTTGTCGTTGAGGGCGAACACGTGCAATGCGTCACCCGGGCCGCGCAGCACCGCCGGGTCGCTGGCCATGGCATAGCGCCCTTTGAACGCCTGTGAGCGCGTCAGGTCCTCCGCTTTCCAACCGACCAGGGGACGGTGCAGGTACTGGATCAGGTGGCCCTCGCGGTTTCGGGCCAGCAGCCAGGTGCGACGGCCCGGGCCCACCACCACGGCCGGAGTGCCCGCGATCCGGTAATCCGCGCCAGTACGCTTGCGCACGGTCAGGTTCGCGCCGGCCCAGCCGCCGCGAAGCGAGCGCCCGTACCGGACCACATCCCCCACGTTGGTCCGGCCGAACACCCCGATCCTGCCATCACCGCCAATCGTAGCGACCGGGTCCACGGCCAGGCGAAACTCGATGCCGGCACTATCCGCCGCGGTCAGGTTCTGGGCCTCCCACTCGCCCTTGTCGCTGCGAGACAGGCGGATCACATCCGCGTTCTGATCCCGCACGAACACGTCGAAGCTGCCGCCACTCCGCACCACCGCCGGCTGCCCGGCCAGCGGGTGGTTGAAGCCGAGAGGCGTGCGTTCCGTGTACGACTCGGCGCGGA
>JARRJS010000211.1:0-4549 GCA_037388885.1 Gemmatimonadota bacterium
CGGCGCTCGACGAGGCGGCCACGCCGGCGGACTCGGCGACCATCCTGAGGGCCATCGGCTATCTCCTGGTCCAACGGGACGACTCCACCGCGGTGGCCGCGATGGGGGAGGCGCTCCGGGCGGCTGCGCAGGGCGCGCCGGCGGACCGGTCCATCCGCGCCGAGTTGGGCCGGACGTTGCTGGATGCCGGGCAGCCCGCCGAGGCCGAGGGTTCCCTGGACAAGGCGCTGGCGGGCACACCGGCGGGGTTGACCGGCCAGGAGCTGACGGACTCCCGACTCGCACTCGCGGCGGCCCACGAAGCGGCCGGCCGGGTGGACCAGGCCATGGAGGTCTACCGGGAGATCGCAGCGACCGAACCCGCAAGCTCGCCCGCTCGTGTTCACGCGCTGGAGCGATTGGCCGTACTCCACGCCGGACGGGGTGAGCATCGCCAGGCCGGGTCGCGGATGATGGAGCTGTTCCAGGCGACGGGTCAGGGAAGCTGGGCGCGTCGTGCCGGCGACAGCTATACCGTGGCCGGGGCCTGGTCCGACGCGGCCGCTGCGTACCGCGCGGCGCGACAGGCGGGGGCGCTGCCGGGGCCGGACGGCGCACGTCGTCTGGCGGTGGCACTGTATGAAGCGGGCGAGCACGCTGCTGCTGCTGACGTGCTGGCCGCCATCCCACCGGACCAGCGCACGCTTCAGGACCTGCGGTACCTGGCCGCGGCGGCACAGGATGCAGGACAGATCGACCAGGCCGTGACCTTCTACCGCTCGGCGCTCGACGAGGCGGCCACGCCGGCGGACTCGGCGACCATCCTGAGGGCCATCGGCTATCTCCTGGTCCAACGGGACGACTCCACCGCGGTGGCCGCGATGGGGGAGGCGCTCCGGCGGGCCTCCGTCTCGACCTGGCCCGTGCCCAGCTGCGCCTCGGCCGACCCGACGACGCGCTGGCCACGCTCCAGGGCGCTGCGCACGCCGGGCCAATGGCGGAACGCCGCGCGGCAGCTGACACGGCGTTGGGGGCAGACACGGCGGCCCGGACGCTGGAACGCCTGGACCTCCTCACCGAGGTGCAGCTGGCGCGTGGCGACACGGCGGCCGCGCTGAAGGCGCTCGGGGCTGCCGCCCAGGTGGGGCCCACGGCGCAGCGCCTCAACCGGCTGGCCTACCTCCACCAGCGGAGGGGCGATGACCGGGCTGCAGCCGAGGAATTCCGCCGGGCCTACGAGGTCGCACCGTCGGCACAGCAGGCCGCGCGAGTCGCATATGCCTATCGTCGCAGCGGCGCCGAAGTGAAAGCTGCGAGGTGGTTCAGGCGGTCCGTCGATGCAGCCATGTCAGCGCCGGCCGATGCGGTGAGCGTCGACCTGGACGCCATCCGCCAGGAGGAAGCGCTCCTCACCGACCGCTTCTCCGTGGCAGCCTACGCCAGTGTCCGGCAGCACGGCGGCGTGTCGGGGCTACCGCCCGCCGGCGTGGGGCAGGTGGCGGTGGCGTCCCAGGGCGGTGTCGAAGTCCGCGTGCTACCGCTGGTGCAGCGGGTGTCGTGGGGCCGCGAGGTCGACGTCCTCGCCCGCTTGTTCTGGGCCTTTGACGATGGCGGCGTGCGCATCGACCCTGCCAGCTACCAGGGACAGCTCGGGATCCGTTACCGCCCGCGCTGGCTCCCCGGCACTGCCCTGGGGCTCGAGCGCTGGATCAAGATCGGTGACGCTGCCCGGGACGTGTGGGCCACCCGGCTCCAGTACTCCCTGCTTCTGGGGCATCCGTACCCCGGAGTGGACGCGGGGCCGTCGCCGTTCGCCGCGCTCTATGGTGATGCCGCGTACCTGTTCGACAAGGCCGGCACCTACACCTTCTACGCCGAAGCCCGCCCCGGTGTAGCGGTGCCCCTGGGCCGCCACATCGCGCTGCTTCCTCACGGCATTGTCAGCGCGTACCGTCAGAGCCCGGGCGCGGTCGGACAGTCGCACATCGAGGCGGGCCCGGGGCTCGGGCTCCGGCTCCGGCTGCCCCGGGAAGGCGAATACACCCGGGACTTCTGGTCGCTGGAGCTGATGACACAGTACCGTTGGGGCACGTTCCCGAAGTTCTGGAACGCCGGCGGCGGGAGCTACGACGGGCTGGTCTTCACCCTCGTGGTCCTGTATTGACGACCCGGACGAAAAGGAAACGATATTGGAGACCAAGCGGGTCCTGACGGTCATCGGCACACGCCCCGAAGCCATCAAGCTGGCGCCGGTGGTGCGGGAGCTGGCCCGTCGACCCGACCGGTTCCGCTCCCGCGTCTGCGTCACGGGCCAGCACCGGGAGCTGCTGGACCAGGCCATGGCCGAGCTCCAGCTCGAGGCGGACCACGACCTCGATGTCATGCGGCCCGACCAGAGCCTGGCCGGCCTTACCACGCTGGCGCTGGAGCGACTGGACCGGCTCATCGCCGACACGGAGCCTGACGTCGTCCTGGTCCAGGGCGACACCACCACCGCCATGGCCGGCGCCCTGGCCGGGTTCTACCACGGCACGACCGTCGGTCACGTGGAGGCGGGGCTTCGCACCGGCAACCCTCAGGCCCCGTTCCCGGAGGAGGTGAACCGGCGGCTGATCGCCGACCTGGCCGACCTCCACTTCGCGCCGACAGAGGCGGCGCAGGCGGCGCTGTTGCGCGAAGGCGTCGCGGAGGAGCGAATCCGGGTGACCGGCAACACGGGGATCGATTCGCTGCTCTGGATGCGGGAACGCGTGGACACGGTGCCACCCGAATCGGTGCCGTCCGCGGTTCGCGCCCTGCCGGCCTCCCATCCGCTGCTGCTGGTCACGGGCCACCGCCGTGAAAGCTTCAATGGCGGCCTGGCGGCCGTGTGCGAGGCCGTGCGGACCGTGGCCGATGCAGTGCCGGACCTCGTCGTGGTCTACCCGGTGCACCTCAACCCCCAGGTCCAGGCCACGGCCCGGGCGGCGCTGGCGGACCACGGCCGCATCCACCTCGTCGAGCCCGTGGGGTACGCCGGATTCGTCTGGCTGCTGAACCGGGCCACGGTCGTCCTCAGCGACTCGGGCGGTGTCCAGGAGGAGGCGCCGGCGCTGGGCACGCCAGTGTTGGTCACCCGCGAGGAGACGGAGCGCCTCGAGGCAGTGGCGGCGGGCAGCGCGCGCCTCGTAGGGCACGACCCCGACCGCATCGAGGCGGAGCTCATCCGGCTCATCACCGACCCCGCAGCCCGGGCGCCCATGACGGTGCCCCGGTTCCCCTTCGGCGACGGGACCGCGGCGCGCCAGATCGTGGACGCGCTGGAAGAGTGGCTCCAAGGCGGGGAATGACAACGGAAACGCAACCGCCGGGGAGATGGGGGACCCGGCCTGTCTGGGTTGATCGCCGCCCAGCCAGGACAAGCGGTGACGCCCACGCCGGAACCTGGAGAAACACATGCTACGGACCGCCCTCTTCCTCCTCGGCCTCGGCCTGACCGCTGCCCCCGTGATGGGCCAGGTCGGCCAGGAGACGACCCCGGACTACCACATCCACGCCATCCGCTATGCGACCCTGCCCGACTTCCCTCTCGCCGGGCTCATGCCGGGGGCGCCGCGAGGGGAGCGCCTGGACATACCTATGATCTTCTGGGTCATTCAGGGTGGTGGCCGGACCATCCTCCTGGACACCGGCTTCCACCGGCCGCCCTGGGCCGACGATTACGGCGTCACGGATTTCATGGCCGCCGACGAGGCCGTGGGCCTCCTTGGGCTGGAGCCCGGCGATGTCACCGACATCATCGTGAGCCACGCCCACTGGGACCACATGGGTGGCATCGACCTTTTCCCCGACGCCACCATCTGGATCCAGGAAGAGGAGTTCCGCTACTACACGGGGCCCGCATGGCAGGAAAGCGGTCGCCACGGCGGCATCGACCCCGCCGACGTCCTGGAGCTGGTCCGCAGGAACACCGCCGGGAAGGTGCGGCTCATCCCCGGCGACGACGTGGAGATTCTCCCCGGGATCCGCGTCTACACCGGCGCCCGCCACACCTTCGCCTCACAGTACGTGAGGGTCGACGGCGATCCACCCATCCTCCTGGCGTCCGACAACGCCTACCTTTTCCGCAACCTCGAGGAAGGACGCCCCATCGCCACTTTCGATCCCGCGGACTCCACCGCCAACAAAGACGCCCTGGCCCGCATGATCGAGCTGGTGGGCGGGATCGAGCACATCGTGCCGGGCCACGACCCCGAGGAGTTCCAGCGTTTTCCCACCCAGGGACGGGTGGCAACGATCCGGTAGCCGGGCACGGCCGCCACGGACCCCCTTGGCGGAAAACGCGGGGCGGTGCGGCGCGACAGGGGAAACCCTTCCCCCCGCAGACCTCAATCCGCGGCGCCCAACCTGCAACACCCGGAAACGACAGACCCCAGAACGTCGTTGCGGCACAACGACATCCCGGGGCCATCCACTTGGGGTTTCAACTCCCGCGGCAGGACTCGAACCTGCGACCCGACGGTTAACAGCCGTCTGCTCTACCAGCTGAGCTACGCGGGAATACTGTCGAGACGGCAAAAGCTAATCCTGG
>JARRJS010000212.1:0-3755 GCA_037388885.1 Gemmatimonadota bacterium
GCGGAGCACCTGCCGACCCCCGTTCACTGCATACATACGGTCCCGTTTGCGGTCGTACGCGAAGAGCCGGGCAACGCCCGGGAGCGGCGACCACTCGGTGCCGTCGCGCCGCCGTTCGTACACCCGCTCGCCCTGCGCCACGACGATGCGATTGCCGACCAAGGCGACCGCTTCGAGCATGCGCTCGCGGGTGCTGTCGGCGGCGGCGCGAAAGCCCTGATCGAACGGCGTCGGGACCTGCGTCCAGGTGGCGCCGCCGTCACGGGTCGTGGCCAGCCGGTTCCACAGTCCGCCGACCACCCCGTCCTTCGTGTCGACCATGTAGATGGAGGAAATGCGCGACGCGAACGGAGGGTTGACGGAATCCCAGGTAGCACCGAAATCGCTCGAATGCACCAGCACGCCGTCGTGGATGCCGCCGATCCATGCGTTCCCATCCGGCAGGGTGAAGACGCCCCCGACCACCTGCCTCATGTCATACGAAACGCTGTCCCAGCTTTCGCCGCCGTTGACCGTGCGCAGGAGGGAGTACGGGGCCGTGTTCGAATATTCGCCCGCGACGAACCCGAACCCGGTGGCAATGGCCGTGTCCGGGGTGAAGAACGAGACGCTGGACAGGTCCGGTCTCATGAAGTCCGCAGCCCTTGCCGAAGCCCAGTCGTCTCTGAACGGCGGATACAACGTGTGACGCCAGGTCCCCCGCACGCTGTCCCCGACCGCGATGTTCCCTTCGGCCGCCAACCAGAGCCGGCCGTCGGGCGAAATGGACACCTCCTGGGGTCTCACATCCATGCCGAGTTCGCCGTCGAGATGCGGAGCGGCGCCGACGAAGAGAACGGGCTCCGGGGAATGCCGGGAGCACGTGGCGAGGCTCAGGCACAACGTCCCGGTTGCGGCGAGGAGCACGAAGCACCGGCGATGGACGGCGGTCCGCAGGGCAGCGCGATCTATGGACATGTCGGACATCCGTCAAAGGAGCGGTGCCAGCAAGCCAATGATCAGGATCATGGCCGCCAGAACCCATATGCTGAATAGGAATCGACGCCGGTATTTCCAGCCCGCCCCATCGAAGTGCTCCCGCCGCCCCATGTCCGGAAAGACCAGCCACCGAAAGCGGGGCCGATCCCAGCGCAGGTACTCCCGGCCACTCGCGGTCCGGTGCGCCCAGGCGTTCCTGCGGTTCCGGATGATACTGGACCACAGGACGACCAGCACTGCGACGATGGCGACCCAGGCAAAGACTCGGAAGACGTTCATCGGTGGGAGTCGCGCTCACCGGGCCGGTGAGGTGGATTGGGTTCCATCTTCATCATACAATCTGATGATCTGTTCGCAGAGGTAGCCGATCACGTAGTGATGCGAGGTCGTGACCTCGATATCCTGGTTGTCCTCAAGGTCGCGTATTGCCTCTTCGACCACCGTCCAGACCGGTGACGATTCATACTGCCGGTACGGTTTCTGACTCATTGGCTGCGTAACCACTTTGAGAGTGAGGTGTGTTGCCCGCGGCCACCTTATCTTGTGAGGTGATCTCCGCTGAGAATGCGTGTACCGACGCTCAAACACACAGGTATGAGAAAGTCCGGCCTCATCGCAACAGTCGCGGTCACCGTCGCCTGCGCTCTCGCAGCCGCCTCCTGTTCGAAGCCCAGCGGGCTGCAGCTGGCGCGAAGGCTGCTGTTCGAGAGTCTGCGCGAACAGTCCAGACCGTTCCGTGCGGACGAATCGTTCGACACGGCCCGGGTGGTGATCACCCTCGATACGTCCGCCGTGCTTTCGGGGGTCGTGTATTACTGGGGCGGCATGCCCAATCCCCGCATCGTCGATGCCTTCCTCGGCGACCTGGCCGCGGCAGTCGAAGGTGACGCAACGATCCTGAGCACGTTCGCGGACTGGCGCCAGCTGGCCGCACGGTCGGGTTGGATGCCCTCCAACCCTGCCGATGTGCTGGGCGCCTGTCGCGAGGCCCTCACGACGGTGGGCCCCCGGGCCGACCCGACGGACCGCCCGCGGATTCTGACGGATACCCTGTCGAGCACCGGAACGCTGCCGCAATTCGTCGTGGACAGCATTCTCCACCGGAACCTCCCGCTGCCGACCATCCGCGGGGACTCCGCAGCCGGTTGGATCGCGGAGTTCTGGGCCGTGGAGATCGGACAGCTCACGCGGTACCGATGTCAGCTGCGGGCCTGGGAGACGTTGGCCGTCACGCCGCTCGATTCGGTGATGCATACGGGGTATCTGAACCTGTTCGGTCCGTTTCCCCGACCGCGACGTGCGGTTCACGAACGAGCGCGGCGTTAGGCAACGACATCGTGCTGGCTCCCTGTCAGGACGGGTCGGGAAACGACACCTGTCGGGATCTTCCCCTTCCCTCACCTTGACTGCGGAATTTCGACCTTCTCGATGACCGGCGGCGGCGGATGCCTGAAGTCGATCCTGGCGACATCCCCGAAACGAGCGATCCGCAGCCAGGTCGTCGAGTCGGTGCGTTCGACGCCGCACAGGCGGATCCAGTCGGCGCCGTCCGGATTCGCGGCATTCCTGATGCGCGGCTTCACCACGACGACTGCGTTCTTCGATCCCAGCTTCCTCATGAAGATCCCGGGCGCGTCGTAGATGGGCCCCACGGAATAGACGACACCGTGGGACCCGGGAAGCCAGTAGAGGTCCAGGATGCCATTGGTGAAGGTCAGCACCGGCGGACCGCCGGACGCGGGAAGGATCACCACCGAGTCCCTGCCGGCCTCCACGATTTCGAAGTGGACCGTGAAGCGCCCGTCGGGCGAGACGATGCTGTCGGGCAGTGGGCCCGCTGTGGCCGCGCATGGAGCCCGGGCGGCGTGCGTCTGGGGAACGGTGTCGGGCGGCGGCCCGCGTTTCACGAAGAAGAGCGGCGGCAGGAACCAGCCTCTGTACACGATCGTGTCGGCTGCAACGGAAAACGCAGTCGAGTCTCCATCGTGCACGAGCCACAGCCGGTTGCCGCGGTGGCGATATGGACCGCTCGTGGTCTTCGTTCTCAGCGAATCCTCCCGGGGAGAGACGTGGCGGTACGATGTGACCATCTCGTAGGTCCCGTCGGGCCGAAGGGATATCTCGCCGCTCAGATAGGTCAGGGAGTTCCCCGGGGAGAAGACGAACGTGGCGGGCAGCGTGTCTGCGCCCATGCGCGTCAGCTCGTAGCGACCTGGAAGAGAAGCCGTCTGGGCGGCGGCCGTCGATGAACAGACGGCCGACATTCCCACGGACACCGCCAACGACAACGTCCAGGCAGGCCTCCAGGCCATACGGTCGTCCCGGAATCGGGTGGTCCACGCACCGCCACAATGGAACAACCCACCCGTCCGGACAAGGTTCTTGACCTCCGAAACTCACCGCCCTATCGTCGTGGCCCTTGGGAGTCGCGTCCCGGTGCATCGCCCGCCGCACGGCGGCGGGAGAGCCGCGCAGAGCATCTGCGCGAGAGCATCGGCGGCGCGATTCTGCCTTTCGGGAGCCGAACGGAACGGAGCACGACGTGACTGGAACCTCAACGAGGTGCCGCGGCGTAGGACGCCGGCCTTCCGATCCGGGGGCACGACGGAACGCCCCACCTGCGCTTCGAGCCGGGTGGGGCGTTCGACATCCGCCGCCCATCCACACCGCCGGCTGCCGGGCTTGGAGTGCACGAAGGAGGAACGTAGGCTGAAAGGTTGCGGTCACCGACCGTGGTACGCGTAGAAACGGGCGGCGCCCCGGCCCCGGCGGGTCAC
>JARRJS010000212.1:3835-5779 GCA_037388885.1 Gemmatimonadota bacterium
TCCGGCGACGGACCTGGGCTACCTGCTGTATAAGAACCCGGCACGGGCGCAGAGCTTCGACCTGTCGTTCGGGCGGGCGCACGTCGTGTACCCGGAGGCGGAGGAGGACCGCTGCACAGCCGCTCTCATCCTGGACGTGGATCCGGTGAAGCTGGTGCGGGGCAAGCGTCGTTCGGGCGCGCCGCTGGAGCAGTATGTGAACGACCGGCCGTACGTGGCATCGTCGTTCCTGAGCGTGGCCATCGCCCAGGTCTACGGGACGGCCCTCGGCGGAAAGAGCCGGGAGCGCCCGGAGCTGGCCGAAACGCCTATCCCCCTGGAGGCGCGGATCGCGGTGCTCCCCTGCCGCGGGGGCGAGGACCTGCTGCGCCGGCTGTTCGAGCCGCTGGGCTACCGGGTGGACGCGGTTCGGCACGAGCTGGACCCGCGTTTCCCGGCGTGGGGCGACAGCCGGTACTTCACCGTCACGCTGGCGGCCACGACGCGGCTGGCGGACCTGCTCCGGCACCTGTACGTGCTGGTCCCGGTGCTGGACGATGCGAAGCACTACTTCGTGGGCGACGACGAGGTGCAGAAGCTGCTGGCGAAGGGCGAGGACTGGCTGGGCTCGCACCCGGAGCGGGAGCTCATCGCGCGCCGCTACCTGCGCCATCGGATCAGCCTCACGCGGGCGGCCCTTGCCCGGTTGGTGGAAGAGGAGGAGCCGGACGCCGACGCCGCGGCGGAAGCGGAAGACGCCGGCGAGCAGGCCGTCGAGGAGCGCATCCGGCTGAACGACCTGCGTCTGGGCGCGGTGGCCGCCGCGTTGCGCGGGAGTGGCGCGAAGCGGGTGGTGGACCTGGGGTGCGGGGAGGGTCGGCTTCTGCGGACTCTGCTGGACGATCGCCAGTTCGAGGAGATCCTGGGCATGGACGTGTCGATCCGGGCTCTGGAGATCGCCAGCGCGCGTCTGCGGCTGGAGGACCTGCCGCCCATGAAGCGGGACCGCATCCGGCTGATCCACGGGTCGCTCATGTACCGCGACGAGCGGCTCGCGGGCTACGACGCCGCGGCGGTGGTGGAGGTGATCGAGCACCTGGACCCGCCGCGGCTGCGGGCGTTCGAGCGTGTGCTGTTCGAGTCCGCGCGGCCGGCGACCGTCGTGCTGCCGACGCCGAACCGGGAGTACAACGCGACGTTCGAGGGGCTTCCGGCTGGCGAGTTCCGACACCGGGACCACCGCTTCGAGTGGACGCGGGCGGAGTTCCGGGCGTGGTCGGAGGAGATGGCGGAGCGGTTCGGCTACGACGTGCGGTTCCTGCCGGTGGGCCCGGAGGCCCCGGATCTGGGAGCGCCTACGCAGATGGGAGATTTCAGCCGTGGGTGAGAGTGACACACATACTGGAGAACGACGTTGAAGATCACCATTCCCGAACTCTCACTGGTCGTCCTGATCGGCCCGTCCGGCGCCGGCAAGTCCACGTTCGCGGGCAGGCACTTCGCACCGTTTGAGGTGCTGTCCTCCGACTTCTGCCGGGGGCTGGTGTCGAACGACGAGAACGACCAGAGCGCGACGACCGCCGCGTTCGATGTGCTCTACTACATCGCGGCGGCGCGTCTCGACCGTGGCCACCTGACGGTCATCGATGCCACCAACGTGCAGCCGGAGGCGAGGAAGCCGCTGGTGGCGCTGGCCCGGGAGCATCACGTGCTGCCGGTGGCCATCGTCATGAACCTGCCGGAAAAGGTCTGCCGGGAGCGGAACCGTGAGCGGCCCGACCGTGATTTCGGCGCCCACGTCATCCGCCGTCAGGTGAGCGACCTGCGGCGCTCGCTGCGGCACCTGAAGCGCGAGGGGTTCCGGCACGTTTTCCTCCTGAACACGCCGGAGGAGGTGGACGCGGCGAAGGTGGAGCGGCAGCCGCTGTGGAACAACCTCAAGCACCTGCACGGGCCGTTCGACAT
>JARRJS010000213.1:0-6803 GCA_037388885.1 Gemmatimonadota bacterium
GGGCTGGTCGTCCTGGTGGACGGGAAGGTCCTCATGGAGTATGGGGATGTGGTCGCTCGCGGGTACATCGCCGGCGCCCGGACAGCCATCCTCGCCATGCTCTTCGGCAACCCCGTGGCAGAGGGCACCATCCGCCTGGATGCCACGCTCGGTGACCTGGGACTCGACGACCGCGGGGGGCTGCTCCCGGTGGAGAAGCTGGCCACCGTGGAACAGCTGCTGACCGGACGTTCGGGCGTTTACCATCCGTCGGCGTTCCTGTGGGACCCAAAAACGACCCCGGCTCGGGGCTCCAAGGGTCCCGGAACGTATTTCTTCGGCCACCAGTGGGGCGCCCTCGCGGCATGTGACGTCTACGAGCGGATGACGGGACGGGATTTCTACCAGGCCGTTCAGGAAGACCTGGCGGAGCCCCTGGCACTTCAGGACTTCCGCTGGAGCAGGCACAGGAAATACGGACAGGAGCAGAGGTCGCAGTACCTGATCTATGATCTCTATTTCTCCGCCCGGGACCTCGCACGCATCGGCCAGCTCATGCTCCAGCACGGCGAGTGGGAGGGGCGGCAGCTGATACCGCGCGATTGGGTGGCGCGCATCACCAGCGTCGTAACACCCCGGGAGGAGCTCGACACCGAGGTGGATCGCGAGCGGCCCCTGGGCTTCGGGTACTACTGGTGGGTGTGGCAGAATCCGGATCCGATGGGACCCTACGCCGGCGCTTTCACCACCCGGGGGCAGTACGGGCAATACCTCACGGTCCTTCCGGCGCTGCACATGGTGGTGGCGCACCAGGTCAGGGCGGGGTATTCCGCGCCTACGACCAGCACGTCGTGGGAGGAATACGAAGGGCTCCTCGATCGGCTTATTGCGGCGCGCTGCCCCGAACGTGGCGGGTGCGAGGCGGCCAGCTCCAATGCTCCCGCGCGAGCCGCACCAGTCTCCCGACAGGGTGCGGCGTCCGCGACGCGATGGTAGGCGCATTGCTGCACACCCGCAGCGCAGACGCCCCTCGGTGGCCCATGCTGGAGCAACGGCGGGAAGCACAGCGCCCAGCGATGAGCATTCAATCGTGCGTCGTGTGCCCCACCACGACGGGGAGGATGGCATCCAGCGTGCCCATGCCGTCGCCCGCATCGGTATTGTCCCCTAGCGCCACCACCGCGTCGTGATCGACCAGATACAGCATGGCCGCCGCGTAACCGGGCGCATTGCCGCTGTGCCCCCAGACCTTCTGGCCCGAGAAGAAGGTCGGGTTGAACCAGAGGAAGCCGAGTCCGTATCCGTAAACCAGGGGCTCGTCGTGCCCGGTCGGGAACACGAAGTCCGTCATCTCGGCGTAGCTCGCGTCGTCGAGAATGGTTCGCTCGCGCATCAAGGCGTTGCCGAGCTTCGCCAGATCGGTGGGGGTCGAGAAGATCTGCCCGCCCGCCGCGCTGCAGAAGGCCGTCCGCGGCACGGTGGCGAAATCGTCATAGACGCCGTCGCCCGTGATGTCGAGCCAGCCGTGGGCCACGGTGGCGGGGAGCGAGTCATCCGGACACACGTAGGTGTCGTGAAGGCTCAGGGGGTCGATCACGTACCTGTGATACTGCGCCGCCACCGTGCTCCCCGTCGCCCGCTCGATGATCATCCGCAACAGGAGGTAACCGGAGGTGGAGTAGGACCAGGACGTGCCCTTCGCAAAGTACGGAGGTTGGATGGTCGCGAGAAACCACTCCTCCATGCTCCAGACGCGATTCGGCTCCTCCAGTAACGGGATGAGCCAGCCCTGGGCATCGGTGAAGTCCGAGAGGCCGCTCGTGTGGTTGAGGAGCTGACGGATCGTGATGGTGCTGTCGACGTAGGGATAGCTCGGGAGCCAACGGAACAGCGAATCGTCCAGGGACAGCATACCCTCTTCCGCCAGCCGCAGGATCGTCAGGGACGTGAACGTCTTGGTGATGCTGCCGGCGGCGAAGACGCTGGCGGGCGTAATGGCCACCGTCCCGTGCGAGACCCCGCGCGCACCGGTCCACATGGGCCGTCCCGACACCAGGACCGCAACGGAGAACCCCTTCCCACTGGTCTGCGCGAAGCCGCTATCGAGAGCGGCTTCCAGACTGTCCTCGAATGTCGTTGGCTCCGGCGCTGTCGCGTCACCCGCGCAGGCGAACGCGCCTGCGGTGCACAGGATGACGGCGACCGCCCGGCACGTGTGCGTGGTCGTCATGGTCACTCCTCCTTTGTTCCACCTCCGCCGGCCGGAGCTTCGCCCGGCGCCGCGCTCAACGCGCACGCCGGTAGGAACGAGCACGCGCCCATCCACCCTCTAGCACGTTCGCGGATGGGACGTTCTACCAATGATCGAAGTTCCTCCATGCCACGACGTTTCCGCCGTTCGACGCACGGCGAGCTGGGCGCGCCACGACATCGCCGGACACGGATGCTGTGGCCTCCTGGTTGGTGAATGGGGCGGCGTGTGGGGTGCGGAGCCGGAACGCGGATGGGGCAGGAGCTACCGGTCGTTCATTCCCTTGCCGTCGAGAATGTGCTGCATCCACTTTTCGACCCGCGACGCCCGGGTCTTCGACTGCTTGGCCGCGGAAAAATACAGGACGTACGCTCTCTGCCGGCCCGGCGTCAGTGCTTCGAACGCGGTCTTCAGGGCGGGCAGCTCGTCCAGCTTCTTCTGAAACTCTTCGGGGATGGTGTATTCCGAAGTCTTCCTGCGCTTCACCTTCAGTCCGGCCTTTTCCACCTCCATGGCTTCACGGATGTAGGCTTTCAGGACGGGGGCCATCTCAACGATTTCCCGGACATTGGTGAACCGGATCTGGCGCTGCGACTGCGAATGTTTCCCGGGTGCGACCAGAAGGCCAACGGCATCCTTCAGCAACACACCCTTGAAGAACCCGAGGGCACAGTACTCCTTGAACGGGCTGATGATGACGACGTTGCCCCTCTGAAACGTGTAGCATGGCTGACGCCACTTCAGCTCTTCCGTGAGCCCGCAATCGAGCACGATCGTTCTCAACTGCTTCATCTCCTGCTGCCACTTCCCGGCTTTGTCCAGGAAGGCATCGACCTCGGGATTCATGCGATTCACCTGTTGATCTGCTGAGATGAACAAAACGCGTTGCGATTTCGCTTGCGGAGCTCCGGGCCTTTCAGCTAATCAACTTTCAACGTGGGGGGCAACAAGTACCGACTGGTCGTCGATATGCAGTGTGATTCCCGCAGGGTGTACGTGCGGGAGGTGCTGACGTACGAGGAGTATGACAGGCGCAGGCGGGAAGGAACACTGTGCTCCCGGCCGCCGCCGTACTCGGCCAGGTCCTGGAAAGGAACATGTAAGGTCATGATGCGAAGGTTTCTGTTCGTTCTCGGATTGTCACTCACGTTGGCCGCCGCCTCCACCGCACAGGAGCCGGGCCCATACACCTTCCTGACAATTTCGCGCGGGGACACCGTCGCCAGCGAGGTCGTGCGACGCACGCCCACCAGCGTCGCGGGCGACATGGTCTACCTGCCCAACAGCAGGCGTTGGCGCTTCACTATCGAGCTCGGGTCCGACGGACGCCCCGCGAGCATGCAGGACTCGGTGTATCGATTGGCGGAGCCCGGTGCCGGGCCCTTCCAGGTCGTTGACCTGACCTTCGAGGGAAACTCGGCCGACGTCCGGATGAAAGGCGCGGTCAACCGGACCCTGACGCTGCCGACTCGCCCGGGGGCCGTTCCCTTCATCGCGCCTTCCCCTTCATCGCGCCTTCCAGCATCGCCCTTGAACAGGTGCTCCGGCATGCGAAAGCCGTGGGTGGCCAGACCGACACCGTTCCCGTTTTCAACATGGGGAATGGCCGGACCGGCCCCGCCATCGTCCGATGGACCGCCGCCGACTCCGCCGACGTGGTGTACGGCGACATCGAGGCCCACGTGCGCGTGTCGGACGATGGCTCCGTGCTCGGCTACGCGCTGCCGAACCAGGACTCGCATGTGGTCCGGGTGGACGGCGCGCATCCCCTCTCCGGCGCCCTCACCTCGGGAGCCGCCAAGGGTGCCACGATCGCCGCCCAGGCCCAGGCCCCGGCCCGAGCCGCGGCGGCCGCGCAGACCGACGACTCCGTCCACGCCGCCCTCGTCTCGGCCGTCGAGGGCGCCGTGAAGGCCGCCGGCACGCCGGGCGCCCAGGTCCTGGTCATGCGGAACGGCCAGGTGCTTCTCGACCGGGGCTTCGGCGTCCGCAAGGTCGACGACCAGGCTCCGGTGGACGTCGACACGCGCTTCGAGATCGGCTCCATCACCAAGCAGTTCACGGCTGCCGCCGTCCTGCAGCTCGTGGAGCAAGAGAAGCTCTCCCTCGACGACACCCTCGGGAAGTTCGTGCCCGAATACGCGGCGGGAGCTGGCATCTCCTTGCGGCAGCTCCTCTGGCAGGTCTCCGGCATCCCGAACTACACCGCGGCCGGATTCGCGAAATACGCCGAGACCCACGACGGCGGCCTCGACGGCGTCCTCGAGCTGATCCGCGACAAGCCGCTGGAGTTCAAGCCGGGGACGAAGTGGAAGTACAGCAACTCGAACTATTTTCTCCTGGGCCGGGTGGTCGAGGTGGCGTCGGGGATGCCGTGGGAGCAGTACATCCGCACGCACATCTTCCAGCCCGCCGGGATGACGCACTCCACCTTCACCGACCACGAATTCGGGTTGCTGGACATGGCCACGGGCTACGAGAGGCGGAACGAAAGACCCGTCGCGATGCCCACCCCGGGGAAGTGGCCCGGGGCCGCCGGCGCCATCGTGTCCACCGTCGGCGACCTGTCGAAGTGGGACGACGCGTTCTTCGCCGGCCGTATCGTGTCGCCGGAGCACGTGAAGATCGCCACCACGCCCGGCACCCTGGCCGACGGCTCACCCACCGGCTACGGCTTCGGCTGGTTCGTCAACACGCAGGCGGGACAGGCACGCGTGTACCACACCGGTGGCACCAGCGGGTTCGCCAGCGTGAACGAGACGTTCCCGGATCTCGGCGAGCGGATCATCGTGCTGGTGAATCAGCGCGGCGGTGGCGCCTTGCCCATCGCCAGCGCCGCGTTCTACGCCCTGAACCCGGAGATCGCCGCCGCACAGGAGACCGCGGCGCCCGGCGAGGATCCCGCCATCACGAAGCTCGCCCGGGAGTGGTGGCAGAGCCTCCTCAGCGGGAAGTTCGATCGGAGCCGCGTCACGCCGGCGGTGGACAAGGCATTCACGCCGGCGGTGCTGCGACGATCGGCGGCGCACCTCGAGACACTGGGTGCTCCGAAGAGCTGGGTCTACAAGGGCAAGCGGGAGGCCGACGGGATCACGGCCTACACCTACCGCGTGACCTTCGAGAGCGGGCGGATCCTGAACGTCACCATCGCCCTCACTGCCGACGGGAAGCTCGCGGGATACGGGATACGAGCGGGTTGAGGCCGGACCGGCTGAACGGAGGGAGCCTTCCATTCTCACATGACGATGAAGACAACAACCGCCCACACACCACTGGCACTCGTCGCACTGGTATTCTGCACCCTCCACCCCCGTGCCGCGGCAGGCCAGCACGTCCCCACCGAGGGCCAGCTGGCGTACATGCTCCGATACATCGTGGAGGACGGGGAAACGCCCGGGATCGTCCTCGGCGCCCTGGAAGCGGACGGCACGCAGAAGATCGTCGCGTGGGGCAGGGCAGGTCCCGACGCCGCCATGGAACCGGGTTCCCGGTTCGAGATCGGCGACCTTACCATGACGTTCACCGGGACGCTGCTCGCGGAGATGGCCGGCCGGGGTGAAGTGGCGCCGGACGATCCGGTGTCGAAGTATCTGCCGGCGGATGTGGCCGTTCCCTCGGTGGACGGGCGGCAGATCACGCTCGACGACCTGGCCCGCCACATTTCCGGTCTGCCGCCCGGGCGGGCCAGGCGTCGGTCCGGTGGAAGGTCGACGACAAGACGCCGCCGCCGACCGTGGTGGCGGGCAACGCCGGGCCCGGGGCCACGGGCAGTCGCTGGGTCTGGATGGTCGGCGGAGTGATCGCCGTCGCCGCGCTGATCCTGGTGTTGCGTGCGTTCAAGCAACGAGCCACGTGAAGCGCTTCCGCCCATCCACTTGTGCAGGGTAGTCGCATGCGCAGCCGGCAGCTCGGGGTTACAAGTATCGCCTGGTGGTGCTCCCGAGCGCCGTCCGCCGTCCACCATCACCCTTGCCCTGCCGATCCGCCTCCGCACATGCTAACGCAAGCGGTCGGACCGGTGTTTGGATTTCCCATCCCTCCGACGGTACCCGGGGATCAAAGGAGCGGCGCTATTGGACGACGCGCTCGCGCAATTCGAAGCCGCACTCACGGATCGGTACCGCATCGAGCGGGAGCTGGGTCGCGGAGGCATGGCCACGGTCTACCTGGCCGAGGACCGCCGGCATGCCCGCAAGGTGGCCATCAAGGTGCTGCGACCCGAGCTGGCCGCCGTTCTGGGCTCCGAGCGGTTCCTCCAGGAGATCCGGGTCACCGCCAACCTGACCCACCCGCACATCCTTCCGCTCCACGACTCGGGCGAGGCGGCGGGATTCCTCTATTACGTGATGCCGTTCGTGGAGGGCGAATCGTTGCGGCAGCGGCTGGACCGCGAGCACCAGCTGCCCATCGACGAAGCCGTCACCATCACCCGCGAAGTCGCCGACGCCCTCGGCTACGCCCACAGCCACGGGATCGTGCATCGCGACATCAAGCCCGAGAACATCCTGCTGGAGTCGGGTCACGCCAGCGTGGCCGACTTCGGCATCGCGCTGGCGGTTGCGGCGGCCGGCGC
>JARRJS010000214.1:0-3727 GCA_037388885.1 Gemmatimonadota bacterium
CGGGCCAGCTCCCGGTGCAGGTAGTGGGGCACCTGCGTCGAGGACCAGACGGTCAGCTTGCCCGCCGGGTCGTAGTAGCCGATGGCGCAGTGGGGCTCGATAGGCGCGTGCGTCGTGCCCTCGAAGTAGTAGTCGCCCTCCACGACGACTTCCGAGGCGTACATCCTCGCGTCCACCTCGCCGAATTCCAGGTGCACGCGCTTGGTGACGTTGCCGTTCCGGCCCGGCTTGGTGGGCTCGTGGACGGGTGGATCGTCGTCCGGGTTCTCCAGCGACCGCCGGGGATCCAGGAACGACGGCAGCGGCTCGTACAGCACCCGGATCCGGTCCAGCGCCTGAATGGCCGTGTCCTCGTCCACCGCCGCCACGGCGGCCACCGCGTCGCCGATAAAGCGTACCCGGTCCGTGCACAGCGCCTGCTCGTCCCGCGTCCACGGGATGATGCAGTACTTCTCCGGCATGTCGGGGCCGGTGACCACGGCGTGCACCCCCTCCATCGCCTCCGCCTCAGAGGTATCGATGGACAGGATGCGCGCATGGGCGTGCGGCGAGCGCAGGATGCGCCCGTGCAGCATCCCCGGCAGCGCGATGTCGTCCGTGTAGAGGGCTCGCCCCGTGGACTTGGCGATCCCGTCCACCTTTCCCAGGCGTGAGCCTATGACTGCGCCCGCGTCCGCGGGTTTCTTTGAGTTCCGGGCTTGGATCTTGGTTAGCTCTTCCGGCAACATTTTCGGCTCGCGCAGGTCGCGCTGCTTCGGGGCTCGCCAGGACGCGCCGCTTCGCGGCGCTCAGGACACTCCGCTTTCGGCTTCGCCAGGATTCAGGACACTTCGCGGTCGCTCCGTTGGGACGCTCGCTTCGCTCGCTAGGATGCCGGCTTCGCCGGCTAGGTTTGGTCCGGCCGGCGTCCGGACCTTCGCCGGCACGCCGGACTCCGCCTGCCCCACCCTGCCCCCACCGGGGACGCCGATCGCGCCGCGAACGTGGCCTCGCCCACCTAGCGCCGCGAAGCGGCGCGTCCTAGGCCGGCGGCCCGGAGACGTTTCGGCGCCTGGACCTCTCCCGCCGGCCGTCCTAGCGGCCGCAGGCCGCGTCCTAGGCCGGCGGGCCACCCTTGTGGCGCACCGATGAACGTCCCGCCGGCCGTCCTGCGGTCGCGCGAGGACGCCGATCATCCCGCAGTGCCCGTGCGCCCTTTCGATGTCTGTCCCTCCCGGATCCGCTGCCCCGCCAGCGCGACCGCCTCGAGGATCTTCGTGTAGCCCGTGCAGCGGCACAGGTTGCCGGACAGCGCGGCCTTGATCTCGTCGCGCGTGGGGTCGGCGTTCTTCATGAGGAGGGCGTTGGCGGAGGCGAGGATGCCGGGCGTGCAGAAGCCGCACTGTGCAGCGCCGCAGTCGTCGAACGCCTGCTGGAGCGGGTGGGGGTGGCCCGGTTTGGCCATGCCTTCGACGGTGAGAACGTGCTTGCCCTCCGCTTCCCACACCGGTGTGATGCAGGACAGCACGGGCTCGCCGTCCACCAGGACCGTGCACGCGCCGCAGTCGCCCTTGTCGCACCCCTGCTTCGAGCCTGTGAGTCCGAGCCCGTAGCGGAGCGTCTCCAGAAGCGTGTAGTGAGTCGGAACGCCGACCTGGCGACGGTCGCCGTTCACGTGGAGAGACACCGTCTGTACCATGTTGAAACTGTAACCGGGCCGAAGTGGAAGGGTCAAGCGCGCCATTGACGGCTGCCCGCGCGGCGGGGCGCGGATCCGAGGTCGGCACCCTGCATTGACGCTCGCGACGCTTCCCCGCCATCTTTATTCGCTTGCACGTTGAACTCGACCGACTCGTCATGTCACAGTCCGAAGCCAAACACGACGACGCCGGAGCCGGCCCCACCGTCGCCGGCGTGGTGCTGGCTGCGGGCCGGTCGCGACGCATGGGCCAGCCCAAGCCGCTGCTGCAGGTCGGCGGTGAATCGTTCATCAGCCACGCGGTCGCCACGCTGGTCCACGGCGGCTGCCGGCCCGTCTTCGCCGTGACCGCGGCCGATGCCACGGAAGCGGCGCGCCAGGCCGAAAGTGCGGGCGCACGCGTCGTGCTGAACGCCGAGCCGGAGTCGGAGCAGATCGACTCCCTCCGCCTCGCCCTGGCCGCCGCCGACAACGCTGACGCCATTCTGGTCCTGCCCGTCGACCACCCGCTCATCCGGACGGACACGGTGAGCGCACTCATCCGCGCGTTCGCCGACACCGGCCACCCGGCCGTGCGGGCACGCTTTCGCGGAAAGTCCGGCCACCCGGCCCTGTTCGCCCGGTCGCTTTTCTCCGAACTGAAGGGCCCGCTCTCGGAGGGTGCACAGGAAGTGCTGGGGCGCCACGCCGATGAGCTGCTGGATGTCGACGTGGACGACCCCGGCGTGCTGAGCGACATCGATACCCCCGACGACCTGCGACGCCACCTCGGCGGCACGCCATCATGAACGACAACGACGGCCTCGCCACGATCCGGGACGCCGCCCGCACCGCGCTCGACGCGCGACTGGGCGGACCCGCGGTGGCGGTCGTACAGGCCGTGCTCGGACCCGAACGACTGCTCGTGTACGAGGACGGCCGCGTACAGGGACGGCTCGGCGACGACACCGTGCAGCATGCGGCCATCGCGCTGGCCCGCCGGGTGCTGGACGACGGTGCCGCGGCCAGCGAGCAGGTCGAGGGGGCGGACGATGTGACGCTCTACGCCGAGCCCCACCAGGCCGTCGAGGACCTGGTCATCGTGGGCGCCGGCCACATCGCCATGCCCCTCGCCCGCCTGGGCATGCTCCTGGGGTTCCGCGTCGTCGTGCTGGACGACCGCGAGGAATTCGCCACCACCGAGCGCTTCCCCGACGCCGCCGATGTGCGCCGCGTCGACTTCGCCGACCCGTTCACCGGACTCGCCCTGGGCCCGCGTACCTACGTCGTGCTCGTGACCCGCGCCCACCGCTACGACTACGACTGCCTGCGCCAGCTCATGGAAGCCGACCGGCCGCTGGCCTACCTGGGCATGGTCGGCAGCCGCCGGCGGGTGCGCGCCACGTTCGAGTCGCTGCAGAAGGCCGGCATCCCGCGGGAGCGTCTCGCCGCCGTCCACTCACCCATCGGTCTCGACATCGGCGCCGAGACGCCCGAGGAGATCGCCGTCTCCATCGCCGCCGAGCTCGTCGCGGTGCGGCGGCGGGTCACGGACGGGGCCAGCGCATCGCTCGCCGGCAAGGAGCGGGTGCTGGACCGGTTGGTAGCGCCGGCGCCGCCGCGATCGACGACCGTCGACCGTCGACCGTCGTCGGTTCGCGGCGGGAGCGGCGAGCCAGGCCAGGCGCCAACTTCCTCGGGTACGCCGGAACCCCGCTCGGCGCACGAACCGACGACGCAACGCGCAGCGCCCGATGCGAAGCCGGCCCCGCCGGAAGGTACCGCACCCCGCGAACCCGCGGCGACGACGAACGAACAACGGTCGTCGGTCATCGGGCAAAGCCCGACGACCGACCCTGACGCCCTCGTCTATTCGGCCGTGCTTGACGCTATCGAGGCGGGAGAAGCGGCCGTCCTCGCCACCGTCGTCGCCGTCCGGGGCTCGACACCACGGGGCGCCGGCTCCAAAATGCTCATCGCGTCGGACGGCACGCTGGTGGGCACCATCGGTGGCGGCTGCGGCGAAGGCCAGGTGATCATGGCGGCCCGGGACGTGATGGACACCGGGGC
>JARRJS010000215.1:0-3585 GCA_037388885.1 Gemmatimonadota bacterium
GTGTTCCGGTCGTGGGGCGAGAACACGATGGGGAACGTCCACTGGAAGCGGTACGGCACGTCCCCCACTGCGTAGCCGTCGTAGTTGTTCAGCCACACGGACACGTCGCGGCTCTGGCCGGTGGCCGCCGTCCAGCGCGTCAGCGTGCCCATGTAGTTGCCCGCGAACACGGTGTCCGGCGCTCCCGGCTTGGGCGCGATGTAGCCCGCCTCGCCTCCGCCGATGTCGTGCCAGTCGGACGTCGTGATGGCGCCGTTGTCGCTCCGGCTCACGATGCAGACCGTGCTGTTGTCCTGCTGCGCGCCGTAGATCCAGTACGGCCAGCGGTCGTCGGTGATGACGTGGTAGAACTGGGCCGTGGGCTGGTTGTCCTGGGTGCTCCAGGTGTCGCCCCCGTCCATGCTGATGGTGGCGCCGCCGTCGTTGCCCTCGATCATGCGGTCGGCGTCGTTGGGGTCGATCCACAGGATGTGGTCGTCGCCGTGGGGCGCGCGTACGCGGGAAAACGTGTGGCCCCCGTCGATGGAGTGGTACGTGCCCAGGTTCAGCACCCAGACGCCGTCGGCGTCATCGGGGTCCGCGGTGACGCCGGAGAAGTACCAGGGCCGGACGCCCCACTGCGGGTCGGCGCTCACCCGGTGCCAGGACTTGCCGGCGTCGTCCGAGCGGAAGATGCCGCCGGTGGAGTCCGGCGCCTCGATGCTGGCGTAGACGACGTCGCCATCCGCCGGCGACACGGACACGCCGATGCGGCCGAACGGCCCCGCCGGCATGCCGGGGGCGTCCCTGAGGTCCGTCCAGTGGTCGCCGCCGTCCGTCGTCTTCCACAGACCGCTCTGGCCGCCGCCCGCGCTGAAGCCCCACGGCATGCGCTGGAACTTCCACATGGCGGCGAAGATCACCCGCGGGTTGGCGGGGTCCATGGACAGGTCGATGGCGCCCGTGCTGTCGTTCAGGAACAGCACCTTCTGCCACGTGGCGCCGCCGTCCTCCGAGCGGAACACGCCGCGCTCGGCGTTGGGCCCGAACGCGTGCCCCAGCGCGGCCACGTACACCCGACCCGGGTCGGTGGGGTCCACCTCGATATCGGAGATGTGGCGCGTGTCGGTGAGCCCCATGTTGCGCCAGGTCTCTCCGCCGTCCGTCGACTTGTACAGCCCTTCACCGTACGTGATGTCCTCCCGCGGGTCCGACTCGCCCCCGCCCACGTACACGACGTTGGGGTCGGACGGTGCGACGGCCACCGCGCCCACGCCGCCGATGCCGGCTTCATCGCTCACGTTCTCCCAGCTCATGCCCGCGTCGTACGTCTTCCACACCCCACCATCCACCGCGCCGAAATAGAACGTGCGCGGGTCCACCGGGTCGCCCGCCACCGCGTCCACCCGACCGCCGCGGAACGGGCCGATGAGCCGCCAGCGCAGAGCGCGGAAGGGGGCGGGGGCGGTGTCGGCCGCCGGGGTCGCGGCGGGCGCGGGGTTCGCCGCACCGGTCACGTTCCCGGTACGAGCCGGGTTCGCCGCAAGGGCCGGGTTCGTGGCAAGGGCCGGGTTCGCGGCGGGGACCGGGTTCGCGGCGGGGGCCGGGTTCGCCGCGAGGGCCGGGTTCGCCGCGGGAGCCGGGGTCGCCGCGAGGGCCGGGTTCGTGGCGAGGGCCGGCGATTCGGCGACTGCGGGCACGGCGAGGAACGCGAGGAACGCGAGAAAACCGGCGATCCGAGGGGCGGCCGCTCTCATGGGGTGTGTCCTGAGTTTTCGGGGACTGTGCCGGGCGATCGGCGCCCGGCGGGTTCACTGGGAATATCCGGGACACGGGCGCGAACGCAAGGTGACGGGCGAGAGAACTTCCGGAACACCGGGACACGGAGGGCGCGACACGGAGGGCTCGACACGGAGGGCGCGAAGGAGTAGAGAGATCGGAGCACGAGCTCACGCCCCGGCTCATCGCCCACCGGGCCCATCTGGGAATCCGGGGTCCTCGAGAGCCCAAAACCCGTCACAGGACACGTCCGGATCGGGTTCGTGGTCATTATTGTGCGCTGAGCGCACAAAACCGTCCATACGTCATTCTTCCATGGTCACGTCTGGACGGTTTTGGGCTCCAGGCGACGAAAAGTGACCCCCAACCGGTCGGGCAGGGTCACGTGTGGACGGTTTTGCGCTTCCCATCTTACGGCGCAGATACCTCAACCGTTCGCCAGGACGGAGGTCAGCCGGTCCGCGTAGGCCCGGCTCCCGGCATCCGGCGTGATGAACTCTATCTGGTCGGGGCCCGTAATCCCCAGCCCCAGCTCGACGGCGCGCGCCATCTGTTCCTGCTCGAAGATCTTGCGGCCCATGATGGCGTCGTTGGCGCCGAGGTCCTTGAGGACGGCGAGGCCCACAGCGTCGATGGCCACGCGGTCGTCGCCGGCGAGGACGATGTTGCCGTGCTTCAGCTCGCCCCGGGACGGGCCGCCGTCGGTAAACGCGTCCACGCCGTCCAGCACGATGAGCTGCGGCCGGTAGCCCGTGTTCAGCTCCGCGATCATGCGGCGCATGTCCGGCGAGCGATGCATACCGCGGCGCGTCGGCTCGGGCGTCAGGCCTACCGACAGCTTCAGCGACATGGTGAACACGCCGCCGTACGCGTGCGTCTTCAGGCAGCAGGTCGACACGTTGTACTCGGCGTCCACCACACGACGGGGCAGCCAGAAACCGTCCGGCCAGTGGGTGCCCGACGGCCCGAACTGCACCCAGTCGGCCTCGGGGATCTCGTCGTAGTTCACCACGTCGAAGCCCAGGTCGTGGGCCAGGTCGAACGTGCCCTTCTTCTCCATTACCTGCTGTGTGTCCGGCGGGCCACTGGACTCGCCCAGCGTGATGCTGCGTGCCCCGCGTTCCTGGAGCTCACGCACCAGCTGGCTCAGCGTGTCGTTGTGCGTGGAGCCCGGCGTGGGGTCCGCCGTGTTGAAGTTGGGCTTCAGCACGACCCGTTTGCCGTTCACCGCCGTCAGGTCCAGCAGCTTGAGAGACTGCGTCACGCCCGCCTTCCGGTCGGATGTGCGGACCAGGGCGATCCGCGCCTTTCGCGGGGCAACCGTCGGGACGAATCGCCCCAGCCCGACGTGCGGCAGCACGACGAGACCGGCAGCGGTGGTGCGCAGGAAATCGCGGCGGTGCAAGGGACGGCCGTGCGGATACATGGGTGCCTCCCCGGTGAAGAGACGGAGGGTTACGCTTTTGAGGGCAGGATGTGTGCCCACCCACTGCGGGACCGGCCGGCCACCCCGCCTTGTGAAGCGTGGAGCGTATCTCAGCGGCTACTCCGACTCCGCCAAGCCCATCCTGCGCAACAGGTCCCGGAACCGCTGATCGCCGCGGACCGCATCAAACATCGGCATGGCCGCGACGTACGGCAGGTTCGGATCGTGTCGTTGGTAGGCCTGCTCCAGAGACTCTAGAGCGCGGCCCGTGTCCCCGGCAGCGAGGTAGTCGACCGCCGCATCGATGGGGTCTGCGTTCGGAAGACCCGATCGGCCCGCAAGCACCTGGGCGGCCTCCTGCATCGCCTCTCTGTAGCCACCCCCCTCATACCCGCGGTCCA
>JARRJS010000216.1:0-3564 GCA_037388885.1 Gemmatimonadota bacterium
CTGAGTACGCCGCCGGTGGCGACGTCGGTTTCGGCGACGAGGCTCCGTCCGTCCCAGACGGCGAAGGCGCTGCCTTCGCTGGCGCTGTTTTTGCGGATGCGCCTCCCCGCGTCGTCGTATTGGAAGGACGCGGCAACGGTGCCGTCCTTTTTCACCTCGGCCAGGCGGTCGCGCGAGGTGTAGCTGAAGTCCGTCTCGGTGGCGGTGCCGCCGCCCGGCGTGACGGTCTTCGAGACCTGGTTGCCGTCGGCGTCGAAGGCGTAGGCGGTTCTCGTGCCGGTGACCGAATCGTCGATGGCGGAGAGCTGGTTGAAGGTGTCGTAGGTGTAGGTCTTGCCGTGAAGGGCCATGCCCGAGCCGTCGCGGACGGTTTCCGTGGTGCGGTTGCCGGCGTCGTCATAGCTGTAGGACGCCGTCTTGCCGCCCGGGTAGACCACCTCGACGAGCTGGCCCGCCGCATCGTAGGCGTAGGACGTGGTTTCGTCCTTCCCGCCGCCGTGGCGCTCGGTCTGCCCCGTGCGGCGGCCGGCGGCGTCGTAGGTATAGCCGTAGGAGACGATGTTGCCGCCCGAATCGTCCGTCGCCGTCTTGTCCGTCAGACGGTCCGCCCCGTCGTAGGTGTCGGTCTCGATGGAGCCGTCCGGGCGCGTGACGCTCTTCACCTTGCTTCCGAAACAGAAGTAGCGGTAGGTGGTCGTGCCCGCGGCCCCGGTGACGGTGGCCAGGCGGTTGCGGGAATCGTAGGTGTAGTGCGTCGCCTTCGCCTGGCCGCCCGGCAGCGTCGCCGTCGTGGACGTGCGGTTGCCGTTGGCGTCGTAGGTCATGGCGAGCGACGCTTCAACGCTCTGCGCGCCCGGGCCCGCCGCGGTCAAGGCGTCCGTTTCCGCCGTCTGGCGGCCCAGGTAGTCGTAGGCCAGCGTGCGCGTGCGCGAGGCGGTGGTCCCACCCGCCGCCGTGAGCGTTTCGGTGACCTTGACGGGACGGTCCATGGGATCGTAGGTGCGGTCGATGGCCTTCAAGACGCCGGCCGGCGGGGAGGACCCCACGGGGTAGTCCGCGTGGGTTTCGCGCCCGAGGGCGTCGTAGGCGTAGCTGAAGACCTGCCCCTTCGGGTCGGTGAGACCGGTGCGGTTGCCTTCCGCGTCATAGCGATACTCTGTCACCCGGCTGCCGCCCACCACCTTCTTGACGAGGCGGTTGGTGGGCGAATAGCTCATTTCCGTGGTCAGACCGCCCGATTCCGTGATCCCGGTCTTGTTGTCGTTGCCGTCGTAGGCGTAGGTGGTGGTGCGGCCCAGAGCGTCCACGACCTTCGTGAGACGCCCTCGGGCGTCATAGGTGAAGTGGGCGGCGTTGCCCAGCGGGTCGGTGACGGACGTCTTCTCCCCCGCCAGGTCGTAGCCGTAGCTCGTCGTGTCGCCCACCCCGTCGCTCTTGGCCGTGAGGCGGTACCCGTCGTCGTACGTCCGCGTTTCAACGACCCGGCCTTCGCAGTCGGTCACGGACGTCACGTGGGCCATGGCGTCGTAGCCGTAGTGCGTTTCGGCCCCGTCCGGCGCCGTCGCTTTCGTCTTGCGGCCCGCGGCGTCGTAGGTGTAGGCCGTCGTGTTGCCGTTGGCGTCGGTGACCGACACCCGCTGTCCCAGAAGATCGAAGACCTGCTTCTTCGTCGTCAGGCTGTTGCTTCCGTCGGCGATCGTCACGCTGACCAACCGCCCGGCGCCGTCGTAGGCCTTGGTGTGCGTGACGCCGGCCCGGTCGGTGGTGGTGACCGTACGGGCGGCGTCGTTGTAGACGACCGACTCGGTGAGGTCGGTCCCCGTGCCGGAGGCGCCGCCGACCCAGGTCGTTCCGGTCTTCCGGCCGAGAGCATCGTAGCCGGTGCGTACCACGCGGCCCAGGCGGTCGGAGGTTTGCACCATGCGCCCGTCGGCATCGTAGACCATTTGCGTGGCATGGCCCTCCTGATCGGTGGCCTTCACTTCGCGGCCGAGGGCATCCAAATCGTGCTGGATCGTGTTACCGTTGCCGTCGGTTTCAACAACGGCGGGCTCGGCGGTGTCGTTGTAGGTCCAGGACCGCACCCGCTGTCCCGCGATTTGACGGGCCAGCTCGCGGCCAAAGGCGTCGTAGGTGTGAACGGTTTTGACACCCCGCGGATCGGTCTTGGACAGGACCCGGTTCGCGAAATCGTAGGTCCACCTGGTCACGGCGGGTGCGACGCCGCCTCCGTCCACCTGGAGCGGCGGGCTGTCCACCTCGATCTTGCGGTCCAGGCCGTCCCAGACGGTGGTCGTCGCGTGGCCGTTGGGATCGATGGTTTTGCTCACCTTGCCGTGGCCGTTGTAGTGGAAGCGGCGTGTCAGGGCAAGACCCGACGGGGCGATGGTCATGCGCATCGCGTGGCCAAGCGAATCGAGATGCGTCACGCTGACGTGTCCGAGCGGATCGGTCACCGTCATCGTTCCCGCACGGTCGTCGTACACGGTCTGGGTCACCGCCTTCACGGTCTTCGCGCCGCTGGGGTAGGTCTTGGTTTCCTGGGTAACGCGGCCCAGTGCGTCGTATTGCCGCTGGACGACCATTCCCTGCGGCTCGTGGTCCACCTGCAGGGGCTGATCGAGCAAGTCGAAGGTGCGCAGGATCTTGTGGCCCAGCGGGAGATCTTCTTCCTTGACACGCCGCAGCCCGTCGTAGCGGTAGGTGTGCGTATTGCCCATGGGGTCCGTCTTGCTGGTGATCTTTCCCATGGGGTCGTAGGTCCAGGTGCGCGTGGGGGTGACAGGTCCGTTCGGGCCGGTCACCTGTGGCGCGATCTGCTTGATCTTCCGGTACAGGTTGTCGTACTGATACTGCGTGGTGTGATGCCGGTAATCCATGCGTGTCAGCACGTTGCCTGCGGCGTCGTACGTCATTTTCTTGAGGAGTGCGCCGTTCACGTCCTCTTCGAGGAGGCGCCCGCAGGCGTCGTATGTGAAGGTGTGCACGCTGCCGTCCGGATCGATTCGCTGGTTCACCCGGCCGGCGGCGTCGTATTGCCATGACGTCGTGTAGGCGGAGCCACCGCCCGTTTCAACAACTTTCTGAGTCTTCCGTCCGGCGGCGTCGTAGGTATAAGTTTCTTTCAGACCGGTGCTGTCGCCGTGGGTCAAAAGAAGGCCCGCAGGACTGTAGTCCCAGGTCTCGGTGAAGGCGTCCGTCGCACCCCGCCCGTCCACGACTCGGTGTTCGATCACTCGGTCGAGCGCATCGTAGGTCCAGGTTTCGGTCCGGCCCTGGCTGCTGCTTTCCCGAACCTTGCGTCCCTTGGCATCGTAGACGCGGGTGACTACGTTGCCCAGGGGATCGGTGAGGGTCCAGGCATTCCCGAGGGCGTCGTAGCCGCTGTAGGCGGTGGTATGGCTGAGAGCATCGGTCTTCGTCAGCAGGTCGCCCGCGGCGTCGTAACTGTAGGATTCGGTGCGGCTCAGGGCGCCCCCCGTCTCGGTTTTGGAGAGGATGGCGCCGTTGCCGGGATCGAGGGAGTAGGTCGTCGTCACGCCGTCCGGCGTGATCTTTTTGGTC
>JARRJS010000217.1:0-3407 GCA_037388885.1 Gemmatimonadota bacterium
TCCTGGTACGCCTTCGCCACGGCGAGGGCGGCGGCCTCGTTCCAGAGCTTGCCGATGAACGAGATGCTAACAGGCGTACCGCGGTCGGTGAAGCCGTCGGGCAGCACGACCGTGGGGTGGCCCGTGAGGTTGGTGGTGAGCAGGACGCTGCCGGCGAACGACGGCGTGACGAAGACGTCCACGTCGCGCATGGCATCGTGCATCTTCTGCATGAGCAGGGCTCGGACGCGGCTCGCCTCGATGTACTCGACGGCAGGCGTGAAGCGGGCCTGCCGGAACGTCCGCGGCCACGACGAGTCGACCAGCTCGTCGACGCGTCCGCTCAGGGTCAGGTCGTCGAATGCGGCGGCGGCCTCGGCATCCAGGATGATGCGCAGCGCGTTGACCGGCAGGTCGTCGGGCATGGCGAACGGGACGAGGGTGCCCGCCTGCGTGCGCACGACCTCGAGTGCCGCCTGATCGAGGGCCTTGTTGCGGCGGTCGTTGTCGAACCCTTCCTTGAAGTAGCCGACGCGCAGGCCCTTGAGCCCCGCCCGTGCGTCCCAGCGGAACGGCACGTCGTAGACGGAGCGGTCGTAGCCGTCCGGGCCGTTGATGGCGGCCAGCACCAAGGCGCAGTCCTCGACGCTCCGGCACAGCGGCCCCAGCTTGTCCATGCTCCAGGACAGCACCATGGCGCCGGTGCGCGGCACGCGGCCGTAGCTGGGCCGAAGCCCAGTGGCGCCGCAGCGCGTGGACGGCGACACGATGGAGCCCAGCGTCTCGCTGCCCACGCTGAAGCCCACCAGCCCCGCGACGGTGGCCGACGCGGGCCCGGCCGACGAGCCGCTGGAGCCCTGCTCCAGGTTCCACGGGTTCTTCGTCTGGCCGCCGAACCACTTGTCGCCGTTGGCCAGGGCGCCCAGCGTCAGCTTGGCAATGAGCACGGCGCCGGCGGCGTCCAGGCGCTTCACGACGGCGGCGTCCTCATCAATGACCTGGTGCTCGTACGGCTTCGCGCCCCACGTCGTGGGGTAGCCCTTCACCGCCAGCAGGTCCTTGGCGCCCCACGGGATGCCGTGCAGCGGGCCGCGATAGTGCCCGGCCTTGATATCCGCGTCCGCCTGGCGCGCCTGCGCCAACGCACGCTCCTCCGTCAGGTTCACGATGCAGTTGATCGTCGGTCCGTGTCGCTTCAGCCGGTCCAGGTACATCTCCGTCAGCTCCTCCGACCGGACCTGCTTCGTGCGCACAAGCGCGGCCAGCTTCGTCACCGGCCAGAACGCCACCTTCTCCAGGTCGTCGGGCCGCCGCACGCGCCCCGGGTCGCTGGTCCGGAGCTCGCTCTTCCCCGACGGCGGCTCGGTGCCCGGCACTACCGGATCGAACACCATGGGGAACGGCACGTCGTTCGGGATGGTCATGGCGCGGAGCGCCTCGTACGACCGCAGGTCCCGGTTGAGGCCGCGCACGATGGACTCCCGCTGCTCCTCCGAGAAGTCCAGTCCCGACACCTGCTCGGCATCCTTGACCATGGCCGCCGTGATGGTGGCCTGCTGTTGCACACGCGCCCAGAGCACGCCGGGGAAGAGTCCGCCGCCCACGCCCAGAGCCGAGAGCGCGGCCATGAAGGTGCGTCGCGACAGGCCGGGTCGCACGTCGGCGGACTCTTCCCGACCGACGACCGACGACCGACGACCGTCGTTGGTTTGCGGTGGGGCTGGGTTCGCGGCGTGGGACCCGGGGTCGCGGGGATTGCCGGGCTCGCGGTTCCGTCCGAGTGCGTCGGCGAGGTCGGTTTCCGGCTCGAATCCGGCGTTTGTGGCGTCGGGCATGGCGTGGCTCCTGGTGAAGGTCGGATTCATGGTCGGGTGAGCGTGCCGTCCGCGCAACTCACGTCCCGGCGCGTAACCGACGCGGCGGCGTCACTTGACGCATGCTCCGCCCCCGCAGCTTCCGTGTCGCCGGAAACCCGCCTACCGCGCGAACCGACGGCGATCGTCGGTCGTCGGTCTGTCAACGTGTCGTCCCCGTCTTCAGGACTGCTCTGCGGAAGGCCTGCAACTTGGCGAAGAGTTTCGCACCCCGCTGTTCGGCCTCTGCTCTGTCTTCATCGCTCAAGGGGTAGCGGCGCCGTTCCACAAGCCGCAAACAGGCGACAGTTTCAATGAACGATGGAATGGCCAAACCCAGGAAGCGAGCCTGTTCCTTCGCCGTCTGCGTCGTGGATCCTTCCGCGATGTTGGCCGCGATGCTGCGGGAAGCGCTCCGGATCTGCGCGGCCAGATCGAACCGCTCTTCCAGCGGCAAAGCCGCCGCGATCCTGAACATCACATCGTCGTATTCCAGGGCCAGTCGCCACACCTCCAACCGCTCAAACTTGTACACGGGGCCTCCTCACGAGAACGCGAAATCCTCCAAGGAGTCCCCGGGTCGACCCGAGCGCCATGGCAGAATCGGCCATTTCCGCAAGCTTCCGCGACGGATGGGCGATCGCGCAATACCAAGCCGCCGCCAACGAGGTCAGCAGAAAAGCGACAACCCGGCTCGTGCCCGCAAGTCAACCCAAACGCCGGCAACCTGGCTCACGCCGCGAAGAATCGACGGTCGACGGTCGTCGGTCACCAGCCGGCAGAGCCGGCTAGTAGCCGGCGGCCCCGGCGTCGACGTCCCGCGGATCCGGCGCGCCCAGCCGCTCGCCGGTGCGCGGGTCGATCATGATGTCGTTGCTGCTGCCCTGGCGGCCGCCCACGCGCACGGTATAGCCCATGTGTCGGAGCGCCTGGAGCGTAGCGTCGCTCACGGTGCCGTCCTCGATCCGGATGCGGTCGGGCAGCCACTGGTGGTGCAGCCGGCCGGCGTCGACGGCCTGCTGGATGTTCATGTGACCGTCGATGACGTTCAGCACGACCTGGAGCACGGTGTTGATGATGGTGCGGCCGCCGGGGCTGCCGATGACGGCGACCAGCTTGCCGTCCTTCGCCAGGATGGACGGGGTCATGCTGGACAGCATGCGCTGCTGGGGGCGGGCCAGGTTGCCGTCGGTGCCGATGAGGCCGCGCTCGTCGGTCAGGCCCGGCTTGGCGTTGAAGTCGCCCATCTCGTTGTTGAGCAGGAACCCGGCGCCGGGCACGACGATCTTTGAGCCGTAGCCCTGTTCCAGCGTGTAGGTGACGGCCACGGCCATGCCGTCGGCGTCCACGACGGAGTAGTGCGTGGTGAGCGGGCTCTCGTGGGGCAGCTGGATGTCCGACACCTCGGAGGGCGTCGCCTCCGACTGCTCGATGCCGGCGCGCAGCCGGGCCGCGTACGGCTTGCTGATGAGCCGGTCGATGGGCACGGGCACGAAGTCGGTGTCGGCCAGGGAGCGGGCGCGGTCGCGGTAGGCGCGGCGCATGGCTTCGACCAGGTAGTGGATGTACTGTGGC
>JARRJS010000218.1:0-3384 GCA_037388885.1 Gemmatimonadota bacterium
GAAGCTCGCAACGCGCCCGGCGTGGGCCGCGAACGCAGCCCATAACGAAGACGACCACGACCACGAAGACGAAGACGCGCCCATGATGCGAGAAGTCCCCAAGTCGAAACACATTTACTGGCACGATGGCAACATCACCCGCGACGACCGCGAGCGCATCCACGGCCATCGCGGGGCCACGCTGTGGTTCACGGGGCTCAGCGGTTCGGGCAAGAGCACGCTGGCGCGGGCGCTGGAGGAGCGGCTGTTCGAGCGCGGCTGCCGGGTCTACGTGCTGGACGGCGACAACGTGCGCCACGGGCTGAACCGCGACCTGGGCTTCAGCCACGAGGACCGCACGGAGAACATCCGCCGCGTGGGCGAGGTGGCGAAGCTGTTCACCGATTTCGGCGCCTTCTGCATCACGGCGTTCATCTCGCCCTACCAGGCGGACCGGGACAACGTGCGCGCCATCATGGCCGAAGGCGATTTCCTCGAGGTCTTCGTGGACGCGCCCCTGGAGGTGTGCGAGGACCGCGATCCCAAGGGTCTCTACAAGAAGGCCCGCGCCGGAGAGATCCCGGAGTTCACCGGCATCTCGGCACCCTACGAGGCGCCGGACGACGCCGAGATCGTCGTGTCCACCGCCGGCCGCACCGTCAAGGAGTGTATCGACGACATCATCGCGTTCCTGGAGGAGCGCGACTACCTGCGGGAGACGGCGGCGGAGCTGTCCGCCGAAGCCTGACCCGTGCCCTGGCACGCCTGGCTGACGCTGGCCGTCCTGGCCGGCACCGTGTACGTGCTGGCCACCGATCGGTTCAGCCCGGCGCCGACCCTGCTGGGCGCTGTCATCCTGCTCCTGGTCACCCGCGTCATCACCCCGGCGCAGGCGTTCTCCGGGTTCAGCAACCCGGCGCCCATCACGGTGGCGGCCCTGTTCATCTTCGCCGCGGCCGTGGACAAGACCGGCGCCCTCCAGCCCATCGTGGGCGCCATCCTGGGCGGCAGCAACGGCGAGCGGAGGGTGCTGGCCCGTATCGTCGCGCCGGTGGCCGGCGCATCGGCGTTCCTGAACAACACGCCCATCGTGGCCATGCTGGCGCCCCAGATCTCGGCATGGGCCGACCGCAACGGGCTCGCGCGGTCCAGGTTCCTCATGCCGCTCTCGTTTGCGTCCATCCTGGGCGGCATGGTCACCCTCATCGGGACCTCGACCAACATCGTCGTCTCGGGGTTGCTCCAGGCCCACGGCCAGCCGCCCCTGGGCATGTTCGAGCTTACACCGGTGGGTCTGCCGGTGGCGCTGCTCGGCCTCGGCCTGATCGTCCTGCTGGCGCCCGTTGTCCTGCCGGACCGCCGCGGGCCGCGCAGGCAGGTGGAGGAGGAGACGCGCCAGTTCGTCGTCACCATGCGCGTCGTCCCGGGCGGCGCCGTGGACGGGCGGACCGTGGAGGTCGCCGGGCTGCGGCGGCTCCAGGGGCTCTTCCTGGTGGAGGTGGAACGCGACGGCGAGACCATCGCACCCGTCACGCCCACCACTGTGATCCACGGCGGTGACCGCCTCACCTTCGTGGGCAAGGCCGACCACGTGGTGGACATCCAGCGTACGCGCGGCCTCGAGTCCACCGAGCGGGACCACCTGCTGGTCTTCGACGACCCCGACCACACGTTCTTCGAGGCCGTCGTGGGCGAGGCCTCGCCCCTGGTGGGCCGCACGCTCAAGGAGGCGGAGTTCCGCGGCCGCTACCAGGCCGCCGTCGTGGCCATCCACCGCGCCGGTGAGCGCGTCAACGCCAAGCTGGGCGAGGTGCCGCTGCGCGTGGGCGACACGCTCATCCTGCTGGCCGACCCCGGCTTCCGCGACCGCTGGCGTGACCGGAACGACTTCCTGCTCGTCAGTACACTGGGCGGCGCACCGCCCATGGCCAGCCGTAAGGCCCTCTGGGTCGGGCTCATCGGCGCGGGCATCGTCGTCACGACGGCGACCGGGCTCATGCCCATCCTGGACGCGTCGCTGCTCGCTGTGTTGGCGCTGCTGCTCCTGCGCGTGCTGAGCCCGCGGGAGGCAAGGGCCGCAGTGGACCTGGATGTCATAATCGTGATCGCTGCCGCGTTTGGATTGGGAGCCGCCATCGAGGCTTCGGGGCTCGGGCACTCCATCGCCCGATTGCTTCTGGATGTCTTCGGCGGCTTCGGGAACGCCGGGGCTCTTTTCGCTGTAGTACTGGCGACGGTGCTCATGACGGTGGTCATCACCAACAACGCCGTTGCCGTGCTCATGTTTCCAATCGCGTTATCCGTTGCGCAGGACATCGGCGCTGAACCGCGGCTCTTCGCTATCGCGCTGGCTATCGCGGCGTCTGCTTCTTTCCTGACGCCGATCGGCTACCAGACGAACACCATGGTCTACGGCGCCGGAGGGTATAGGTTCAGGGATTATGCGCGGCTGGGGGCGCCCGTCAGCGTGCTCGTCACAGTTGGTGTTGTGCTTGTTGTGAGACTTGGCCTTGCGACATAAGGGGACTGCGGAGGCGCTGGGGTGTGATTGCTTTTCAGCCAATCGCGGCTGTTTCCATCCGCTGGGATGATTTGGCCGAATCCGCCAGCATCCTTTCGAAGGATGTAGCTCAATATTGCATGCCTCGATTGCAGTAAGGGCCAGGTGTTGTGTCGACGGTTCCGCAAACGTCGGTGTCGGGAGTAACGGTGATTGGCAAAATCGTCTGGAGATTTTGGGAATGATGCCGTTGTCGGGCACCGTGACACAGCTAATGTCCGCTGACGTGCAGTCTTCCGCAGGGGAATGTTTCATCGGTTTTCTTGTGCCAGACCGTGCCGCCGACAATGATAGACGGGAAGACTTGGTCGAACGGGGAATGAAGCGCATTGATGTGTCGACGGACGTTCGGCAGTTCACGTTAGCGGGACCGTGTCATGGGGATTGTCACGGGATTAGGCGGGACCGGCAGATAGGTTGAATGAAAAACCCCAATGCTGTTCCCTCGAAGATCTGACGTTTCACGCGGGACTTCAGCTCCTGCACGTCCGCACAGGATGACGGCAAATGATTCAAGGATCAGAATGGACAGCGACGTTGCTAGCTGACCCAGCCCAGAGGCTACCCGTCTCAACTCCTTCATCGGAGAGTGCGAACGGACCTCAGTCCGCTCCGGTTCGGGTTCGCGTGCGACGAAGGAGCCCAACTATCACACGCCGACGTGTCCGGAGGACTCTGAGCCGGATAGCCATACTGCTGGCTGCTGATTTGGGCATCTTCGTCGGACTAAGAGCAGTGTTGTGGTGGGCGAGAACCAATCCGCAGTTTACCGCGATGTCGGATTACGTCCAGACCATCCTGCCGCGGGGATTCATGGGTGGATGGCAGTTCGGGGTTTCGCTTTG
>JARRJS010000219.1:0-3353 GCA_037388885.1 Gemmatimonadota bacterium
ACTTCGTTGATTGTCTGCACGGTGCTCTGGTACTGCCGCTGCGTCTCCTGGATGGCAGAGGCGGCGGCGACGAGCGGGAAGTCCATGTACGGCACGGCACCGGTGGACTGTGCGACCTGCCATGCATTGTTCTGGACGTAGGCCGGCCGTGCCGCGATGCCCAGCGGCGGGTGCGCGCTGCCCAGCGTGTCCAGCAGCGTCTTGTGATACGGCAGTGCCTTTTCGACTTCCGCCCGGTTCTGTCGGATCTCCCGCGCCAGGTTGCGCACCGCCTGATCGGCGAGTGCCTGGTCCGTGCGGTGCTGCCGCCAGCTGTTCAGCCCCAGCGCCAGCAGCACACTGAGCACGACGAGGGCGGCCTCGATCAGCAACTCCGCCCATGGCAGGCGCTCCCTGGGATCGTCGTGCTTCAGCATCGCTTCATCCGGGTCAACAGGTTGATCTTCGAGTTCAGCGGGCGCAGCAACACGCCGCGCGGCGTGCGTCGCGCGTCTTCGCGTCGGCGTTTTAAGTTCTGCGGACGTCACACGGCCGACAAGCCGCATCTTCCTGGCACCCGGCGCGGCGACGCTGTGACGGCATACGTACGGCGAGCTCGCGGCCGCCATTGGCGCGCCCGGCTCCGCACGCGCCATCGGCGCGGCGAACGGGGCCAACCCGCTGCCCATCGTTGTGCCGTGCCACCGCGTCAGCGGCGCGGACGGCTTTCAGCTCCCCCCGACCGTCCCACCGGGACAACTTCCGCGCGGGGCTGGCTCCGCGCGCCGCAGGAACCCATCTTTTCACACTTGCTGGCGACGATCCGGCAATCACCGGGGAGCCATCTGGAAGAACGGGTCCGGCACAGAGCCGAGCCTCAGTAGAACCGGACGGGTGCGGCCCGAAACAGCCGCCGAACGAGAGGTCCGCGCCGTCGCGCGTGGACAAGCGGGGTGGTACCGCGGAGCGCACGGTGCGTGCGCGTCGTCCCCGTGTCGAGCTCCGGCCGGAGGCCGGGCAGAACACACGGAGACGAAATGCGAGAGCCCATGCCATACCCGCGAGTGCAACACGGCCGGGCGTCCGAGCCTGAGCCCATCCCGTCCCGGCCCTCCTTCCCCGTCCTGGAAGAGGACACCCTCGCCTACTGGGACACCGACGACACCTTCCGCGCGACCATCGAGGCCCGCGATGCCGGCGAGCACGGCTCCAACGAGTTCGTTTTTTACGACGGCCCCCCCTTCGCCAACGGACTGCCCCACTACGGCCACCTGGTGACGGGCTACGTGAAAGACGTCGTGCCGCGCTACCAGACCATGCGCGGACGGCGGGTCGACCGGCGCTTCGGCTGGGACTGCCACGGGTTGCCGGCCGAGGTCGAGGCGGAGAAGGGGCTCGGCATCGCCCACAAGAGCGAAATCGAGGCGATGGGGGTGGCCGCGTTCAACGATGCCTGCCGTACCTCGGTACTCCGGTATACGGACGAGTGGCGGGACTACGTCACCCGGCAGGCCCGCTGGGTCGACTTCGACCACGACTACAAGACGCTCGACCTGGACTACATGGAGAGCGTGATGTGGGCCTTCAAATCCCTCTGGGAGAAGGGGCTCATCTACGAGGGGTTCCGGGTGCTGTGGTACTGCACGCGCTGCGAGACGCCGCTGTCCAACACGGAGACCCGGATGGACGACGTCTACTGGCAGCGCCAGGACCCGGCGGTGACGGTGGGGCTCCGGCTCGCCTCGTCCGTCCCGGAGCTGGACGGGGCCGAGGCCCTGGTGTGGACGACGACACCCTGGACGCTCCCTGCCAATCTGGCCGCGGCGGTCCATCCCGACGTGGAGTACGTGGTGGTCGAGAACGGCGATCACCGCTTCGTGCTTGCCGGCGCGCGCCTCGCCGCCTACGCCCGCGAGTTGGGCGAGGACCCGCCGGTGTTGGCGCGGTTCGTCGGGTCCGAGCTGGTGGGCACGCGTTACCGCCCGCCCTTCGACTTCTTCGCGGGCCGGGAGAACGCACACCGAATCCTCGCCGCCGACTACGTCTCGACGGAGGACGGCACCGGGATCGTTCACATCGCCCCCGCGTACGGCGAGGAGGACAAGGAAGTCACGGACGCCGCCGGCATCGAGCCGGTCACGCCGGTGGACGCCCAGGGCCGGTTCGACGCCACCGTGCCACCCTACGAGGGGCAGCACGTGTTCGAGGCGAATAAGGTCATCATCCGGGACCTCAAGGCCGCGGGGGCGCTGTTCCGCCATGAGACGTACGACCACTCCTACCCGCACTGCTGGCGGTGCGACACGCCGCTGATCCAGCGGGCCGTGACGTCGTGGTTCGTCGCGGTCACGCGCTTCCGCGACCGCATGGTGGAACTCAACCAGCAGATCCAGTGGGTGCCGGAGCACATACGCGACGGGCAGTTCGGGAAATGGCTCGAGAACGCCCGCGACTGGTCGATCTCGCGGAACCGCTACTGGGGCTCACCCATTCCCGTGTGGGTCTCGGACGACCCGGACCATCCACGCATCGACGTGTACGGTTCCCTCGATGAGCTGGAGCGTGACTTCGGCATGGGCGTCACGGATCTGCACCGCCCGTTCGTCGACGAGCTGACCCGCTCCAACCCGGACGACCCCACGGGCCGCTCGACCATGCGGCGCGTGCCCGAGGTGCTCGATTGCTGGTTCGAGTCGGGCTCCATGCCGTTTGCCCAGGTGCACTACCCGTTCGAGAACACGGACTGGTTCGAGCATCACTACCCGGGCGACTTCATCGTGGAGTACAACGGCCAGACCCGGGGTTGGTTCTACACGCTGCACGTCCTCGCCACGGCACTGTTCGACCGGCCCGCGTTCCGCTCGTCCGTGGCTCACGGCATCGTGCTGGGCGACGACGGCCAGAAGATGTCGAAGTCCCGGAAGAACTACCCGGACGTGAGGGAAGTCTTCGACCACGACGGCTCCGACGCCATGCGCTGGTTCCTCATGGCGAGCCCGATCCTGCGCGGGGGCGACCTCATCGTCACGGAGAAGGGGATCCGCGACGCGGTGCGCCAGGCGCTGCTCCCCCTCTGGAACTCCTGGTACTTCCTGGCCCTGTATGCCAACGCCGCGAACGTGGAGGGGAAGCGCCGCACGGATTCCTCGCACGTGCTGGACCGGTACGTGCTGGCGAAGACGAACGAGCTGGTGGCCGACGTCGAGGCCCAGCTGGACGCGTACGATCTGCCCGGAGCGTGCGAAACGGTGCGCGCTTTTCTCGAGGTACTGACGAACTGGTACATCCGGCGCTCGCGCGACCGTTTCTGGGACGGGGACCCCGACGCCATCGACACGCTCCACACCGTGCTGGAGGTCACGTGCCGTACGATT
>JARRJS010000220.1:0-5741 GCA_037388885.1 Gemmatimonadota bacterium
GACGCTGGACGACGGCGTGAAGGCGCCCGTCGACGGGCGGCATGGCATTGCCGGTCACGCCACCACGGTGGCGGACATGATCACCGGCTACGGCGTCGCGCAGGCGGTGCGCCGGTTTTACGAAGCGGAGGACAGGAGCCTGGATGGAACGCGCGTGCAGCTGGAAGGCTTCGGCAACGTGGGCGCAGCCGCGGGCCTGTACCTCGCTCGCAGCGGCGCACGCATCGTCGCCATCTCCGACGCCGACCACGTGCTCATCGAGCCGGATGGCCTGGACGCCGCGGCGATCCAGGACCTCATGTTGGCCAGCGAGGACAAGCTGCTGCCGGAGAATGACCCGCGTTTGCGGCCCCGTGCCGAGGACACGTCGTTCCTGGACACGCCGGCCGACATCTTCGTCTGCGCCGCCGTGTCCGGCTCGGTCACGGACGATGTGCTGGACCGGCTCGAGCACGCCGGCGTGTCCGTCATTGCATCGGGCGCCAACCAGCCGTTCCGGGAAGCACGCATGGGCTCGACCAAGGTGGCGCAGGCGGCGGATAAGCGTTTCAGTGTGCTGCCGGATTTCCTGGCCAACTGCGGCATGGCCCGCGCGTTCAGCTATCTCATGGAGCCTGACGCGCAGCCGACGGCGGACCCGATCTTCGAAGCCGTCGACCACACCGTCGGTGATGCCCTGGCCGAGGTGCTCGACCGCAGTGGCGGCAAGATGAGAGGCCTGTTCGCCGGCACGCTGGCCATGGCCATGGACCGGATCGGGGCGTAGCGCCGCGGCGCCTACCGAAAGGAACCATGCCCGTCACCCTGTACGTAGGAACGAAGCGCGGCCTCTTCACCGCCACGTCCGACGACTCGCGCAGCGACTGGACGCTGGCCGGCCCGCAGCTCGAGGGCCGGGAGGTCTTTTATGCGTTCCGCGATGTCCGCGTGCCGGGCCGGGTGTGGGCGGCGTCGGACCACAAGGTCTGGGGCTCCCACGTGCACAGGAGCGATGACGGCGGCGAGATGTGGACGGTACTGGACGCGGCGCCGAACCATGGGGACGAGCGCGGCCTGAAGGCCGTCTGGTTCCTGGCGCCCGGGCCGGCGGACGAGCCGGACACGATCTGGGCCGGCATCGAGCCGGCCGGTCTGTTCGTGAGCCGCGATGCGGGCGAGACGTGGCAGGCGTCCCCGCTGAACGGGCACCCGACGCGGGACACCTGGCAGCCGGCGGGCGGCGGGCTGGCGCTGGGCGGTATCCAGCACGACCCGTCGGATCCGCGCCGCATCTATTGCTCGCTGTCCGCCGGCGGCGTGTACCGTTCAGACGACGCTGGCCAAAGCTGGAAGCCGGCGAATGCCGGCGTGCGCGCGGAGTTCCTGCCGCAGAAGCTGCCCGAGACGGGCCAATGCGTCCACAAGCTGCGGCTGCACGCCGGCCGGCCGGAACGGTTGTACCAGCAGAACCACTGCGGCGTCTACCGCACCGACGACCGGGGCGAACACTGGACGGAGATCACCGACGGGCTGCCCAGCGATTTCGGTTTCGCGCTGGCGCTGGACCCGCGCGATCCTGACACCGCGTTCGTCATCCCCGAGACCTCCAGCCACATGCGCGCCGTGGTGGATGGGCGCCTGCGCGTGTACCGTACAGAGGATGCGGGCGCCTCCTGGACGCCCATGACCCGCGGCCTGCCCCAGGACCACGCTTACGTATCCGTGTTGCGCGACGCGATGGACAACGACACTCTGGATCCGTGTGGCATCTACTTTGGCACGTCCACCGGCCACGTCTTCGCCAGCCGTGACCGCGGGGAATCCTGGCAGCTCCTCGCCGGGTACCTCCCCAAGATCATGAGCGTCACGGCGTGGACGGACGTCCCCTGATCGAACCTCGAGCCTGACGCAATGCCCGCACTCGCCCCCCTTTCGACGGTGCTCGCCGCGCAGGTCCCCGGCGCGGCGCTGGACCACGTGAAGGAGACGGCGACGCAGATCAGCACACTGATCTCGCCGCTGGACATCCTGGTCATCGTGCTGCTGTTCGTCGCCACGTACTACGTGATCAAGGCGATCAGCTTCATCCTCAACGCTCTCGCCGGACGCCTGACCCGACAGCGCACGCTGCTGCTCCAGCTGTTGGCGGTGCTCCGCATCGGGCTCTGGGTGCTCGTCGTCTACGTCGTCGTGGCCGGCATCCTCCAGCCCACCCGCGAGTCGCTCATCGCGCTCTGGGCCACCGCCGGCGTCGGCATCGGCCTCGCAGCGCAGGACGTGCTCAAGAACATATTCGGCGGATTCGTCATCCTGCTGGACCGGCCGTTCCAGGTGGGCGACCTCATCGATGTAGGCCCGCACCACGGGGAGGTGCTGAGCATCGGGCTGCGCGCCACACGCATCCGGACCCGGGACGATACCGTGGTCACCGTGCCCAACGCGGAGATCATGCGGCAGCCGGTGTTGAACGCCAACAGCGGGGCTCTCGATTGCATGGTCGTCACCGAGCTGTTCCTGCCCGCGTTCGTGGATCCGCGCCGGGCACGCCGCATCGTGTACGAGGCCGCCGCCACGTCGCCCTACCTGTATACCCACAAGCCCATCGTCGTCCAGGTGCGGGACGACTTCCAGGGCCACCGCTTCGTCACGCGGCTCGTGGCCAAAGCCTACGTCTACGACCACCGCCTGGAGCCGCGCCTGGCGGCGGACATCACGTCCCGCGCCAAGCAGGGCTTCCTGGAGGCCGGCCTGCTGGCGGACGAGGACCTCGCGGGCCTGAAACGGGTGGCCGCGGCCGCCGACTCGCCAGCCGACCGGATCCAGCCATGAGTACCTCCGCAGAAGGCCTGGCAGAACTGCTGGGCACGTCCGAGATCGTGGCGTTCTGCAGCCGCTTCAGGGATCGCGTGCAGACGGAGATGCGCACGCCGTTCCGCGACGGCCTCGACCGCTACGTGGACGCCCTTGCCGCCGCGGTCGCCAACGTGGGCCGCCAGACGCGTGCGGCCATGGAAGCCGCGCGCACCCCCGCGACCGACGCCGAAACCGACGCCGACGCCGACGCCGGCGCCGGCGACCGCGACCGGCTGCTGCAGGAGATGGCGTTCGCCGGCGCAGCGGCGGATCGCCTCTTCGACATCCTCGGCGAGGACCCCCTCGCGGAGACGCACCTGCTGAGGGAGACCCTGTTCGCGGCACTCGACGGCGGCATCGCCGACGACGAATGGCCCGACAGCGTCCGGGCCGGGCCGGCGGACCGCTGGACAGCTCGCCCCGAGCCCATCGTGCGCATGCGGCTCGGCCCGCGCATCCTGCACGCCGTGGCGGGCCGTGGCCCTGGCCGGCATCCGCACCCAGCTGCTGGTGGCGACGGCGGCGCTGGCGAGGCAGGACGGGACCGCTGCGGAGGAAGACGACGACATCGAAGCCGCTCGTCGTGTCCAGACGATGGCACAGATCACCGCGCAGCGGCTGCGAGAAGCGGCCGACCGGGCGTGCATGGAATGGGACCAGCGAGCCGCGGAAGTGGCGACGGCATTCGAGCGCGCCGTCTTCTCCGGCATCGTGGCAGTGGACGAGGACCGCATCGAAGACGTGTGCAAGCGAACGGTGGCGCGGCGCGACGCCCTGGTGGAGCGCTGGTTGTATTACGAGAAGGGCTTGCGGGTCAGCACGGCCACCGAGGCCGCGGCATTGGGCCGGATCGCCGCCGTGATGACCGAAGCCACGCAGGCGGCCCGGTCGCTGGACGACAGCCTCGAACAACGGCTGCGACGCCCGTTTTCCGAGCTGTCCCTGTGGCTCGGCGCTCTCGCCGACTCCGCCGCCGCACCCGAGGACGACACGCTGCCCAGGATGTGCGGGCTGGTCGAGGAGCTGTTCCAACGGCTGGGCACCGCAGCGGAGCTGCTTCCCGAGATGCGCGAGACAGCGGAGCACATGCGGCTCCGGCTGACGCAGATCCCGCCGACGTTGCCGGAAGACACGCGCCTGTCCGACGCACCCGTGGAGGATCCGCCCGAACGGCCGCGGGACCCGAACCTCCGGCGCGCACCCCTGGCTCCCATGTTCACCGCCGTCTGCGAAGGCGTCCTGCCGCGCTGGCTCGACTCGGCCATCGACGACGCGCAGGAGGAGCTGGACGCACTGGGCTCCGAGCTTCGCAGGCTGCACCAGGCCGTCGACTTCAACATCAAGGCGGCGCTGCGCAACCGCTCCGACGCGCCCAGCACGTCATCCGGCGACCTGGTGGAGGGCGTGCTGGACCGCAGCGCTCTCCAGCTGGCCGAGCTGCGGGACCACATCGCGCTCCTGGTCGTAGGCATCGCCAATGGGCTCGTGGAACGCGCGCAGACCGAAGCGGGCGACATGCAGGCCACGGTGATCGAACGGGAACTCGTACGCATGCGCTCCGACCTCGTTGAAGAGGAAGCGACCCGCCGCGTCGCCAGCGGCGTGAACGTGGTCACACGCGCCGCCGAGAACGTGGGCCGCCTCGCACGTCGGGGCTGGGCGACCGGGCAAGTGGTAGCGCAGCGTTCTCGCGCCTGGACCCGGGAACGGCTGGGCGTCGCCCGGGTCGAGCGGGAGGCGATGATCGAGTCCCTGGACCGCACCCGCCTCGACGAAGAAGCCGGCGCGCGGCTCCCCGCCATCTACCGCCAGCTTTTCGCCATGGACGGTGTGGACGGCGAGTGGGACGAGCTACTCGTGCCCCGCGAGCGAGAGCTCGCCATCGTCGACCGGGCCTTTACACGCTGGCAGCGGCAGCACGCCGCTTCCGCGGCCGTGTTCGGCGAGAAAGGCAGCGGCAAGACGACGCTCCTGCGCATGGCCCGCCAGCAGCTGTTCCCCGAGCACCGCTTCGTGACCGCCCTGCTCGGCAGCACGGTGCGCAGCCGCGCCGAGCTGACCCATCAGCTCGCCGCCATGTTCGAGCTCGACGACGGCGATGACCTGAACAGCCTCATCGACGCCATCGACACGGGCGAGCCGACCGTCGCCGTGCTCGAGGACGCCCATCACCTTTTCGAACGCGCTATCGGCGGTTTCGACGTCGTGTTCGATTTCCTCGAGCTGCTGTCCCGCACGCGCCACCGCGTCTTCTGGATCCTGACCATGGACGGGTACGCCTGGGAGTACCTCGACCGCGTCCTCAACATCGGCCAGCATTTCGCCTTCCAGGTCAACACGACGAACCTGGAGGCCGACAAGCTGGAGCGCGCCATCATGGCCCGGCACGAGGTCAGTGGCTATGCCCTCCGCTTCGAGGGCAGGGAGGAACCGGAGGACATGCGCAGCTGGCGGCCGTTTCGGCCACGCCGCCAGCAGGGCCGGCTGTCCCGCCGCGAGGAGGCGCGTCAGGCGTTCTTCCGGGAGCTCAACGACATCGCGGAAGGCAACATCTTCCAGGGCATGTTCCACTGGCTGCGCGCCATCACAAGCGTCGAGAAGTACACGCTCGTCCTCGAGCCGCCCCGCATGATGGACACGGAGGTCCTGGAGCAGATGCCCCTGTTCGACCTCCACACCATCGCCGCCATCGTCCTCCACGGCGGTCTCTCCGCCGAGCAGCACGCGCGCGTCTTCCAGATGAACCCCGCGAGCAGCACGCTCCACCTCGCCGCCCTCGCCGACGCCAACCTGCTCTTCCGCTTCGACGACGAGTACAAGATCAACAAGGTCCTGTACCGGCCGCTCGTGCGCCTGCTCCGCCGGCGGAACATCCTCTAACCGGGGCGCTTCCGTAGGAAGCAGGGCGC
>JARRJS010000221.1:0-3290 GCA_037388885.1 Gemmatimonadota bacterium
GCCCACACCCAAGCCCACACCCTGCCCGTCGAAAGCGCTCATGTTCGTTGCGGTTGCTGGGGAATCGCGATTCGGAGCCGGTGGACCTCGTGCCGGTTCGACTCCCGCCGGCTCCACTCAGGGCGATGTGAGCCCATCCCACGAAAAACGGCAATGCGACGCGGAGAAACTGAGATCCGCTCGCGTTGCCGTTTTGGTGTTTGTGAGGTCGTTTCATTGGCGTTGGGTTACAGCAGGGTAACAGCGCGGCGAGGCTGGACGGCTGGCGTGAAGAACAGCGGCAATGCCAGGGGCACTCAAACGGGGGCGGGATGACAGGTTTGCCCAATAGCGTCTCTACGCCTCTGCGCTCGACGAGTTCGGTCGCGGATCTGCTCTGCTGTTGAAGGTCTTCCGTGCGTTCGTCAAGAGCCTGTGGCGCGGCATGCCGCTGCGTTCCACCAAACAAGCGCTCCAGCCGAGTCGGCTTACGGAGCTTTGCCGGGGTTCCACCCTGCCCCCGCCATCCCCCTCCCGCGCACGGGGAAAGCGAACGAACAGGATTTCTGGTCGCAGACCGACCTGTTGGACAACACAACTGTTTGAACCGGGCCGGCGGATGCTCGGTGCGATCCTCCCCTGCGGCCTCTCTACCACGGGGAGTTCCTAACCGTTCACTGTGACCTTCTCAAGTCGCGCCATCCTGCTCTCCACGTGGGGTCCACCATGGTCCAACGATTCGATTGGGTGTGACAGTCGGCGTCAACGACTGGAGGCTGCGTCCTTTGTTTTCGACCAGCGATTCCCAACGTGGGGAGTGGGGCGATGGCGCCTGTGGGACAACAGGTGAGACCTCCCGCGTTCTCCCCCCAAACGGTGGGAGAATATCGCCCGCGTAGCCACGCGGCGGGTCCGCCTCTCAACGCCGGCAATGGCTTGTCTCCGCTATCGTGGAAATCGCTCTCGTGTCCGGTAGGGTGGTCGCACCTGACCACCGCCAACACGAGGGACGGCAATGCGGACAACGGCTTCACTGGTAAGGATTCCCATCGATGCAGTCCGGGTGGCAGTGCTGCGCACGGTGTGGCGCTCGGGGCGCCGCTGCGGTGACCGCGGCATCGCAGAGCTGCAGCGCCGTATCGAGGGGCAGGGGTGGATACAAGCGCTCACGGTCCGGCCGCTCGGCCCTGACTTCTACGAGCTGATAGACGGCGAGCCGCAGCTGAACGCCAAGCGAGCCGCAGCAGAGGCGGAGATCGATGCCGTGGTCCTCCAGGCCGACGATGCCGGAGCCGCTGCAATCGCGCTTCTCACAAACCTGCGTCGGCGCGGCCTGCGTCCCTTCGAGAAGGTTCTCCTGTGCGGCCAGGTCGAGGCCGCGCTGACGGAGGTTGGCGGACTCGTCGTCCTCCTTCCGCGGAGCGCCTTCCCCTTTCAGAGAGAGCCGGCCGAACCGACTCCCTCTAGTCCACCAGCACAGCCCGCGACAAGACTTGTCGCGGCGTTGGAGCCCCTCGTTGGCTGTGGCTGTCGTCAACCGGCAACCACAGACAAGGGAGGGTGAAATGGGGAAGTCCGGTGTTAGCAGCACGGGTCAGGTGATTGGCCGGTCGTGCTGCCGTACCGGCTGAGCGCGACGCTGTTCACGCTGTTTGCGGTGCTCGCCCTCACTCTGGCCGCGGTGGGCCTGTATGGGATGCTGGGCTACTTCATCGCCGAGCGCAGGCCCGAGCTGGGAATCCGGAAGTCACTGGGTGCCGACGGTGCAGACGTCGTGCGGCTGGTCGTGGGGCAGGGCATGCGGCCCGTGCTCGTGGGGTTGGGAGTAGGCTTGGGTGCAGCCTATGCGGGTGTCCACTTGCTCCAGGCCCTCCTGTTCGGCGTGGCGAGCCGCGACCTGGCGACGTTCGTCCTGGTGGCGGGATTCCTTTCCGCCGTGGCGCTCGTTGCCAGCTACATCCCGGCGCGCCGGGCCGCAACGGTGGATCCCATGATCGCGCTGCGCGCGGAGTAGGCGGTGGAGGCGTATCGACTGCTGGGGTGACTCGCGCCGGCTACCAGCCGAACTGCCTGTGGTCGTCCTGGCCTCCTGTGTTTCTTAGCGTTCTGCGCCCCGTGCTCAATGGAAAACAGAAGCGGTGAGTCGACACATTTCCCAGGAGGTTTGCCCGTTCAACAACCCGAGGTTCGCCAGTTTTGAGGTCGACCGGGAGTATCGGGCGCGGCCCGAACAGCCGAATTCGAGTTCGAATTCGAATTCGAAAATCGGTGGGGCGGGTTCGCGGCACTCCGGCTGGCTGCCGGGTACGGACGGTCCATCGCTGGTCTCGCTGATGCGGATGACGCGGGAGGAATGGGATGTGTGGACGCGGGGGTCGGCGATGCGGCGGGCGGGGTACGCGGGCTTCAGGCGTAACGTCGCGGTGGCGCTGGGGAACTTGAGCGCAGCGAAAGTCGTCGAAGGCAACTGGCTGGCGGAGGTGGAGGATCCGCCCGAGGAGGCGGTGGATGTGCTACGCGAGGCGTTGGAAGATGAGGAGCCGCTGGTGCGGGAGCACGCGAGGTGGGCGTTGGAGCGGTCAGTCGGGTGAGAACCCGCGGGCGAGATCCAGGGTCTCCTGTAGTTCGAGGCGCTGGCTCCAGGCGAGGAGCGCCGCCTCGTCGACGGTGTCGCCGCTGATCCGGAGCATCATGGCCACGTCCCGGAGGTGCCGGTCCGATCCGGACTGATCGTAGTATTCGAGTTTGCGCAGGATCACGTATTCGATCGGGGCCACCCAGATCTCGGCACCGCCAACCGGGAGACGCATGCGTCGCTCGAACGCCCACGCGACAAACGGGTCGTCCCCTCCCAGGTAAACGTCGGCGCGGAGCGACGTCTCCCGGTGGATTACGTTGAAGTGTCCCCCCTCCGGGCGGCCGTCTCCTGCTGCAGGGTTTCCGATGGCGGGACGTAGAATGCGGCCGGGTCGAACGCCGACTCCAGCGCCGGGATCGCGTCGTCGGGCAGCGCCATGACGACATCCCAATCACGCGTGAACCGCGGGTCGCCGTAAATGACCGACGCGACGCCCCCGGTGATCATGTAGGAGAGCCCGGGCCCTTCCAGCGGCTCGACGAACAGACTGATGAGGTCAGGGTCGGTCACCGCCCACCATCTCCCAGGCCCGCGCCCGCACCTCCGCCTCGGACAGGTCCGGTTCGCGCGCCCGGATGACCGCGGCCTTCAACTCCCACGCCTGGCGGATCAGCCCGTGCATCACGGCCAGCTTTTCGCCCGGCGTCATGCGCCGCAGCGTCTCGGTGTCTGC
>JARRJS010000222.1:0-3229 GCA_037388885.1 Gemmatimonadota bacterium
GCGTAAACATCCATGATGCCCCGGTCGTCGCCCTCCGCGTGGGGGGTCGTGGATCGCAACGAGTTCAAGGCCGCGCGTCGTCTGCCGGTGTTCGGGTCGCCCCCGCGTGGGGGGCGTGGATCACCACCGAAGCTGTGAACATCGGCGGCGCCAAGTATTTGGCCGCGTCGCATGCGTAGCCAAGCGGTCGACGTCCACATGGGTCGGATGTCGGCCCATCCGGCTATCCTCGTGCGCCGCTCCAACAGCCAACGTTCCACGCGATGGCCGGGATGCGCCCGGCTGCGGAACGCAGGCAAAGGGGGCGGTCATGAGTCGCTCGGTGAACAAGCTGATCCTGGTGGGCCACGTGGGGCGGGACCCGGACGTGCAATCGACAGCGTCGGGTGTGAAGGTGGCGCACTTCTCCCTGGCGACCACGCGTCGCATCCCGCGGGACAGCGGGTTCGAGGAGCGGACGCAGTGGCATCGGCTGACCTTGTGGAACGGACTGGCCGAGCTGGCGGCGGAGTACATCCGCAAGGGCGATCGCCTGTACGTGGAAGGGCGGATGGAGTACGACAGCTACGAGAAGAACGGTGTGACCATCCCCACTGCGGAGGTCCATGTCCGGGAGCTGGTGATGCTGGGCTCGCCCAACGGTAAGCCCACGGCGGAGGTTTCGACGGAGATGGAAGAAGCGCTCGCCGAGTGAGGCCCGCTGTCAGAACACGGCTCGGAACTCCGGTTTCAGGGACACCACCAGCTGCCAGGTACCGCCCTGAAGGCCGCGCCACAGGTCCAGACGCAGCATGTCCCAGAAGAGCCCGACACCGGCGCCGACACTGGTGCGCACCCGGCCGGTCCCTGTGACGGGCCAATCGCCGGGTGCCGGCTTGTCCAGGCGGGCCCAGCCCGCAGCGGCGTCCAGGCGACCGCGCAGCAGCGGCGTGCCCAGCGTGTGGGATGCCTGGGCCTCGGCCAGTGCGAACGAGGTGCCCGCGAAGCTGCGGAAGCCGTAGCCCGGCAACGTGCCGGTGCCGCCGAGCAGGAAGAGCCGCTGGGGCAGCGCGTCGCCGGCGAGATAGCCGGCCGCAAGGCTGAAAGCCACTGTGGCACGATCCTCGTCGGCCCGCAGACGCAGGTCCATGTCGAGGATCGGCCTCACGTAGCGGTCACCGGCCAGCCGACCAGCGTTCACCGTGAGGGCGCCGGACCAGTCCAGGCCTGGTCCGTCGCGTTGCAGCCGCGCGAATCGCAGGCGCCCCTCCGCGAGTCGGCCCTCGCGGATGGAGCGCACGGGCCGGAAACCGTGGTCGAAGGAGCCGGACGCAACCTCCAGGGAAGCGGCTCGATCGTCCTCGAGGGTGGCCGCAGCGCCGATCTGCCAGCGGCCGCCGCCGGGCCGCCATGCGATCGTTGCGCTTGCGCCGCTGGCGAAGTACGGGTCGAGCTGGTCACTGCCGCCCAGCAGCGCGGACAGCGTGTTGAGCGCGCCCGGTGCGCCGGGCTGCTGGCCGAGGTCCCGGAGTGCGTCAGCGTAGCCGTCGACGATGAAGGACCGGCCCGGCGTCGCGGCCCGCAGCCTGAGCGAACCGTGCAGTTGGCCGGGTCCCGTCGCGTAGCCCAACATGCCATCGAGCCGCGCCCTGTCGCCGTGGTAACTGAGGCCTCCACCCACATACAGGGCCTCGGCACGGTCGTAGCGCACGGTGGAGGATACAGATGGGAAATAGGGACGCAGCTTCGGCAGACCGTTGAGGCGCTGCCGCAGGGCCATGCGCGCGATGGTGCGTTTCAGGGTCTCGAAGTCGGGGGGCTCGGCCAGGCCATAGCTGGCGAGACCGGCCATCAGGCCTGTCCGGAACTGGCCCGTATCCGATCGCGCCGTGGGCAGCACGACGATGCGCGGCCCGATGAAGAAGGTGATGGGGATCGAGTCGTTCAGCTCGTAGTTGCGGATGTTGAACGAACCGGCAATGACGCTGGACACGGACAGGTCGAGATGTGGAATCTGACGACGGATCTCCAGGTGCTGTTTGTCCGGCAGCCAGTACCGTCCATCCCACAACCCGTTGTCCAGGCTGATGCGGATCTGCTGCAACCGCGGATCGATGTACGACGCAGGAGTGAAGGTGAAGCTGAGTCGCACGATCGCGCCGGTGGCACGGTCCAGGTACATGGAGCCGATGACCGCTGGCCGGTCCATGCGCATGGGCCGGAACTGCACGTCGTAAACCCGGATCGGCTGTGGCGAGGACGGCAGGGTGAGGGTGAGGGAGTCCGCCAGCCGAAAGGTGTAGAGTGTGTCCGAGTGGGGAGCCGCCGGGTGCAGCACACCTTTCACCTCGTCACCGCCGCCCAGCTCGATGTGGTCGCTGAAATCGTTCTGCACGACCGTCAGGTGGTCCAGGTGATAGCGCATGTCGTTGGGCAGCACGCTCTCATCGCGCCGTCCCACGATGCGCTGCTTCATGAAATGAGGCTTGCGCCAGTACATTTCCAGCGCGACCTGGTCCGCCTTCACCAGGGTACGCTCGCCCGTCTGTTCCCGGTCCAGGTAGAAGTAGACGTGACCCTCGGCCCGCGCCCTGTACGTCCGGAGGCCTGAATCCGGCGGCATGACCCGCGCCTCTCTTGCGCGCTGCACCAGCTGCATCACGCGCTCGCTGTTCCAGCCGCGGTCCTGTCCTGCCGCCGGTGCCGCCGCAGCCAGCAAGAGGAGCGCAACGAGCAAACGAGCACGCATGAAAGCCAGATCCAGGATCACGGTGAATGCGCCGGATGACTACGTCATAACATACTGCGCGCGTCTCATACAGGCCCCTTACAGCTCGGGTTCCTGTCACATGACAAAGAAAGAGCCGGAACCCCTCTGGAGCTCCGGCTCTGACATGCGGTTTGTGCGGTCTTCGTGCGTTCAGTTGCCTGCCGCCCAGAAGGTCAGCAGGGCTTCGCCGTCAGGGCTCTCGCGCAGCTTTTCGAATGCGCGGTTGCGGATCTGGCGGATGCGTTCCCGGGTAACGCCCAGCAGCGAGCCGATCTCTTCGAGCGTGCGCTCCTCGCCGTCGTCGAGACCGTAGTACAGGTACAGGATCTTGCGCTCGCGTTCCGTGAGGTACTTCTCGAACATGCGGTCGAGGAACTCACGGCGAGCCTGGGATTCGACGGAATCCTCGATGTCATCGCCCTCGATGCCGGCGAAGCGCTCGCCGAACGATGCGCTGTCCCGGTCACCCCGGTCGATGGG
>JARRJS010000223.1:0-4286 GCA_037388885.1 Gemmatimonadota bacterium
GGGTCGTCGGCGAGCCGACCCAACGCTTCCACGAATACGTCCGCGCCTTTCACCTGGTCAACGCGTCCTACGAAACCTACGTGAAAGGTGTCGCCAGGAACGCCCAACCGGCTCCGCGCTTCCTGGCGCCCGGCGGCTTCAGCGCCCAGTCCGCCCCATGCATTGGGTAAACAATGCAACCGCTCGCGGACCACACCAACGGACGCCAGTTGGTCAGCCAGAGGCCGCGACACTGACACCACCGCTTTGCAACGCCGGTAGCTCCGTCGCTGAAGCAGTTCATAAAGGCGGTTCTTCAGCCCACCCGCCGTGAATCCGTGCACCGTCGTCACGGTCGGGATCCCCAGGCGCCTCGCTATCCCCCCGTGAAGCACATCGGCCCGGTACCCGTGGGTGTGGACCACATCGGGCGCGAGTTCCCGATATAGGTCGCCCACCCGGCGAATTTCCTTGCGATATGCCCGCAACGGGATAGGCAGCGCATGAACCTGCACGCCATCGCGCTGCGCCTGCACCGGGAAGGGGTGGTCATCTTCATCGCCTGCATCGAGAACGACGACGAGATGCACCTCATGGCCGGCCTTCGCCTGGGCACGCGACAGCATCTGGACGACCCGCTCGAGGCCGCCGTAACGCGCCGGCGCCAGGCTATGGATGATCCGCATCACGCCTCCGCCATCCATGCCTCCTTTACCAAAACTCGCGGAACATATTAATGTAATCATCAAGATTAGCGCCCGACCATGGAACCCCGCCTCCCGGCGAGCCAAAGCACCGCCGGTTGTACGTCGAACCCCCGGACCCCGTGCCGAGCGCGTCGCCGGACGCTGCTCCCGTCCAGCGGCGGGAGTGTTGCGTCGCCGCCACACTTCCGGGGCACGCGTTGGAACACGGCAACGGAGTGAACGGCAAAATGGCCGTCTACGGGCGGGCCGCGGCACCCTGGAAAGAGGCATCGTCTTTGCGATCCTCTCACGGCTCTGGCTTCCGGGATCAACAGGCGAGCCAAAGGACATGAGGACAGAAACTATGCCGGTCGAACAGTGGCTGGAGATCGACGCTGCCCGGATGATCGAAGAGGTGGCCGTGGCGATGCGCGAGAGGTTGGGCCGCGATCTCCAGCGTCGTGGGTTCGTCGTCGCCATGAGCGGCGGCGTGGACAGCTCGGTGGCCGCCGGCCTCGCGGTGCGGGCGGTGGGCCCGAAGCACGTGCTGGGCGTGTTCATGCCGGAGCGTGATTCGGATCCGCGCAGCCTTGAGTTGGCGCGCGAGTGGGCGGAGAAGCTGGGCATCGAGTACACGATGGAGGACATTGCGCCGACCCTGGAAGCCGTCGGTTGCTACGCGCGCCGGGACGAAGCGATCGCGCGCGTGGTCCCGGGCTACGGCGCCGGCTGGAAGTCGAAGATCGTGCTGCCGGGGAACCGGCTGAACTCGGACCACCTGAACACGTTCTCCATCGTCGTGGAATCGCCGGAAGGCGAGCAGACGCGGCACCGGCAGCCGCCAGGGGAGTATAGGGTCGTCGTGGCGGCGACGAACTTCAAGCAGCGAGTCCGGAAGATGCTGGAGTACTACCACGCGGACCGGCTTCACTACGCGGTCGTGGGCACGCCCAACCGGTTGGAGTACGACCAGGGCTTCTTCGTGAAGGGCGGCGATGGCCTGGCCGACATCAAGCCTATCGCTCACCTCTACAAGACGCAGGTCTACCAGCTCGCCGCGGAGCTGGGCGTGCCGGAAGACGTGACGGCCCGTCCGCCCACCACGGACACCTACTCGCTGCCCCAGAGCCAGGAGGAGTTCTACTTCGCGCTGCCGGCGAGGACCATGGACCTCGTGCTGTTCGCCCACAACCAGGAGATGAGTTCTGAGACGGCCGCTGCCGCTCTGGACCTGGAGCCGCAGCAGATCGAGCGGGCGTACCGCGACATCGAGCAGAAGCGCTCCACAACCCTCTACCTTCAATTGCCGCCGATCCTCGTGGGCTCCGTCCCGGAGATCCGGCACGAACCTCTGTCCGACTAATGTGTGGAATCGCCGGAATCGCCCGTCGTGATGGGCCCCCGCCCACGGCGCGAGCCCTGCTGGCCATGGCTGCGGCCCTGCGCCACCGCGGGCCGGACGGCCACGGGCTGTTCACGGGCCAGCGGGTGGGCTTCGCGCACACCCGCCTGAGCATCATCGACCTAGCCGGCGGGGCGCAGCCGCTGACCAACGAGGACGGCTCGGTCATCGTCGTGTACAACGGCGAGATCTACAACTACGTAGAGCTCCAGGCGGAGTTGGAGACGCTCGGCCACCGGTTCCGCACGCACTGCGACACCGAGGTGCTGGTGCACGGCTGGGAGCAGTGGGGCGAGGACATGCTGGACCGCCTCAACGGCCAGTTCGCCTTCGCCCTCTACGACCGGCGGGATCAGAGCCTGTTCCTCGCCCGGGACCGCTTCGGCGTCCGGCCGCTCTTCTACGCGCTGACTGACGGCGACCTGGTGTTCGGCTCGGAGGTCAAGGCGCTGTTGGCGTCGGGCGAGGTGTCGGGGTCCGTGGACTCGGAAGGCCTGGACGAGGTGTTCACTTTCTGGGCTGCCCGCGCGCCGCGCACTCCGTTCCGCGGCATCCGGCAGCTGGAGCCTGGCACCTGCGCGCGCTGGCGGGAGGGCGAGCTGCGCGTCCGGCGATACTACCGCCTGGACTACCCGGCGGCAAAGGCGGAGCCCGGGGAGGCGGTGTCCGAGCTCGACAGCTTGATGCGCACGGGCGTAAGCCTGCGCATGCGTGCGGATGTGCCGGTGGGCGGGTACCTCAGCGGGGGCCTGGACTCCAGTATCACGTGCGCATTGGCGGCGGCGAATTCGCCTTACGACCTGCGCACCTTCTCCGTGACCTTCCAGGACCCGGCGCTGGACGAGAGCGCGTACCAGATGCAATTGGCCGGCGAGCTGGGCAGCGTGCATTCGGTGGAGCACATCGACAACCGGGTGATCGCCACGGTCTTTCCCGACGTCGTGCACCACACCGAGACGCCGCTGGTCCGCACCGCGCCGGCGCCGCTTTATCTCCTGTCGAAACTGACGCGAGAGCGGGGCATCAAGGTTGTGCTGACGGGTGAGGGTGCCGACGAGCTGTTCCTGGGTTACGACCTGTTCAAAGAAACAGTGGTGCGCCGCTTTTGTGCCCGGCAGCCGGCTCCGGGACGAGCTACCGCCGGAGTTCAAGGGCTGGTCGGACCTCGGGCGCGCAGCGTACCTGGAGATGGAGACGTTGCTGGCGTCCTATCTTCTCAGTTCCCAGGGCGACCGGATGGCCATGGCCAACAGCGTCGAGGGTCGGTTCCCGTTCCTGGACCACCGACTGTTCAAATTCACGGCCGCGTTGCCAGACGGCAGCAAGCTTCGGGTGCTCAAGGAGAAAGAGATCCTGCGGCGCTGGGCCGCCGGCGTCGTGCCCCCCACGCTGGCGGAGCGGCCGAAGCAGCCGTATCGTGCGCCTGACGTGCCCGCGTTCTTCGGCGACGACGCGGAGCCCGAATACGTGCATGCCATGCTCTCCCCGGAGGCCATCAGCCGTGTCGGGCTGTTCGACCCGCGGGCTGTCGCCGGCTTGCTGCGCCGGTGTCGGGCCGGACGCGCCACGGGGTTCCGGGAAAACCAGGCGCTGGTGGCCATTCTGTCCACCCAGCTCTGGCACCGGGAGTTCGTGGAGCGGCCGTGGCAGAGAGACTTGCCGGCGAGCCAGCCGGACGTGCATCTGGCCGAGCAGGACGGAACCGACCCGGTGCCGCGCCTGCACACGGCCGTCGCGGCTAGCGCGTGAGCCTCACAGCGGGGTTGCAACCACCCGATTTCACTCGATTGGAGCGGCAAGAATGAAACAAGAAGACATCGTAAAACGACTGCGGTTGTTCCTGGAGGAGAATTTTCTCTACATGCGCGGCGATTTCGATCTGAAGAACGATACGTCGCTTGTTCGGACCGGGATCATTGACTCGATGGGTGTGATCGAGCTTTTGTACTTCATCGAGGAAGAGTTCGGGGTTCAGGTCGTTGACGAGGACGTAACGGAAGCGAACCTCGGGACGATCAATGCTGTGGCGGGATACGTTATCGGACATTCGATCGCCGATGAGCGGCAGCGCGCGTAAGCGTGTGTTCCGGCAGGAGCGGACCGTGCGAGCAGGTGAAAGGTTGTGGCATGAGCGCAACAGACAGAGGCCGTGCCCCACGTGTCAGGCAACTGTGGGTGGGGGAGATCTAGATGGCAACGATTGTTGAGGGCCAGGCGCC
>JARRJS010000224.1:0-3092 GCA_037388885.1 Gemmatimonadota bacterium
CGCCTTCAACGCCGCGACCTCCGACTGCGTCGCCCGCAGCCTCGATTCCACCTGGTCATTCCGCTGCTGCAGTGTGCGGATCTGCGCCTTCAACGGCGCCACCTGCGCCTGCCGCTGGCGCACCTGCGCGATCTCCGCCTGCTGCTCCTGCACCGCCTTCACCAGCACCGCCGACAGGTTCGCGTACGACAGCGACAGGTACCCGTCGGCGTCCTGTTTCACCAGCTCCGGGAACAGCGGTTGGACCTGTTGCGCCGTCAGCCCGATCTGCTCGCCTCCCGGACGGCCCGTGCCCGGCCGGAACCGGTAGCGGATGGGCGTCAGCTGCAGGACCTTGGCGAGGGTGCCCTCCAGTGGCTCCATGTCCTCCTTCAACCGCGCGTCCGACGACTGCGTCAGCGTACCGGCGATGGTCATGTTGCCGTCCTTGTACAGCGTCAGCGCGTTGGACGGCGTCGTGGCCGTGCCGTTGCCCGCCACGAACAGGGGATCGGTGGAGACCCAGTAGGTCGGGTCGCCCGCGATCACGTTGTAGCGCCCGATCACCAGCGACATGGTCGTCTGCGCCGTCGTGTAGTCGCCGAGCGCGGTGGAGAAGGAGCCGTTCGCGGTCGTGTTGTTGCCGAGCGCTTTTGCGTACATCGCGCTGGCCACCGCGTTGGAGCCGAACGCGATGGAATTGGCACCGCTGGCGGTGCTGCCATCGCCGTCCGCGAACGAGTAGTCGCCGCTGGCCACCGACCCCGCACCGAACGCCACCGAGTACTGGCCGGAGGCCGTCGTAAAGGCGCCGCCCGCCAACGACACGGTGCCGCTGGCGGTCGTACTTTCGCCGAACGCCGCCGAGCCGCCGCCCACCGCGCCGGCGTCCCACTGCGTGCCATCCACCAGGCCCGCCCGGAACGCCGCCTTCTCCGGGTACCACATCATGCGCGTCCCGGCGCCGCTCGCAGGCGGCACGCTGACTCCACCCTGAAACGTCCCCGTCGCCAGGAACGACCCTTCGCCCCCCACCCGCAGCGAGTCGTCTGCGGCCAGGAACCCGGCGCTCAGCCCGGTCCCCACCAGGCGCAACGGCACCAGCAGCCGCATGCTGTCGGTGCGGATCGTCGCCACCTCGGCGCCGCCCGACGTCTTCGCCTGCATGAGGACCGTCTGGGCCGCCGCCCCCATGGGCAGGCACAGCAGCAGCGACAGGGCAAGGGGTGGGACGGTACGGCGTGCGTTCATGAATCACCTCGAAGCATCTGGACGTGTAAAGATGGAACGGCCCTTCACCGGTTGCCGGCCGATTCCAGCGCCCGCAGGCGCCGGAGGATCTCCGCCTGGCTGGCCTTCAGCGTGGCCACTTCCGACTCCAGCTGATCGTTCCGTTCCTGCAACGCGCGGATCTTCGCCTGGAGCGGCGCGATCTCCGCCTGCTGCTCCTGCACCGCCTTCACCAGCACCGCCGACAGGTTGGCGTACGACAGCGACAGGTACCCGTCCCCGTCCTGCTTCACCAGCTCCGGGAACAGCGGCTGGACCTGCTGCGCCGTCAGCCCGATCTGCTCGCCGCCCGGTCGCCCGGTGTTGGGCCGGAACCGGTACCGGATGGGCGTCAGCTGCATGACCTTCTGCAGCGTGCCCTCCAGCGGCTCCATGTCTTCCTTCAACCGCGCGTCCGACGACTGCGTCAGCGTGCCGGCGATGGTCATGTTGCCGTTCTTGTAGAGCGTGAGCGCGTTGGACGGCTGCGTGATGCTGAGCCCGTTGCCGGCGACGAACAACGGGTCCGTTGAAACCCACGAGGTCTGTGTGCCGGCGATTACGTTGTACTGCCCGATCACGAGGGAGCCGTAGGCCTGGCTTGTTGAGGAGCCGAAGGCGGCCGAATAGTCGCCAATGGCGCTGACGCCGGCCCCGGCTGCGATCGATCCATCGCCGCTGGCGATGGAGTTGATGCCGAACGCGGCGGAAAAGGCGCCCGTGGCGGTCGTGGCGCCACCGAACGCGGTCGAATAGGGGCCGCCGGCCTTCGTGTTTCGGCCGAACGCGGCCGAGTAGTCGCCAACGTTCGCGGCGTCCCACTCCGTCTCGTCCACGCTTCCCGCCCGGAACGCCGCCTTCTCCGGGTACCACATGACGCGCGTGCCCGCGCCACTCATCGGCGGCGGAACGGTGGTCCCGGACTGGTACGTCCCCGTCGCCAGGAACGACCCCTCGCCATTCACCCGCACCGAGTCCAGCACCGACACGTAGCCCGCGTTGAACCCGCCCGACGCGTCCCGCGCCACGATGGCACCCGGCGTGTTCCCCGACGTCGCCGTCGTGGCGCTGTTCGCCACCTTTCCGCCCGAGCTGATGACCGCCAGTTTCGTGTCCGGGATGTTCGCGCCGGGGTTGATGTCCGCGCTCACGATGGTCCCGTCCACGATCTGGGCGCTGGTCACGCTGTCGATGCCCACGGCCGCTGTCGTCTGCACGGTGCCATCCGGGAACAGCAACCCGCCCACCAGCAGGTGCAGCGGCACCAGCAGCCGCATGCTGTCGGTCCGGATCGTCGCCACCTCATTGCCTGCGCTGGTCTTCGCCTGCACCAGGACCGACTGGGCGGACACCCCCACCGGCACCGACAGGAGCAGAAACAGGGCAAAGGGGGAGAAAGTACGGCGTACCGTCATGAGTCACCTCGATTCACCTGGACGTGTGAAGCCACCGCCGCGGTTGGTGGGCAGAGTCCCCGGCACACGAAATGGCCGGACCATGGTGATGATCCGGCCCTGATCCGGGCAGGGACTGCTTTCACAGTGTGCGGGAAAGAGTGCCGACGAATCAGACGAATGTCGTATATCGGCCGCCGGAGTCGAGTGGCCACGCTTACCGGCCCCCCGCCGCTTGTATCGCCCGCAGACGTCGCAGGATCTCCGCCTGGCTGGCCTTCAACGCCGCCACCTCCGCTTTCATCGCCTGGAGGCCGGCGACCTCGGACTCCAACTGCTCATTTCGCCTCTGCAGCGTGCGGATCCGCGCCTTCAGCGGCGCGATCTCCGCCTGCTGCTCCTGCACCGCCTTCAGCAGCACCGCCGACAGGTTCGCGTACGACAGCGACA
>JARRJS010000225.1:0-3047 GCA_037388885.1 Gemmatimonadota bacterium
GCGGCGGCGAGTACGTCAACAGGTAGCCGTGCAGCGTGCCGTCCGTCGTGTGCAGGTCCATCATCACCGCCGGGTCCCACGTGTCGTAGACCCGGGCCAGCGACGCCCGCGTCTCCGGCGCCTCCGCCTTCAGGTAGTCCCGGTTCAGGTCCAGGTTCAACCCGTCCGGCCGCACGCCCACGCTGTCCGGCCCGTTCTGGCTCGGCCGGTTCTGCGCGACGGGGCCCATGGCGTCGTTGCCGTCCGCGTTGTAGACCGGCGCCACCAGCACGACGAGCTTCGTCAGCAGGTCACGCCGCGGCCCGATCATCTCCCGCAGCAGCTGCTGCACCGCTTCCTTCCCCTCCACCTCGCCCGCGTGGATGTTCGCCTGCAGGTATACGACGAGCTTGCCCGAGCGCGCCGCTTCCCGCGGGGATGTGACGCGCGGGTCGGACGCGATCACGAACAGGATCGGCCGCCCTTCCGCCGTGTTGCCCATGCGGCCCACCGTGATGGGGGCGCCCGCAAGCTGCAGGCTGTCCAGGAACGTTTCCACGTCCGCCGTCGTACCGGTCTGCCGGTAGTCCGAGCTCTCGGCCACCGTCTGCGGCAGCGTCTGGGCCCGCGCAGGGCTCGGCGCCACAACAAACGTTGCCCCCAGTACCACCGTCGCCAGCAGCGTCGCAAAGGTGGTGTCCCGCGGCGTACTCTTCGTGCTCATCCGTCGGCTCCGATACGTGGTTCCCATGCCCGTCCGCCAGATTCCGGCGGCCGGCTTGTGCTCGGGGCAACAATACGGGACCGTGCGGCTGCGAGCGAGCCGCTGTCCGGGAAGAATCGGCCAGAGCAGAAGGTGCGCGTCTGCTCGCAGTGCCCGGGCGGATTCCTTGACTTCCCGCCGGCCCGGGATGCATGGTGCGTTGACCTCGCAGGAGCAACTCACCGTGCAACTCCCTGTCTGAGCGAGCCGCGGCGTGGTGGATCTCCAGGCCCGGCTGCAGGAATCGTTGAGCGATCGCTACCACCTGGGCCGCGAGCTCGGGCGCGGCGGCATGGCGGTGGTGTACCTGGCCGACGACCTGAAGCACCACCGGCAGGTGGCGATCAAGGTGCTGAAGCCGGAGCTAGTGCCGGCGTTGGGCGCGGAGCGGTTCCTGCGCGAGATCGAGATTGCGGCCCGACTGACCCACCCCAACATCCTGCCCCTGTACGATTCCGGGGAGGCTGACGGCCTGCTGTACTACGTCATGCCCTACCTGGAAGGCGAGACGCTGCGCGATCGGCTCATGCGGGAGGAGCGGCTGCCGCTGGAGGAGGCGCTGGGCATCGCAACGGAGGTTGCCGACGCGCTGGAGTACGCCCACTCCCTCGGCCTGGTCCACCGGGACATCAAACCGGAGAACGTGCTGTTCCAGGCGGGGCACGCGGTGGTGGCCGACTTCGGCATCGCGCGGGCGGTGAGCGAGGCGGGTGGGGAGCACCTGACGGAGTCGGGCCTGGCGGTGGGCACGCTGGCGTACATGAGCCCGGAGCAGGCGAGCGGCGCGCGCGATGTCGACGGGCGCACGGACATCTACAGCCTGGGGTGTGTGCTGTACGAGATGCTGGTGGGCGAGCCGCCGTTGCTGAGCGCGGGGATTTCGCCCCAGCCGAGCCGGGACGGGGTGAGCCTGCGGGGGAGCGGGGAAGCGATTCCTGCGGCGGTCGGCGAGGTGCTGGCCGGGGCGCTGGCCCGGCGCCCGGCGGATCGGTTCGCCACGGCGTTGGAGTTGAAGGAGACCCTGAAGCGCTCGACGACCGGAAGGGGTACGTTCGCGGCGTCACGGGGCGTGCGTGGTCTGGTTCGTCATCGGTGGCTCGTGGCCGCGAGCGTGCTCGCGTTGGCGCTGCTGCTGTTTCTTCCGCCGACACGACGGCTTCTGCATCGGCTACTGGGCGGCGCTCAGAGCTCGCAGACCGTCACGCTGGCGGTGCTGCCGTTCGAAAACCTGACGGGGGACCCTGGCCAGGAGTACCTGAGCGACGGTCTAACGGAGGAGATGACCTCGCAGCTCGGCCGGCTGCATCCGCAGCAGCTTGTCATCATCGCCCGCGGCTCGGCGGCGCGCTACAAGCAGACCACCGAATCTATCCAGCAGATCGGGGACGAACTCGGCGCACAATACATTTTGGAAGGGAGCGTCCGCCGCGAGGCCGACACGGTGCGGGTGATCGGCGAGCTGATCCGGGTGCGCGACCAGGCAACGGTGTGGACCGACGGCTACCAGCGCGAGATGGCAGGGATTCTGGCGCTCGAAAGTGATGTGGCGCGGGCGGTCGCCCGGTCTTTGGCGCTCGTGCTCCTGCCGCAGGAGCGGGCACGCCTGGCGCAGACGCGCACGGTCAATCCGCAGGCGTACGAAGACTATCTCCGGGGCCGGGAACACGCGCGCGCCTTCACTCCGGCCGAGCTCGGTGTCGCTCAGCAGTATTTCGAGGCCGCCTTGAAGGAGGACTCGACCTACGCGTTGGCATATGTGGGTCTGGCGTTTGTGTGGGCCGGACGCCAGCAGATGGCCATCCTGCCACCAGCCGTGGCGGCGCCGAAGGCCAGGGCGGCAGCGAATCGAGCGCTGGCGCTGGACAGCACGCTGGCCGAGGCTCACTACCAGCTGGCCATCATCAGAGGTGCGTCCGACTGGGACTGGCCCGGCGCGGAGGCGGAGTACAAGAAGGCCCTCGCTATCAACCCGAACCTGGCCGAGGCGCACGCCTTCTACGGCCATGACCTCATGTTCCAGGGGCGGCAGGACGAGGCGATGGCACAGATGCAACGCGCCGTAGAGCTCGACCCGCTCGACGACTTCATTCACGCGCTGTATGCCGTGGTGCTGGAGGCCGGAAAGAGATACGACGACGCCATTGCGCAGGCGGACTCGGTGCTCCGCACGGACCCCTCGGAGGGCATCGCCCTCACCGTGCTCGCCAGCGCCTACGCAGCCGAGGCGCTGTTCCCGGAGGCCATCTCAGCGCAACGCACGCTGGCGAGTGCGACCAACGACTCCGCCCTCCTGACGGCCCTGGAC
>JARRJS010000226.1:0-4926 GCA_037388885.1 Gemmatimonadota bacterium
CATTTGATGCAGGAAACTGCCGGGGAGAGCACATGATCGATTTTCCGCGAACGCGCGAGCCGCGGTCGAGTGATTTCGACTTCATCCAGATCAAGATCGCTTCACCGGAAGAGATCCGGAGCTGGTCGTACGGCGAGGTGACGAAGCCCGAGACCATCAACTACCGCTCCTTCAAGCCGGAGCGGGACGGCCTCTTCTGTGAGCGCATCTTCGGTCCGGTGAAGGACTGGGAGTGTCACTGCGGCAAGTTCAAGCGGATCCGGTTCCGTGGCCACGTCTGCGACAAGTGCGGCGTCGAGGTCACGCTGTCCAAGGTCCGCCGCGAGCGCATGGGCCACATCGAGCTGGCCGTGCCCGTGGCGCATATCTGGTTCTTCAAGACACTGCCGAGCCAGATGGGCTACCTGCTGGGCATGACGCTGCGGGACCTGGAGAAGGTGATCTACTACGCCAGCTACGTGGTGACGCATCCGGGCAACCAGGACCTCAAGTACCACCAGCTGCTGGACGAGGACGAGTACTACGACCTGCGCGTGAAGGCTCGCGAAGAGGGTGACGACGACTTCCGCGCCGAGATCGGTGCGGAGGGCGTGCGCACGCTGCTCAAGCAGCTGGACGACCCGACGCGCTCCGTGGCGGACCGCAACAAGGACGGCCACGGCCTCGACCGCCTCGCCGACTGGCTGCGCACCGAGGTGGCCACGGAGACCAGCCAGCACCGCAAGAAGCAGAAGCTCAAGCGGCTGAAGGTCGTGGATGCGATCCGCAACTCCGGTGCGACGCCCGAGCTGCGCAACCGGCCCGAGTGGATGATCATGGACGTGGTGCCCGTGATTCCGCCGGATCTGCGCCCGCTCGTGCCCCTGGATGGCGGCCGGTTCGCCACCAGCGACCTGAACGACCTGTACCGTCGCGTCATCAACCGCAACAACCGGTTGAAGAAGCTGATGGACATGCGGGCGCCCGAAGTCATCCTGCGCAACGAGAAGCGCATGCTGCAGGAGGCCGTGGACGCGCTGTTCGACAACGGCCGGCGTTCCAAGGCCATCCGGGGCCGGGGCAAGCGTCCGCTCAAGTCCCTGTCCGACATGCTGAAGGGCAAGCAGGGCCGCTTCCGGCAGAACCTGCTGGGCAAGCGTGTCGACTACTCGGGCCGCTCGGTCATCGTGGTGGGCCCGGAGCTCAAGCTGCACCAGTGCGGGCTGCCCAAGGCCATGGCCGTGGAGCTGTTCAAGCCGTTCATCATCCACGAGCTGGAGAAGCGGGGCGAAGCCGAGACGGTCAAGCGCGCCAAGAAGATCGTCGAGCGCGACGACCCGAAGGTGTACGAGGTGCTGGAGGAGATCATCCGGGACCACCCGGTGCTGCTCAACCGCGCACCCACGCTGCACCGCCTGGGCATTCAGGCCTTCGAGCCGGTGCTGGTGGAGGGCAAGGCCATCCGCATCCACCCGCTCGTGTGCGCCGCGTTCAACGCGGACTTCGACGGCGACCAGATGGCGGTGCACGTGCCGTTGTCGTTCGAGGCGCAGCTGGAGGCGCGCGTGCTCATGCTCGCGGCCAACAACATCCTGCTGCCGTCCAACGGCCGGCCCATCGCCAGCCCGACGCAGGACATGGTCATCGGCTGCTACTACCTCACCAAGCCGCAGCTGACCATCGCCGACACCGAGGACGCCGTCAACAACGCGCCCAACCGGGAACGCCGCGAAAAGGCGGAGGCGAAGCTGCAGAAGCTGTACGCCGATGCGCCGCGCTACGGCCGCTTCGGCGAGGCGGAGAGCGCCCTCGCCCTCGGCCAGGTGCGTTTCCATACGCCCTGCTGGTTCTGGGTGGAACGCCGGCGCCTCGACGAGATCGAGGAGGAGGACGATGCGCGCCAGGGGAAGTGGGTGCCCACGACGCTGGGCCGCGTGATCTTCAATTCCGTGGTCCCGGAGGAGCTCGGGTACTGGAACACGACCATGGGCAAGCGGGAGCTGGGCGAGGTGATCGCGCAGGCGTACCACGTCGTCGGTCTGCGGCGGACCACGGAGTTCCTCGATGCCCTCAAGGACTTCGGCTTCCGCTACTCCACGTACGGCGGCATCTCCGTCGGTCTGGTCGACCTGGAGATCCCCGAGGAGAAGGACGAGATCCTCACGGACGCCGAGGAGGAGGTGTCCCGCTTCACGCGCGCCTACCAGAACGGCGTGATCTCCAACGGCGAGCGCTACAACAAGGTGATCGACACCTGGACCCACGCCAACAACGACGTGGCCGACGCCATGGTGCGGCGCCTCGAGCGCTCCATGGACGGGTACAACCCCGTCTACATGATGATGAACTCGGGCGCCCGCGGGAACCGCGACCAGATGCGGCAGCTGGCGGGCATGCGCGGCCTCATGGCCAAGCCCCAGAAGAAGCTGACCGGCGGCATCGGTGAGATCATCGAGAGCCCCATCAAGTCCAACTTCCGGGAAGGCCTCACCGTGCTGGAGTACTTCATCTCCACGCACGGCGCCCGCAAGGGCTTGGCGGACACGGCCCTCAAGACGGCCGACGCCGGCTACCTGACGCGCCGCCTCGTGGACGTGGCGCAGGACGTCACCATCACCGAGGAGGACTGCGGCACCGTGCTGGGCGTCGAGATGACCGCCCTCAAGGAGGGCGAGGACATCATCGAGCCCCTCAAGGACCGCATCGCCGGCAACGTCGCGCTGGAAGATGTCGTGGATCCCATCGACGGCGAGCAGATCCTGCAGGCCGGCGACCTCATCGACGAGTTGGCGGCCGAGGCCATCGAGGACGCCGGCATCCAGTCGGTGAAGATCCGCTCGGTGCTCACCTGCGAGGCCAAGCGAGGCGTCTGCCGCCAGTGCTACGGCCGCAACCTGGCGACCATGGACGTCGTGGACCTGGGCGAAGCGGTGGGGATCCTGGCCGCCCAGTCCATCGGCGAGCCGGGCACGCAGCTGACGCTGCGCACCTTCCACATCGGCGGCACGGCGGCTCGCATCGCCGCCCAGACGCAGCGCAAGTCGAAGGTGGACGGGGCAGCACGTGGTGACCAGCCGCGAGGGCGAGATCGTGATGAAGACGAAGGAAGGCGCTGTGCGCAGTCGCCTCACCGTGCCCTACGGCGCCACCCTCGCCATCGGGGAGGACCAGGCCCTGGAGGCCGGCGACCTGCTGTTCAGCTGGGACCCGTACTCGGAGCCCATCGTCGCCGACCGCAAGGGCAAGGTCGAGTTCGTCGACATCGTCGACGAGGTCACCGTGCGCGAGGAGCTGGACGAGTCCACCGGCCGCCGCCAGCTCGTGATCATCGAGGACCGCGAGAAGAAGCTGCACCCGATGATCGAGATCCGCGACGGCAAGAACAAGAAGCTGCGCGAGTTCATCGTGCCCGTGGGCGCACAGCTCACCGTCCACGACGGCGAGAAGGTCCAGCTGGGACACACCCTCGCCAAGATCTCCCGCGAGGTCTACAAGACCCGCGACATTACCGGCGGTCTGCCCCGCGTCGCCGAGCTGTTCGAGGCGCGCCGGCCCAAGGACCCCGCCATCATCACGGAGATCGACGGCAGCATCCGCTTCGGCGACATCAAGCGCGGCAAGCGCGAGATCGTCGTCACGCCGGAACAGGGCGCGGAACGCATCTACGAAGTGCCCGTCGGCAAGCACCTGCGCGTCCACGAGGGCGACCATGTGCGCGCCGGCGACCGGCTCAGCGAAGGCCCCGTGAACCCGCACGACATCCTGCGGATCAAGGGCCCGCGCGCCGTGCAGGAATACCTGCTCAACGAAGTGCAGGAGGTCTACCGCCTCCAGGGCGTGAAGATCAACGACAAGCACATCGGCGTCATCGTGCGCCAGATGCTCCAGAAGGTGCGCATCACCGATCCCGGTGAGAGCGACCTGCTGGAAGGCGAGCACGTCGACCGCGCCGAGTTCCGCGAGACCAACCGCAGCATGATCGAGGGCGGGAACAAGCCGGCCCGGTCCGAGCCGCTGCTGCTCGGCATCACCAAGGCCAGCCTGACGACGCAGTCGTTCATCAGCGCCGCCTCCTTCCAGGAGACCACGCGCGTGCTCACCGACGCCGCCGTGCGCGGCGCGCGGGACGACCTCGTGGGCCTGAAGGAGAACATCATCATCGGTCACCTCATCCCGGCCGGGACCGGCATCTACCGGTACCACGACATCGAGTTCCTCGTCGAGGAGGCGCTCGTGCCCGAGGCCGAGGCCGACCAGTTCACCGCCCGCGAGGCCGAGCTGTTCCCTGGCCTGGCCCGTCGGTTGGCCGAAGAGGAGGAGGCCCCGACCGGCGACTGAGCGCGGCCGCCGATGAAGGGCGCCCGCCGGGCTTCGGCCTGGCGGGCTGCAGGGCGCAGCCGCGGCCTCAGCCGCGGCTGCTTGCAGGTAGCAGGTCCGGGGTCGTCGTGGGGATGGCCCGCGGCGGGACTGCGACCACACCGGGCTTCGCCCGGCGTGCGCTTCGGCATTCGCGTTGGAGCCCGCCTCCCGGCGGCCGAAAGCGCACGCCCGCGCACACGCCGGCCGGCGCGCATCGACCGGCTCATGCGGACGCCGCGAAGCCGGACGGCGAACCCGATGAAGGACGGCGCTCAACCGGCCACGCGCGTACCCGAAAAACACTGCGCTGCTGCCTGCTGCCCGCCACCTGACAAAACCGCGTCGTTCCCTTGACGGCCTCCCCGACCCCGCTTAAGTTTTCAAGTCTGTCCGGCTTACCATTTGGCCGCGCTGGCGGGGGCAGTTGTCCCCGCGATTTTTTCGGGGAGATCAGGAGAGGCAACGGCTGCATGCCGACCATCAACCAGCTGGTCCGCAAGGGGCGAAAGGAAGTCGCCAAGAAGGACAAGGCGCCCGCGCTGCAGGGGAACCCGCAGAAGCGGGGCGTGTGCACGCGAGTGTACACGA
>JARRJS010000227.1:0-2996 GCA_037388885.1 Gemmatimonadota bacterium
ATCAGCGGGTTCGACGGCGCCACCGCCAGCGCACCGATCGCCTGCACGTCCTCCTTGTCGAACGTCGGCTCGAAGTGCTTGCCGGCGTCCGTCGTCTTCCACACACCGCCCGACGCCGCGCCCACGAAGTACGTCGTCGTGTCGCCCGGAATCCCCGCGATGGCCGCCACCCGCCCCGCGTTCTCCGGCCCCAGGTACTGGAAGTGCAGCGGTTCCGCCGGGTGCGGCTTCGGCACCGGCGAGCCGCCCCGGCCCTGGGCCGACACCGTACCCGGTGCAAACGTCAGAACGACCAGGACCGCGATCGACGCGAGACGATCCGTACGCATCAGTGATCTCCTTGCGGAAGAACCGGTTCGGCGGCCGGAACGGCCGGAAGAGGCCCGGTCCACGGAACCGACCAGGTACCTTACCGGCCGACCCCGAGTCGCGCCACCGATCGTCAATCATCGATCGTCGACCGTCGATGGCCGCCGTCGACGTCGTTTCCGATCCGCCCGTGCGCGCGGCACGTGCGGTCAAGGCGACGCGCGTGCGGACGCCGGCGAGGAAGTGTAGCTTTCTGGTTCTCCCCCGACCGGAGTGAGCCATGCCCACCCGAGGACCCGAAGACATGATGGCGACCGTGTCCGCGTCCATGCGTGAACGCACCGGCCGCACCGTGGAGGAATGGGTGGCCGTCGTGAACGCCAGCGGCATCGACCCGCTGGACCAGAAGGCCGTCCGCCGCTGGCTCAAGGCCGAGCACGACGTCCCCCAGAACTCCCGCTGGGCTATCGCCCACGCCGCCGCCCGGGCCGCCGGCTGGACGCCGCCCACGCCGGAGGAGCACATCGACCGGCAGTACGCCGGTGCGAAGGCCGCGCTGCGCCCCATCTTCGACGCATTGCGCGCAGCCGTCGAAGCCTGCGGCAACGACGTCGTCGTGGAAGGCCGAAGCTCGTACGTCCCCTTCGTCCGCCGCCGCCAGTTCGCCGCCATCGCCGCCGCCACCCGGACGCGCGTCGACATGGGCCTCCGATTCACCGACCCGCCCGCCTCACCACGACTCACCGCCGCCAACGCCCCCGGCCAGGCCACCCACAAGCTGGCCCTCGAGTCCGTGGACGACGTCGACGACGAAGTCCGCCGGCTGCTCCAGGCGGCCTACGACCAGAACGGCTGACCCGGCGGCGCCCGACCCGGACACCCGACCCGGCGGCGCCGACCCCCACGTCCGATTGCGCGCTCGACGGCAACGGCCGACCCGCAAACGACACCGGAAACGGAGGAACGGAATGGCCCCCACCATCACCCCGATGCTCATGTTCCAGGGCGGCGTCGCCGAAGAAGCGCTGACGTTCTACACGTCCCTGTTTCCCGACTCAGAAATTCTCGACATCGACCGCTACGGGCCGGGCGAACCCGGCGAAGGATGGGTCCAGACGGCCCGGTTCCGCCTCCAGGACCAAATGCTGCTGGCCATCGACAGCGTGATCGACCACGAATTCGACTTCACGCCGTCGTTCTCGCTCTTCGTCGAGTGCGGCAGCGAAGACGAGATGGACACCCTCTTCAGTGAGCTGTCCCGGGACGGCGCCGTGATGATGCCCCCCGACGACTACGGCTTCAGCCGCAAGTTCGCGTGGGTCGCGGACCGTTACGGCGTGTCCTGGCAGCTCAACCTGGCGTAGCACTCGATCCCGTCGGCGTGGCTCTCGATCCTGTCAGCGTGGCTCTCGATCCCGCCGGCCCGCTCTCGATCCCGCCGGTCCGCTCTCGATTCCTCGGGCCGTCGCCCTCTGTCTTCCCTGGGCCGGACCGGCAGAACGTCACGCGTGTCGGTCCCATCCGTCCATGGCCGCGCCCCGCCGGCCGTCCCTATCTACACGCACCATGGCCACCATCGACGTCACGCCCGATCCGCCCGCGCGCCTGCGCGTCCGTTTCCCCTACGCGGCCTCGCGCCTCCGCGGCATTCGCGCCGTCCCCGGCCGCCGCTGGCACCCCGACCGCGCCGCCTGGTCCGTGCCCGACGGGCCCGAAGCCCTGGACGTCCTGCGCCGCGCCTTCCCCGACGACGTCGTGCGCTACCGCGGACCGGACAGCTACCCCGGCGGTGACCGGGACGACGACGTTTCGTCGCCTTCGTCGTCCGACGACGCCGTCACGCCTGCGTCCCCCGACCGGCGCACCGACTCCAATCACCGCGCCGACTCCAATCACCGCGCCGACTCCAATCGCCAATCCGACTCCAATCGCCACTCCGACCCCGAATGGCGCTCCGACCTGCTCCACCGCACGCGTCACAAACTGCTATTGCGCGGCTACAGCCCCCGCACCCGCCGCGCCTACCTCGTCCACGTCCGCGGCTACCTTCGCAGCCTCGACACGCCGCCCGGCGACGACGCCGTCGACAGCATGCAGGCCTACCTCGTCCACCGCATCGAGCACGACGACATCTCCCGCACGCTCCACTCGCAGGCCGTCAGCGCCCTGCGGTTCTTCGCCGGCCACGTCCTCAGCCTCGACGATGTCGTCGAAGCCCTGGTTCGACCGCGCCGCGAGCGGCACCTCCCCGTCGTCCTCAGCCGCGGCGAGGTGCGGCGCCTGCTGGATGCCATCGGCAACCCCAAGCACCGCGCCATCGTCCACCTCGTCTACGCATCCGGCCTGCGCGTCTCAGAGGTCGCCCGCCTGCGCACCGACGACCTCGACCCCGAACGCGGCCTCATCCGCGTCCGTGCCGGCAAGGGCCGCAAGGACCGCCTCACGCTCCTGTCCGATGTCGCCATGGCCGAAGTCCGCCGCTACCTGCTCATCGAGCCCCACGACGGTTGGCTCTTCCCCGGCGCCCGCGTCGGCCGCCACCTCACCGCCCGCACCGTCCAGAAGATCGTCGAGCGCGCCCGCGACAAAGCCGGCATCACCAAGCAGTTCTCCGTCCACGCCCTGCGACACTCCTTCGCCACCCACCTCCTCGAGGCCGGCACCGACCTCCGCCACATCCAGGAGCT
>JARRJS010000228.1:0-4689 GCA_037388885.1 Gemmatimonadota bacterium
GCAGCACCTATACAACGGACGAGTGTGGCGTGAACGCCGTCATGCCCGGCTACAACGGCAACGCGTACCTCCGAACCAAGTCAAGTCCCATCAAGCAGGACGAGGCCGGGACCTGTGGCGGCGACGGAGGCAGGATCTTCCGCGTGAGCTTCGCGGACAGGGTCGACACCGGCGAACCCCAGGATTGGGATGGCCAGATTGTGGACGCGAAATGGCTGGATGTCTTTTACGACATCCGTCCCATCCCCCTGGGCGTCACCGAGGTGCGCAAGCTGGGCGTCACGTTCGACGACAAGGGCGGACATCCCGGGCACGGCAACGGCTGGGGTCAGGCCTGCCCGTGGCGCCTCGAGTTCAATAGCGAGTGGGTCGGCAGCTCGGAGGTGCAGGTCACCCGGCTGAAGAACCGGGAAACAGACGGCTACGACGCCTGGCAGGTCGAAGCCGCCCCGCCCAACGATGTGGCCGTCTGCCTGGCCGGCAGGAGCGAGCCGGTCGCCGTGGGCCTCTATCACGTGCCGTTCCAGATGACGGTGGAGTGTCGGGGGAATTGTTGATCTCGTTCCCTGATGACGTCGCGTGACCAGGAAGGAGCATTTCTTGCGAAATACCTCGGGCAGTTGAAACGATGGGGGATGACTCGCTCGAGGGGATCAACATCTACGTGAGCCTGTCGGTGCCGCCGGACCCGACGTCGTTCCAGACGATGGGTCGCCCGTGCGGGTGGGTGGGGCCCTGGGACCGGTCGTCGCTGAACCAGGTCCCGAAGGTCACGGGCTAGGCGATGCGAGCCCTGTCCTGCGTCGTCTTGCTCACGACGGCACTCGCCGCGTGTGCTCCTGCAGCCCGTCCGGTTGGACCCGCACCCCGCCCCGCCGCACCGCCGCCCGCACGGCTGGCCGTCACCGACACCCTGCTGCCGGCATCGCCGAGCACCGTGGGCATGGACCCGGCGCTGGGCACGCGCCTGGACTCCATCCTGGCCGCCGGCATCGCGTACGGCGCCGCGCCGGGCGCGGAGCTGGCGGTGGGCCGCTACGGCCGGCTGGTCTACATGGGCGGTGCCGGCCATCTGGACACCGCGTCCGCCTCCCCGGGGCCCAACGACTCCACGCTCTGGGACCTGGCCTCTCTCACGAAGGTGATCGGCACGACCACCGCCGCCATGATCCTGCAGGAGGAGGGCAAGCTGGACCTCGACACGTCGGTGCACGACTACCTGCCGGAGCTCGATGCGCCGGACAAGGCGGACATCACGGTCCGCATGCTCCTGGAGCACCGCAGTGGGTTCCGCCCGGACATCCTGTTCTGGAAGCCGACGCCCGGGGATTCGACGCCCATGGCGCGCATCGACGCGGACTCGCTCATCTACGCGCCCGGCGACAGTTCGGTTTACAGCGACTTGAACTTCATCCTCATGGCGAAGATCGTTGAGCGGCTGACGGGCACCCCGCTGGACCGGTTCCTTCTGGAACGCGTCTGGGGTCCGCTGGGCATGCGCGACACCGGCTTCAACCCGCTGCTGCCGCCCGGCCAGCAGATTCCCGCCGACACGAACTGCACGGCCGCGCTGAGCCACGCCACGCCGCAACGCCTCGCCCGCATCGCGTTCACGGAGGTCGACACGTGGTACCGGCACATGCACGTGCACGGCATCGTACACGACGAGAACGCATGCGCGCTCGGCGGCGTGGCCGGCCACGCCGGCCNCGGCGTGGCCGGCCACGCCGGCCTGTTCTCGTCCGCCCGCGACCTCGCCGTTTTCGCCCAGATGATGCTCAACGGCGGCGAGTACGGCGGCGTCCGCATCCTGCACCCGAACACCATCGCCCGCTGGACCGCCCGGCGCCACAAGGGTTCGAGCCGCGCCACCGGATGGGATACGCCGTCGGGCCACTCGAGCGCGGGCCGCTACTTCAGTCCCCGCTCCTTCGGCCACACCGGCTTCACCGGCACGTCCATCTGGATGGACCCGCAGCGGGGGCTTTTCGTCATCCTCCTGACGAACCGCGTCGATCCGACACGCGCGAACACGAAGATCTTCCGGCTGCGGCGGGAGGTGGCGGATGCCGTACAGTCGGCCATCCTGGACGCGCCGCTGATCGATTGGGAAGCGCGGCGGCTCGGACCGGACACGGAGGGACGGCGTGACTGAGAAGACCATACGGTTGAGTGGTTGGAAGGCGGTGCTCGTGCTGCTCATTGTGGCCGGTGTGGGCGGATACCGGGTCACGACGGCCCGGGCGAAGATCGACACGCAAGGCCGTGCTGCGCTGGAGCAGTGGGTCCAGATGGAGCTGGTCCGGCCCCTCCTGGCCGACACGACGCGTTCTCTGCAGGAGCAGGGCGCGGCCATCGCGCAGGCGTCGTCCGTGACCATCCGGTCGCTGGCGGTGCGCGGCAAATTGAGCAACGCCGTGGTGCGCGTGGAGCTGGCGCCAAACCCGGCGCTGCCTCCCGGGACCGACCTGGTCCGGTACTATCGCATGCGGTACACGACGATCTCCGGCTGGACACACCACGGCAGCGCCACCAAGCTGTCCTGGTACCTGGCGGCCTTCTGAACCACGGCGCCTGGCGTACGCCGAACCGTCATCGCCCGCCCATCGCCCCCAACCGCTCCAGCAGCAGATACCGGTTCCGGTGCCGGGCCGTTTCCGCCTGCGACTGCACATCGATGCGCATCAGCTTCATGGGGGCGTCGGGGTCGGCGCCCGCCTCGGGCCATGGCGGCAGTCCGGGCCCGTTGGGATCCCCCGTCTTGATGAAGTTCGCGAAGTAGCCCTCCATGGTCCGCGAGACCTTGTAATCGTCGTCGGCCCACGCGTAGACGGGGTTGGTGGCCAGGTTGCCCAGGGCGTACTCGATCTCCGACGAGTGCACGGCCCCCTCCGGGCGCGGCGTGTGGTTTGAGGTGTCGGCGAAGGCCGGGCGCGGATGGGCGTAGAAGTACCTGTACACGGGTGCGACCCGACGCTGCAGGTCCGCCCACCTCCACGTGCTGAAGGCGATGAACCGGTCGCTGGCCAGGGCGGTAGCGGAGGCCAGGGTCATGGCCGGCGTGGAGTCCGGGTAAGCCGCCAGGACCTGCGGGGCGGCCGCGCCGCAAAGCCGCCGCACCGCCGCCTCGTAGCTGTCGCGGGTGAGCTCCTGCGAGCCCACGAGGGCGTGGTAGTTGGACTCCTCCGAGTTCCACCCCACCAGCAGCGGCACGTGCGCCTGCTTGCCCGCGTCGTAGATCTGCAGAGGCGGCTCGGGGAGGAAGTATCCGTCCACGGTCGCACCGAAGCGGGGCGCGCCACGCCGGGACGCTGCCAGGAGCAGCTCCATGGCGGGCATGGCCCTTAGGTCCGCGAGGGATTTCGCCCCGACGTGGCGCTCGAACGCCACGCCGGCGGCCTCGGCCTGCGCCAGGGACAGGGGCGGCCGTGTCCCGAGGAGCGACCCGCTCTCGCCGATGGCGCCCCGGAAGAGCCCGTTCGCCAGGGGCGAGGCCATGAGGGCGCTCACCGAGAAGGAACCTGCGCTCTCGCCCCCGATGGTGACCCTCGCGGGGTCGCCACCGAACGCGGCTATGTTCTGCTGCACCCAGCGCAGGACCTGCACCTGGTCCAGGAGCCCGTAGTCTCCCGAAGCGTGGTGGGGGGACTCGGCGGCGAGCCCGGGGTGGGCGAAGAGCCCGAAGATGCCCAGGCGATAGCTCATGGTCACCACGACGATGCCGCGCTTCGCCAGGCTCTCGCCGTCATAGCGGAACTCCGACCCGTCACCCGCGATGAAGCCGCCGCCGTAGACGTAGACCAGAACCGGAAGGCCTGCGTCCGTCGACAGTGAAGGCGTCCACACGTTCAGGTAGAGGCAGTCCTCGCTGACGCCGGAGTTGCGGAACACCATGTCGTCGAACACGCGCATCTGCATGCATTGGGCGGCGAAGCGGTCGGCCCGCCGCACGCCATCCCACTTCTCCACCGGCTGCGGCGGCTTCCACCGGAAGTCCCGCACGGGCGGTGCGGCGTACGGGATGCCCCTGAACGCGTGGATCCCGCTGGCGAGCGTGATGCCCTGGACGACGCCGTCGGCGGTCGTGGCGAGGTCGTCTCCGGACGAAGAAGGGCGGGCGCCGCTCTGCGCCGACACGGGAGGTGTGGGGTGCAGAGCCACAAAGCCGGTCAGGACGCATGCGCAGGCGACGAAGAGGGAGCGGCTCATGAGGCTTCTCGGAATGGGTGACACATGCAGGGAATGGTGGAGTTTATGCGTCGCGACGACCTGCGCCAAGATCGATACCCGAGGACGGGCTACGCTCCAAGCGTGTGTCCGGCAGCGAAGGGCCGTCGACTCCGGCGGAACATCCGCGAAGCATCACCGCCGCGGGGGTGAGCGCGGCGCAGCCGGCGCCGCCGTGGTGTCCGAGCCGGCGACGTCGCCGGGAAGCAGCGCCAGCGCCTCGTCGTACTGTTCCCGCAGCCGAATCTCCAGCCCATACAGCTCGGAGACCATGACCGCGAGCCCCTGGGGAATCCGTTTCATCGACGCGGAGGAACGCGCCTGGAAGTCCCCCAGAAGCAGCACTTCGTTGATTGTCTGCACGGTGCTCTGGTACTGCCGCTGCGTCTCCTGGATGGCAGAGGCGGCGGCGACGAGCGGGAAGTCCATGTACGGCACGGCACCGGTGGACTGTGCGACCTG
>JARRJS010000229.1:0-2956 GCA_037388885.1 Gemmatimonadota bacterium
GTGAAACGCCGCGGGCGCTACGCGGAGAGGATCTGCTGCCTCCTCCCGCGCAGCGCCCGTGACTTCTGTGCCGCTAGCCTAGCGCATCACGGCACGTTCGGGTTGCTCTTCTCCTCGTTGTCGCTGATCGGGATGCAACTGGCCCGATTCTGCAGGAACGTGTTGAGTCCTTCCTCGCCCCAACGGCGCAGGTCCCAGAACCTGCGGGCCTCCAGCCAGTTGGTGGCGCCGCGCTCGAACTGCATGACGGTCCACGCCTCCGCGACTGTCGCTGGCTCGGTGATGTGCGCCATGCCGTAGACATCGCGAGCGTCGTTGATGTATGTCGTGAAGTCCGTGAGGTTGGGCGTGCTGGCTCGCAGCGCGGCCTCCGCACGGATCATGAGCATCTCGGTGCCCTTGGACAGCGGCACGTTGGCGCCCAGCGACGTGTACTTGGTCTGCCGGAAGAACGGGGTCTGGCCGTCGTTGCCGGTCTGGACGCTGCCGTCGGAGCTGAAGATGCTGTCCCAGGGCACGCGCGGGTCGTTGAAGTCGCTCGCCCAGGACGTCAGTGCCACCGAGTACTCGCGGCGGGTGATGGTCTCGTAGGCGAAGTCGTTTTCTTCCCGCGACGTGTTCGTGGAGAAGAGGGCGTTGTACTCGAAGTCGGCCGGCACCTGAGACGCGTCGGCGACGGCGCCCGTCCAGTCGCCCTGGTCAGCCAGCACGGAAGCGCGACCGGCGAGGGCGGCGTTGGCCATGTCGGTCTCGCCCTGGGCCTGGGCCAGGGTCAGCGCGTTGGTGAAGTCGTCTTCCGCCCGCTGGAAGTGGACGGTGTTGGGCTGAGGCGCCCCACCGTCGATGACGGCCTGGCACACGGTCTCGCCCAGCAGCCGGTTCGCATAGGCGGCGTACAGGTAGGCGCGCGGGGACAGCGTGTTCGTGTCGAAGTCGCTGCCCAGCACGTCCTGCATGCGCTGGATGCCGTTCTCCGCCTCCCACCGGGCCCGCTGCATGTTGGCCCAAAGGGTGTTGACGTGCTCGGGCCCGAAGTCGCCGGCGTACCACCAGCCCTCGTTGGCGTAGTTGCCCGAGTGTGTCATCTCGTCGCTCATGAGCGCCGTCGCCTCGACGAGGTTGGCAACGGCGATGGACAGGTCGGCGGACATGCCGACGACGAGGCCATTCATGGCGGCGGGCGTGTTCAGGTCCGCATCCGCCAGGTGGCCCGGATTGCTTACGCTCAGGTCACATCCTGCGAAAATCAGCGCGCCGGCGAGTGCGGCGCCGATGACTCTCGAAACATGGCGCTTGTTCATTTTTCCCTCACCGGTTAGAAGCTGACGCGCAGAGACAACAGGAACGTGCGCGACTGCGGGAAGACATAGTAGTCCCGCCGCGAGAACAGGTTGCCGCGGGTGTCCGTGGTCTCCGGATCGGTGCCCTGGTAGTCCGTAACGGTCAGCAGGTTGCGGCCCTCGAGCGTGAGGCTCGCCGACTTGCCGCCCGGCACGAACCGGGTGGGCAGCTGGTAGCTGAGCGATGCGCTGCGCAGCTTGAAGAAGTCGGTGCTCTCCACCCACCAGTCGTAGTCCCGCACGCCGGTGGTCCAGGAGCACTTCACCCGCTCCAGCGCCGTGACGGTGCTGAGGTCGCCGGACCGCATCTTCTCCTGCGCGGCGTAGCAGGGGGCATAGGTGAACTTCCTGGAATTCTGGTAGCCCACCGCGTTGAGCAGGTGGCCGCCCAACTGCCACTCACCCAGTGCCTGCGCCGTCAGGCGCCCGAACAGGGTCACATCGCTGGACAGCGAGATGATCTTCGTGGGATAGGGCGAGCCCAGGTACTGGTCTTCCTCGATGATGGGATCGGCGTAGGCGTTCGGGTTCATCACCTTCTTGCCGTAGTACGCCGGGACCGGCAAGCCCTGCACGACGTAGCTGCGGGCCAGGCTGTTGACCGTGTAGGTCTGCCCGCCAATGTCCAGCGCCTTGCTGTCGATGGTGGTGTAGTTCATGCGCGCGTGCCACTCGAGGTTGTCGGTGCGCACGAACGTGCCGTCCAGCTTCAGCTCGTAGCCCAGCGTCCGCAGCTTGCCGATGTTCTCCAGCTGCGTGTTCAGGAACCCCTGGCTGGGTGGGTAGGTGACCGGGATGAGCGCATCGAAGGTGCGCTGGTAGTAGTAGGAGAAGTCGGCGCCCACGCGGCCGTCCAGCGCGCTCATCTCGAAGCCGCCCTCGTACTCCCGCGTCCGCTCCGGGCCCAGGTCCTCGTTGCCCAGCTGCGCGGGCGTGAAGCCCGGCTCCGGGTTGCCGCTGATGATGCTGCCGGCGATGGGGTCCCAGGTGCGCACGGCGTCGAACGCGCCCGGCGCCTTGCCCGACTCGCCGATGGCCGCCCGCAGCTTGAAGGTCTGGATCAGGTTCTTGGGCCAGAAGCTGTGATCAGACAGCACGTACGACGCGCTGATCTTCGGGTACGGCTGCAGCCCGAAGTTCTGGCCGAAGGCGCTGTTGCCGTCCACCCGCAGGCCGGCGGTGATGAACGCCCGGTCCTTCCAGCCGAACACTTCCTGGAAGAAGAAGCCGGCGTTGACGACGCGCAGCCGCTCGTCACCGGTGATGGAACGCAGGGCCGCCACCATCATGGTGGGCTCACCCGGGCCGGAGAAGTCGGCCGCGTTCACGTCCACCGTCTCGTTGCGGCTGTCGAACATCTGGGCGCCCACGGAGAAGGCCGACGTGAAGTTGTCGCCGATGGTGTTGTTGAGGGTCGACGCCCAGTCCACCGTGATGAGCTTCTGGGCCCAGGTCTGCCACCACAGCTCGCCCAGATCCGCGCGGTAGTAGCCGAAGGGCAGCACGTTCTGGTCGTTGGTGTTGTTGTAGTCGTAGCCCACGCTCAGGCGGTTCATGAGCCAGTGCCTGGGCGAGTACTCCAGCGTGACGCCCGTGATATAGTGGTCTGACTTGGT
>JARRJS010000230.1:0-3448 GCA_037388885.1 Gemmatimonadota bacterium
GATTCCACGTTCTACCACTCGGGCATCACGGGGCTCATCGACGTCGTCTACAACGGCGGCGCGTCCACGATCGTCGTGCTGGACAACCACACCACGGCCATGACGGGGCACCAGGAGCACCCGGGCACGGGGCGCACGCTCATGGGCGAGGCGGCGCAGGTGGTGGACGTGGAGATGCTGGCCCGCAGCGTCGGCGTGAAGGACGTCCGTCGCATCGACCCGTACGACCTGGGCGGGACCTGGCGCATCATCGACGACGCCATGCGCCGCGACGAGCCGTCGCTGCTCATCGCCGACGCCGCATGCGTCCTGCGCGAGCGGATCACGTTCGGCGATACCATCGCCATCGACGCCGAGAAATGCACGAGCTGTTACGCCTGCACCCGCGTCGGCTGCCCCGCCATCGAGCAGGTCGAGGATCACCTGGAAGTGAACAGCATCCTGTGCATCGACTGCACGCACTGCCAGCAGGTGTGCTCCGACTGCAACGCGGGCATCGACGTGCCGCAGGTGCTGGAGCTGGTGGACCAGGGCCGCTACCGCGAGGCCTTCGACGTGCTGGTGTGCGCCAACCCGTTCCCGTCCGTCGCCGGCCGCGTATGCCCGCACCCGTGCGACCACGAGGTCAACGCCCTGGGCTGGCCGCAGCGTCGGCTACGCGCGGAGCGGCACCCGGAGCTCGTGCCCGCTTTCCCGGACCCGCACCACGAGGGTGCCATCTCCGTGCGCGAGATGGAGAAATTCCTGGGCGACTGGGCCATCGAGAACGTGGACGGCGCCGAGTACCGACCGGACACTGAATACGACGAGCGCGTGGCCGTGGTCGGCTCCGGGCCCGGCGGCCTGTCCGCCGCCTGGCATCTGCGACGCCAGGGCTTCCAGGTCACCATCCTGGAAGCGCAGGACGAGCCCGGCGGCATGCTGCGTTACGGCATCCCGGAGTTCCGGCTGCCCCGCTGGGCATTGGACGCCGAGATCCAGCGGTTGCGCGACATTGGCGTCGACATCCGCTGCGGCGTGCGGTTGGGCGTGGACACGCGGTTCGACACGCTCAGCGACGAGTACGACGCCGTCGTGCTGGGCACCGGCGCTTGGCAGAGCCGGGACGCCGGCATCGAGGGCGCCAGGGACGCGCCCGAGGTGCTGAACGGTGTGGAATTCCTGCAGGCGTTCAACGCCGGCAAGGCCCCGGAGCTCGGCCGGCGCGTCGCCGTCATCGGCGGCGGCAACACGGCCATCGATTGCGCCCGCGTCGCCCATCGGCTGGGTGCCGACGTGGCCCTGATCTACCGCCGCACCGAGACGGAGATGCCCGCCATCCGCGACGAGGTGGACGAGGCGCGCGCCGAGGATGTCGGCTTCCGCTTCCAGGAGCTGCCGACCCGCGTGCTGCGGCACGACGACGGCCGCTTCCGCGGTCTCGAGCTCATCACCATGCGCCAGGGCGAGCCCGACGACTCGGGCCGCCGCCGGCCCGTCGCCGTCCCGGGCAGTGAGCACGAGGAAGTGCTGGACGCCGTGATCCTCGCCACCGGCGAGCAGCCGGACCTAGGTTACCTGGAGGGAAGCGATGTGCGGCGCGACGGCCGGGTCGAGGTGCGCTTCACCGGCGCCACGACCCGGCCGGGCGTGTTCGCAGTGGGCGATGCCGCCTTCGGCCACGGCACCGTGACCCAGGCAGTGGGGGAGGGGGCGCGGGTCGCCGACGCCGTCGGGACCTACCTGCACCAGCGGAGGCCGTCATGACGCACGACGTCGTCAACCTCGTGCTCGCCGGCGTGGGTGGACAGGGCTCCGTGCTGGCCAACCAGATCGTGGCGCGCGCCGCCGACCTGGCCGGCCACGACGTCGTCACGTCCGAGGTCCACGGCATGGCCCAGCGCGGCGGGTCGGTCGTCACCACGGTGCGGTTCGGCCGCGACGTGCACGCGCCCAAGGTGCCGAAGGGGGAAGCGGACTTCGTGGTGGCGTTCGAACGGCTGGAGGCGCTCCGGTTTCTGCCCTACCTGCGGCCCACCGGCGTGTTGTTGGTCAACGACCAGCGCATCGTGCCCATGATCGAGTCGCTGCGGACCGCCGAGTACCCCGACGACGTGCTCAGCCGCACCGCCGGGCGCGCCGGCGAGGTGGTGCTCGTGCCCGGCCTCGCCATCGCCACTGAGCTGGGCAACACCAAGCTCACCAGCACCGTCCTGCTAGGCGCTCTGTCCGTCTATCTGGACCTGGACGCCACCGTCTGGAAGCAAGCCATCGCCGACCTCGTGCCGCCCAAGACCATCGAGGCCAACCTGGACGCGTTCGACCACGGCGCCCGCTGGCTCGCCGAACGACACGAGCCCATCGGGCCCGCGGTCTGATCAGCGCAGTTCGGCCGGGGACGGCGGGACACCGGGACCGCCCGACGGCACGGTCCCGGTCGGGCTCCTGTCCGCCGTCCTCAGCTCAGTCCGTAGAGCTTGTCCAGCTCCCGCTCATACTGCTCCATCGTGATCCGGCCCTCCGCGAACCGCCGCTGAAGCGTCTCCAGCCGCGTCTTCGCCGGCTTGCGAGCCGGCGCTCCGTGTCGTGACGGCCCCCTCGAACGAGAACGGTCCGGGGATCCCGACAGCCGCCACGAATCCGAGCCGTCCCCGGACCCCGACAAACGCCGCGAGCCCGAGGACCCCGACGCTCCGGACGCCCCCGACGGCACCGACGCCCCCGAAGAACCCATCGACGATCGTCGATCGTCGATCGTCGATCCTCCTCCCCGCGCCTTGCTGCGCAGCCGGGCCCCTGCCTCTTCCAGCCGGTCCGCCACTTCCTCCAGCGTCTCACGACGCCCCTCACGGCGACGCTGCCGGTTGCCCCAGTCGTAACCGCCACGCCGGCCACGACCGGGCAACCGCCCATCCGAGTACGGATTGTCCAGCCAGTCGTCGTACCACCACCAACGGCGACGCCAGCGCTATACCGATCACGCCCACCATGGCCGACTCCTTATGCCTCCGCCGAACCCGACGAGCCTCGCCGTCGCTCCCGGCTACGCTGCGACCACGCCTCGACCTCGTCCGCCGCACGGTCCAGGATGTCCCGAAGCTCCGTCATCGCCTCCGGGTCCCGCGCCGCGTACCGCACCGCACGGTCGAAGCTCGTCTGCGCCAGCCGCACGAATGAACGCGTCACGTCCCGCATCGCTCGACCCGTGAACCGCTCCGCGAAATCGCTCACCCGGTCCGCCACATCCTCCGCTCGGTCCCGGTGCTCCTCCAGGAACGCACGCCCCGACTCCGTGATCCGGTACACCCGCTTCCCCTCCACTTCCTCCAGCGTCTCACGACGCCCCTCCAGGCGACGCTGCCGGTTGCCCCAGTCGTAACCGCCACGCCGGCCACGACCGGGCAACCGCCCATCCGAGTACGGATTGTCCAGCCAGTCGTCGTACCACCACCAACGGCGACGCCAGCGC
>JARRJS010000231.1:0-2945 GCA_037388885.1 Gemmatimonadota bacterium
GGGCGAATCGTGCCCGCGCAGCATCTGCGGGGCGCTTGGGTCGAGATGGCGTCAACCTATTGAACTGGTCGGGATCGCTTCGTTCCGGGGCACGGAGTGGTGCGACGACCTACGATGTCGCCAGTGAAGGTATGGGAGAAGGGAATGCGGGACAAGCCCTCGCCCGGACGGCTAAGTTCCGGTCACGGAAAGGCTTCGGACGCGTTGTCGGGTCGGAGGGGACGCTCACGAAACACCACCGGGCAGCCGATCGGCAGCGATGTCTGCCAACGGGGGCGCCGCAGCGTCCTTGGCCGACAGGACCGGATCCTGGACGGGCCAGTCGACGCCGATCCGCGGGTCATCCCAGGCAATCACGGCGTCGGCATCCGGCCGGTAGTACGCAGTGCAGCGGTACGCGACCACGGCCGCGTCGGACAGCACGACGTATCCGTGCGCGAAGCCGGGCGGGATCCAGAGCTGGTGGCCGTTGTCGGCGGACAGCTCCAGGCCCTCCCATTTGCCGAAAAATGGGGACCCGCGGCGGATGTCCACGGCCACGTCGAATACGCTGCCGTACGTCGCGTACACAAGCTTGCCCTGGGGATCCGGCCACTGGTAGTGGAGTCCTCTCAACACGTTGCGCCGGGAGAAGGCGGCGTTGTCCTGCACGAAGGGTGGGATGCCCGCGTCGCCGTAGTCCTTCTCCCGCCACGTCTCCCTGAACCAGCCGCGGTCGTCGCGGAACACGCGGGGCTCCAGCAGCAGGACGCCCGGCAGGCCGGTCTCCTCGACTACCATCGCGATGGGCGCTCGAGGATCTGGATCAGGTACTCGCCATAGCCGCTCTTGCGCAGGGGCTCGGCCAGGACCCGTAGCTGCCCTTCATCGATCCAGCCCATGCGGAACGCGATCTCCTCGGGCACGGCGACCTTGAGGCCCTGGCGCTCCTCGATGGTCTCGATGAAGGCTCCGGCGTCGTGGAGGGAGGTGTGGGTACCGGTGTCGAGCCAGGCGAAGCCGCGGCCCAGGAGCTCGATGTGCAGCCGGCCGCGGCGCAGGTACTCGCGGTTCACGTCGGTGATCTCATACTCGCCCCGTGCGGACTTGTTGAGCCCGGCGGCGATCTCCACCACGTCGTTGTCGTAGAAGTAGAGGCCGGTGACGGCGTAGTTGGACTTCGGGTGCTCCGGCTTCTCCTCGATGCCAACGAGGCGCCCGTTGCCGTCCAGCTCCGCCACGCCGTAGCGTTCCGGGTCCTGGACATAGTAGCCGAAGATGGTGCCGCCGTCGCGGGCGGCCGCCTGCCGCAGCACCTCGCTGAATCCGTGGCCGTAGAACAGGTTGTCGCCCAGCACCAGCGCCACGGCGTCGTCGCCGACGAAGTCGCGGCCCAGCACGAAGGCCTGGGCGAGGCCCTCGGGCTCGGGCTGCTCGACGTAGGAGAACGACATGCCCCAGCCCGCACCCGTCCCCAGCAGGTCCCGGAAACGCGGTAGGTCCTGCGGCGTGGAGATAACGAGCACGTCCCTGATCCCCGCCAGCATCAGCGTCGACAGCGGGTAGTACACCATCGGCTTGTCGTACACGGGCAGGAGCTGCTTGCTGACGGCCCGGGTCAACGGGTACAGGCGCGTTCCGGCGCCGCCCGCGAGGACGATGCCTTTCATTCCGGTGTCTGGTTGAGGGCTCGTGATCTGCTTGGCTTCACTCGCATTCCTTGTTCATCGGGTAATCAGATCGCGGATCGCGGATCGCGGATCGCAGTCCGGCGAAGCCGGACTCGCCGTGATCAGCACGATGGCCGCCAAGCCACCCCACAGGGAAGCAACGTCACCCCGCGGATTCACCCTCGCCGCGAACGACCGCGATCCGCGATCGAAAGGCGGACGCCGCGAATGGTGCTCCCCACCCCGGGCCGGGCTTACGCCCGGCCGCCAAGCGACCTCCGGAACGCCTGCAGCTTCCTGAACAGCAGCTCGCTGTCCGCGTACGCCCGATCGAGGAGCCCGTCGTCGACCGGGTAGCCCCGGCGCCGGATCAGGTGCTGGCAGGCCACGGTCTCGACGAGCGACCGGATCGCCATGCCCAGGAAGCGCGCCTGCTCCTTGCGGGACTGGCTCGTCGAGCCTTCCGCGATGTTCAGCGCTATGCCGGTCGCTGCGCGTCGCAACTGGCTCGCCAGGTTGAACCGCTCCTCGCCCGGCAGCTGCGCGACGATGTCGTATACGACGTCGGTGTAGGCCAAAGCCAGGTCCCACACCTCGAGGCGCTCGAAGTTGTAGGGCATCCGGGCCTTTCCAGTTCGGGACTCATCCGGCGTTCGACTCGCCGGGCTGCGTTCGTCGCGTGATCAGATCGCGGATCGCGGATCGCGGTCCGGCGTCAGCCGGACTCACCGTGATCAACACGATGCGAGGTGAGGCAAGCTCCGCCCGGCGCCCACATCACGCCGCGAATCAACCCCCGCCGCAAACAACCGCGATCCGCGATCTGCGATCCGCGATCAGAAGCGTACGCCGCAGACCGTGTTTCCCACCCCGGGCCGGGCTCACACCCGACCACCCAGCCCCAGCCGCTCGCCCCGGTACTCGCCCGTCCTCACCCGCTGCCACCACCCCCGGTTCTCGAGATACCAGGCGACGGTCTCCCGCAGCCCTTCCTCGAACGAATGCGCCGGCTTCCAGCCCAGCTCCGTCTCGGTGCTGGACGGGTCGATGGCGTAACGCAGGTCGTGGCCGGGGCGGTCCTGCACAAAGCGGATGAGCGCCTCGCGTGGACCTATCGAATTGTCAGGCGCCAGCTCGTCCACGGCGGCGCACACCGCGCGCACGACATCGATGTTGTGGCGCTCGCTGCGGCCGCCGATGAGGTAGGAGCGCCCGGGCTCTCCCTTCTCAGCCACGGTGCACAGCGCCTCCGCGTGGTCTTCGACGTGGAGCCAGTCCCGGATGTTCTCCCCCTTG
>JARRJS010000232.1:0-2932 GCA_037388885.1 Gemmatimonadota bacterium
CAGCACCCGTCCGACCACCTGGTGGAAGAGCAGGAGCTGGAGCTGCGGGTCCTGGAGTCGGACGCCGTGAACCGGCGTATCGTGCTGGCAGTGACCGAGATCCACGAACCGCCGGAGAAGCAGGCGGAAGAGCAGGCGGGGGCGGAGGCGGAGGCGGAAATCGAGGCGGGGGCGGAGGCGGAAGCCGAGACGGAGGCGGAAGCCGAGGCGGAAGCCGAGGCCGAGGTAGAAGCCGAGACGGAGGCGGAAACCGAGGCGGAAGCGGAAGCCGAGGCGGAGGCCGAGACGGAGACGAAGGTAGAAGCCGGCGAGGAAGCCGAAGCCAGCGCCGACAACGCCGCCGAGAACGAAGACGAAGACGACTCCGAAGACGAAGCCGACTCCGACGCCGAGCCGGAAACGAAGGACGAGGCCTGACCCGAGGCCCAGCATGCAGTCGACCGGGGGGCGGGTCCCGTTGGGGGCCCGCCTCCTTTTGTTGTGCCGGAACGGGGCCTATGTTGCGCTGATCCCTCGCACGGGAAAGGGACGGGAACAGTGATGGACGGAAGGCGCGCCTTGCCGATTGCTACGCTGTTGATGGTGAGTCTGTCGCTGGCCTGCCGCGTGGGCGAACGTCCACCGGAAGGTCCGCGGCCCGAAGCCGAGTCCGCTCCGACGGCGGCAGGTGCCACCGCGGCGGACCTGTTGGAGCGGGCGCGACAGGCCCTGGAGATCGCAGAGGCCGACAGCGCGCGGGCGCTGGCGGAGCGGGTGCTCAAGGACTATCCGGGCACCGAATCGGAAACGCCCGCCCTGTGGGTGGCGGCGCAGGCGGCGTATGCCCAGCGGGACTGGACGGCGGCGGCCCGCTATGCCGATGACTATGCCTCCCGGTTGGATGAATCGGATCCTTCGGCGCGGCAGGCGTACCAGCTCATGTTCGCGGCGCAGGACTCGGCGGCGCCGGCCGAGGTGTCGCCGGTGACGCTGGGCGTGATCCTCCCGAGGAGCGGCTCGCTCAAGCGGTACGGAGACTGGGTGCTGGAAGGAATCCGGCTGGCGGTCAAGGAGCAGCAGGGGCGGGTGAATCAGCAGGTGCGGCTGGTGGTGCTGGACGACTCCGCCAAGCCGTACCTGGACGGCGACCTGACGCGTGAACTGGAACAGCAAGGCGTGGCGGGCATCATTGGGCCGCTGCTGGATCAGGGCCTGGCCATGGCGGCCCCGGCCCGCCTGGACCCCGACCTAGTGATCATCAGCCCCACGGCCACCCGGACGCCCGCCGGCTGGCGCAACGTATACGCGCTGAATGGCGGGGATGTCCGGGGTGCACAGGACCTGGCCTCGTACGCCTATGATCTGGGCTTCGACCGCGCGGCGGTCATCTACCCCAGGGGCGACAACCTGTACGTGCGCAAAGCGCGGGCGTTCCAGGACGCGTTCCGTTCCCGCGGCGGCGATATCGTGACGACCGTCCCGTACGACTCGGGCACGACGACCTTCGCGGGCCCGCTCCGTGCGGCCCTGCAGGCCGCGTCGCCGGTGGTCGACACGACGCAGCCGTTCATCGTCCACGTGGATTCCGGGCCACGCACACGCCAGCCGGCCATGGACACCATGCCGCCGGCGTTCCCGTCGTACTACGTGCCGCAGCGGACGCACGGCGACACCGCCGAGTACACCATGGGGCCGTGGGCGCTGTACGTGCCGGCCCCGCCGGGTGATGTGCGCCAGATCGCGCCGCAGGTGGAATACTACGGACTGGACTCGGCGGGCGTGCAGGTTTTCGGCGACGCTTCGTGGACGAGCCCGGACGTGTTGCGGCAGGTGGACCGGCGGGCACTGGACGGCGTGCTGGCGGTCGCGACGCTGAATGCGGGCGAGGCGGAGCGCGGCGTCAGCTCGGATTTCGTCGACCGTTATGAGGCGGAGTACCGAAAAACGCTGAGCAACCCGCTGCCGGCGCTGGGCTACGATGCGGCGCACCTGCTGCTGGCGTCCACGCCGACCTGGGATCCCACGCCGTCGCGCGTGGCGCGCCGGATGTCGCTCATGGTGGGGATCCGTGGCGCCACGGGCGTATTCTCCATCTACGGACCGAACGTGGTGCGTTCTCCGTTCCTGGTGATGATTCATGAGGGACGGCTGGTACCGGCACCGCGTTCCGATGAGTACCGGATGCCCATCGCGATCCCGCCGCACCGTCAAAACACCGACAACGTGGGCCGGCCCCGACACCGGAGGCGCCCATGACCATGCGGGACGCGCTGAAGCGCCTGGAGGAGATGCGGCGCCAGGCGGAGCAGGGCGGGGGCGCTGAGCGGTTGGAGGCGCAGCACGAGCGGGGCAAGCTGTCGGCGCGGGAGCGGATCGATCTGCTTCTGGACGAGGGCACCTTCCAGGAGCTGGACCGCTTCGTGACGCACCGGGCGGAGGGCTTCGGCATCGAGAACCAGAGAATCCTGGGCGATGGGGTGGTGGCGGGGTACGGTACCATCGAAGGCCGCCCGGTCTACGTCTTCAGCCAGGACTTCACCGTGTTCGGCGGCTCGCTGTCCGAGGCGCATGCCGAGAAAATCGTGAAGCTGCAGGAGCTGGCCATGCGGAACGGCGCGCCCCTCATCGGGCTGAACGACTCGGGCGGCGCGCGCATCCAGGAGGGCGTGGTCAGCCTGGGCGGCTACGCGGATATCTTCCTGCGCAACACGCTGGCGTCGGGTGTGGTGCCGCAGATCAGCGCCATCCTGGGCCCGTGTGCCGGCGGCGCGGTCTATTCGCCCGCCATCACGGACTTCGTCTACATGGTCCGGGGCACCAGCTACATGTTCGTGACGGGCCCCAACGTGGTGAAGACGGTGACCCACGAGGACATCGACATGGAGGGCCTCGGTGGCGCGGATGTGCACGCCACCGTGTCGGGCGTGGCCCATTTCGCCTACGATACCGAGTT
>JARRJS010000233.1:0-2901 GCA_037388885.1 Gemmatimonadota bacterium
GTCAAGTGCATCGACGCCCTGGTGCAGAACTATTTCCGGCCCGAGCGCGTGGTCCAGGGTGGCTACCCGCTGGACATGCGTTACGCCGGCCCGCGCGAGGCGCTGCTGCACGCTCTCTTCCGCCAGAACTACGGCTGCTCGCACCTGATCGTCGGCCGCGACCATGCCGGTGTGGGGGACTACTACGGGCCGTTCGACGCCCACAAGATCTTCGACGAGATCCCCAACGGCGCCCTGCGCACCCAGGCCCTCAAGATGGACTGGACGTTCTACTGCTTCAAATGCGGCGCCATGGCGTCCATGAAGACCTGCCCGCACGAGGAGAAGGCCGTGATGGACGAGGACGCCAACTATGTATCCGGCGCGCGCCTTCTCCTGTCCGGCACCATGCTGCGCAAGATGCTGTCGGAGGGGAAGGCGGTGCCGAAGGAGTTCAGCAAGCCCGAAGTGGTGGCGTTGCTGCGGGAGTTCTATGCGAACCTCGACGAGAAGGTGGAAGTGAAGCTGCACGGCGCAGCCACGGGCGAAGTGGCCCGGTAAGGCGGGAGGATAAGGGAGAGGGGTCATGGACCTGATCACGGTGACGAGGCAGAGCGGCCTGGAGTTCAAGGTCCGCCTTCGCCAGCACGAGCTGACCACGGACATGTCCGTGGCGGAAGGCGGGCAGGACGCCGGCCTCAACCCGGTGGAGCTGCTGGGCGCGGCGCTGGGCGCATGCCTCGCGATCATGGTCCAGACCTTCTGCAATGAACACGGCTATACGGACGGCGATGTCGGCGTGAGCCTCACGCAGGAGCTGGCAGACGGCCCCAAGCGGGTCGTTGGGCTGGTGGCGGACGTGGAGCTTCCGGCGGGTGTTCCGGAGGAGGCCCGGGAGGAGCTGCGGGCGCTTGCCCGCCAGTTCCCCATCCCGGCCACGCTCCAGGGGCAGCCGCGAGTGGACATCGATTTCATGTAGGACGACGACCGCGCCCGATTTGGATGCTCGGCTGCAGACGGAGACGGCTGGTCGCGGAACCAGGCTCAGAAACGGAGGAATCCGATGGAGACGAAGGAATTCGGCGGCAAGATGCTAGAGATCGACGAGGACGGGTTCATTCAGGATCCGGCACTGTGGGACGAGGCGGTGGCCGCCGACCTGGCGAAGACGGAAGGCGTCGACGACCTGACGGACGACCACTGGAAGCTCGTGAAGTACCTGAGGGACTACTACCTCCAGTACAACATGGCGCCGATGATCCGGAAGCTCTGTAAGGAGACCGGGTTCAAGCTGAAGGAGGTCTACGACCTGTTCCCGAGCGGGCCGGCCAAGGGAGCCTGCAAGGTCGCCGGGCTGCCGAAGCCGACCGGCTGCGTCTGACGGTCGGATGTGCGCGTGACCGGAGGCCTACCGGCTCCCCGGTCGCGCGCCGACGGGGGGTACGTGCCGGCCGGCGGGCCGGCAGGAGCATGTCCGTACGCGAGCCGCGTGCGCAGGGAGTGGAGCGATGAGTCTCCTGGCAGTTCTGCAGGACAGGAAGGATGCCATCGTCGGACGCTGGTTCGACGAGGCGCTGGCCGCCTATCCGGCGGACGGGGGCGCGTTCTTCAAGCGGCAGAAAGACCGCTTTGCGAACCCGGTCGGCCATACGGTGCGCGAGGGCACACGCGCCCTGTTCGACGCCCTGCTGGAGGGGGGCGACGTGCAAGCCGTGCAGGGGACGCTGGAAGACATGCTCAAGGTGCGGGCGGTTCAACAGTTCCCGGCGTCCACGGCTGTCGGCTTCGTTTTGCGGTTGAAGGACGTGATCCGGACCGAGCTGGGAGAAACCCGCCGGGGCCCGGCCCTGGCAGACGAGCTGGAGCGTTTCGAGGCGCGCATCGACGAGCTGGCGCTCGTTGCCTTCGACGTGTTCGTCGCCTGCCGCGAGGATCTCGCTCGCATCCGGATCAAGGAGATGCAGCGGAGGGTGTCGTGGATCGTGGGGCAGTTGAACAAGCGCAGTTCTGATCCGGCGAGCCGGATCGAGATCGACTGAGCGCTCGGGGACCGAAGAGCACGATGACGGAGTCACCGATGAAGGTACTTGTTCCGCTAGTAGTCGTTGTGGGCCTTTTCCTGACGGCCCTGCTGGGTGCCACGCCGTCGCCGTGGGTGTTCGGCGTAGCGATTCCGTACCTGGCCATCATGGTGTTCGTCATCGGCATGATCGTCCGGGTGCTGGCGTGGGCCCGCGTGCCCGTGCCCTTCCGCATCCCGACGACGGCGGGCCAGCAGAAGTCCTTGCCGTGGCTGCGGCGCAACCGGCTGGACAACCCCCACAGCACGCTCGGCGTGGTGGGCCGAATGGCGCTGGAAGTCCTGTGTTTCCGCTCGCTGCTGCGTAACACGAAGACGCAGATGAGCAACGGGCGTCTGGTCTATGGCACCGCGCTGGCCCTGTGGGTCGCCGCCCTGGCCATGCACTGGTCCATGTTGATCATCCTGGTGGAGCACGTGCGCCTCTTCACCCAGCCGGTGCCCTTCTTCGTCACGTTCGTCCAGGACGTGGACGGCTTCCTGCAGGTGGGCCTGCCCGTCTACGAGGTGGCCCCGATCCTCTTCCTGCTTGCGCTCGCCTACCTGCTGTACCGGCGGTTGGCGGACCCGTTGGTCCGCTATATCTCGCTCATGAGCGACTACTTCCCGCTCTTTCTGCTCCTGGGCATCGGCATCTCCGGCTTCTGGATGAGGCACCTGTCCCGGACGGATGTGCGGGGCATCAAGGAGCTGGCCCTCGGCCTGGCCCACTTCACGCCCACGGTGCCCGCCGGCATCAGCACGCTGTTCTTTGCGCACCTGTTCCTGGTGTCCGTGCTGCTGGCGTACTTCCCGTTCAGCAAGCTGGTCCACGCGGGCGGCGTTTTCCTGAGCCCGACCCG
>JARRJS010000234.1:0-2851 GCA_037388885.1 Gemmatimonadota bacterium
CCACGATGGAGTTGTCCACCAGCATCCCGACCCCGAGGGCAAGGCCGCCCAGGCTCATGATGTTCAGTGAGACGTGGAACGCCTGCATCAGGGCGAACGTACCGACCACCGAGATAGGGATCGCCAGCGCGATGGCCACGGTGTAGCGCGCGTCCCGCAGGAACAGGAACAGCACCAGGAAGGCCAGGATGCCGCCCAGTACCAGCGCCTGCACCACGTTGGAGATGGCGTCGCCGATGAACCCGGCCTGGCTCATGGCCACGTTCACCGTCACCGCGGGGTACTCCCTGCGCAGCTGCGCGAGCACGTCATCCACGCGGCCCGCCACCCGCACCGTGTTGGCCGCCGACTCCTTGAACAGGAGCAGCCCTACGGCCTCCTTGCCGTTGAAGCGGGCCACCGACTCCTGGTCCACGAACCCGTCGTCGATCTTCGCCACGTCCCGCAGCCGGATCAGCCCCTGCCCGACCCCCTGCCCCTGCCCCATCGAATTCGAGTTCGAGTTCGAGTTCGAGGAGGCCTGGCGCGCGATCACGACGTCGCCCACTTCCTGCACGTTCTGCAGCTCGCCCAGCGTTCGCAGCGTGTAGCGGTAGCGCCCGCGGCGCACGGTGCCGCCCGGCATGCTCACGTTGGCGGCGTCGAGCGCGTCGGCGATCTGCTGGATGGTCAGCCCGTAGGACTCCAGCTGCTGCGGGTCCACCTCCACGTGGATCTCCCGGTCCAGCCCGCCGGTGACGGACGCCTGGGCGATGCCGTCGATCTGCTCGAGGCGCCGCTTGAATACGGACTCCGCCAGGTCCTTCAGGGACGCCAGGTCGCCACCCGCCACGCTGATGGCCATGATGGGCTCGCTGCGCGGATCGGTGCGCAGGATCACCGGGCGCTCCGCCATCTCCGGCAGCCGGTCGCCCAGGTTGTCGAGCCGCTCGCGCACGTTCAGCGCGGCGAAGTCCATGTCGGTGCCCCACACGAACCGGATCGTGACCAGCGACACGCCCTCCCGCGTGACGCTCTCCACGTTCTGCATGCCGGGCACCGCCGCCAGCTCCTGCTCGATGGGCGTGGTGACCAGCCGCTCCACCTCCGCCGGTCCGACGCCCGCGTAGGTCGTGTACACGACCAGCTTCGGGTACGCGACGTCGGGCAGCAGGTCGATAGGCAGGCGCGAGAAGGAGATGAAGCCCAGGAAGATCACCGCCACGTAGAACATCGACACGGCGACGGGCCGGCGGATGGAGCCGCGAGGCAGGGACATGGGTCAGTGCACCTCGTGCCCGATCTTCTCTTCCAGCGTAAGGCGCGCGACAAGGAAGCCGTATTGCGCATTCACCACATCGCGCTCCGACTGCGCCGCCTGCTGGAACATGAGCTGGAGGTCCGTGAACGTGATGTTGTTGAGCCGGTAAAGCTCCTGGCCCTGCTCCAGGCGCTGCTGCGCCAGGTCCAGCGCGCGCTGCGCCGTCCGCAGAGACCCGTATGCGTTCTCGAGATCGATGAGCGCGCTGCGCACATCCGTCTCCACCTGGATGCGCGCCGCCCGCAGGTCTTCCCGTGCGTTGTCTGCCGCCACCTTCGCCTGCCCGATCTGCGCGGAGGTGCGGAAGCCCGAGAACAGGGGCCGCCTGGCGTCCAGGTAGAACGTCAGGGACTGGTTCGGCGGGTTGAACTCGCCCAACGCGCTGTACCCGGACGCGTTGGTGTTGCGCGATGCCGATCCGCCCAGGGTCAGCTGCGGCAGGCGGGCCGCACGGGCTGCGCTCACGCTCCGGTCGGCCGCCTCGGCCTGAGCCAGCCCCTCACGCACCTGCGGGGCCGAGCGTTGCGCCTCGGCCACCAGGGCGTCGGCGTCCAGCGTCGACGGATCGAACACCGGCGGGAACTCGCTGACCAGCGTGAGCTGGGTCGCGGCACTTGCGCCCATCTGCTGGAGCAGGGCCAGCACCGCCTTCCGCTCCTCACCCTCCGCCGCCTGCACCTGCTGCTCCTGCTGTGCCACCTGGACCTCGGCGCCCAGCACGTCCGTCGGCTGCTGCGCCGCCACCCTGAGCAGCTCCCGCGCCGCCTCCAGCTGCGCCTGCACCGTGGCCAGCAGTCGCCGCTCCACGGCCAGTCCACGACGACGACGCACCACGTCGAAGTATGCGTCGCCTACCGTCGTTCGCAGCTGCGCCCGCTGCAACGCCACCGCCGCACGCTGGGCGTCCGTGCGCGCCCGGGCCGCGCGTGTCTGCTGGAGCGCGCTCAGATTCAGGACCGGCAGCGTGAGGGATACACCCTGCGACGCCGAGCTGGACTCGAACGTCGTGTAGCTGTTCCGGTCCACCGGTTGCCCGAAGTCGTTCTCGCCCGTCAGGGTGCGGCGGGAATTGCCGTAAAAGCTCAGGCTCAGGTCCGCGCTCGGCAGCATCTGGCTGCGCTGGACCGTCTCGCCATAGCGCGCGTCGGTCACCTGGTTCACCGCCCTCAGGTAGGCGGGATTGTGCTCGCGCGCATACGCAAGCGCAGCCTCGAAGGTGAGCCCGCCCGCCTGCGTGCTGTCCTGGGCCGCCGCCCCGGACGCCACGGCCAGGGCGGCCGCCAGCATGGTCACACGTCTCATGGCTCTCCGCTCGCCACGGGGATCAGTTGGGGCGTCCGCCCGCCGCCTTCACATCGTCCACCAGCCGGACGCGGGCGTCGTGGATGAGGGTGTAGTGGCCATCCGTGAGCACGATCTCGCCCGGCTTCACCATCTCTGTCTCGGGGTTGGGCACGATCTCCACGTAGTCTTCGTTCTCCAGACCCGTGGTCACATAGCGCCACTTGGCGTAGCCGTCTTCGTACACGAACAGCATGGTGCGCCGGTCCC
>JARRJS010000235.1:0-2739 GCA_037388885.1 Gemmatimonadota bacterium
GCCTGCACCTCCGTGATCGCCGCCGTCAACGTCGTCTTCCCGTGGTCCACGTGCCCGATCGTCCCCACGTTCACATGCGGCTTCGTCCGCTCAAATTTTGCCTTGGCCATCGTCGTCTTCCCCCTCGGAGCGTTTCACTCAGCCATCAGTCCGCGCGAATGGCCGCTATCTACCGTTGGCCCGCGAAATCACTTCTTCCGCCTTCGTCTGCGGCACTTCTGCGTACCGCGAGAACTGCATGGAGAACACCGCACGGCCCTGGGTCAGCGACCGCAGCGTCGTGGAGTACCCGAACATCTCCGACAGCGGCACGCTGGCGCCGATTACCTGCGCGTCGCCCCGCTGCATCATGCCGCCGATCTTACCACGCCGACCCGAAAGGTCGCCCATGACGTCGCCCATGTAATCCGCAGGCGTCACGACTTCCACATCCATGATGGGCTCCAGCAGCACCGGGCCCGCCCGGCGCACGCCTTCCTTCAGCGCCATGGACCCGGCGATCTTGAATGCCATCTCGCTGGAGTCCACGTCGTGGTAGGAGCCATCGATCAGCTCCACCTTCACGTCGATCAACGGGTAGCCCGCCAGCACGCCCGTGTCCATCGCCTCCCGGATGCCCTGCTGCACCGAGCCGATGTACTCGCGCGGGATGGAGCCGCCCGTGATCTTGTCCTCGAACACGAAGCCCTGACCCGCCTCGGCAGGGCCGATGTTGATGACCACGTGCCCGTACTGGCCCCGCCCACCGGTCTGCCGGACGAACCGGCCTTCCACCTTCGCCGCCTGCTTCCGAATCGTCTCCCGATACGCCACCTGCGGACGGCCGATGTTGGCGTCCACCTTGAACTCGCGCTTCAGACGGTCGACGATGATCTCCAGATGCAGCTCGCCCATGCCCGCGATGATCGTCTGGCCCGTCTCCTCGTCCGTGTAGACGCGGAACGTGGGATCCTCCTCGGCCAGCTTCTGCAGGCCCTGACCCAGCTTGTCCTGGTCCGCCTTGGTCTTCGGCTCGATGGCGACGTTGATCACCGGCTCCGGGAACTTCATCGCCTCCAGGATGATCGGCTTGTCCGCGTCGCTCAGCGTGTCGCCCGTCTTCGTCGTCTTGAGCCCGATGGCCGCCGCGATGTCGCCCGCGTAGACCTCGTCGCGCTCCTCGCGGTGGTTCGCATGCATCTGCAGCAGGCGCCCCACCCGCTCCCGCTGGTCCTGCGTCGCGTTGTAGACGTACGAGCCCGCCGGCAGCGACCCCGAGTAGACCCGGAAGAACGTCAGCTTCCCCACGTACGGGTCCGTCGCGATCTTGAACGCCAACGCGGCGAACGGTTCATCGTCCGCCGCGTGCCGCTCGGCCTTGGTCTCGTCGTGGTGCGGCAGGTGCCCTTCGATGGCCCGTACGTCCACCGGCGAAGGCAGGTAGTCGATGACCGCGTCCAGCAACTGCTGCACACCCTTGTTCTTGAACGCCGAGCCGCACAGCACCGGCACGATCCGGCCGGACAGCGTCGCCTTGCGGATGGCCCGCCGGATCTCTTCTTCCGTGAGCTCCTGGCCGTCCAGGTACTTCTCCATGAGCTCGTCGTCCGACTCCACCGCCGCTTCCACCAGCTCGTGCCGGAGGTCCTCCACCCGGTCCGTCAGCGTCGCCGGCACCGGGCCCTCTTCCCACTTCGCGCCCAGCGACTCGTCGTCGTAGATCAGCTCGACACGGCGAACCACGTCCACCAGGCCCGTAAACAGCTCGCCTTCGCCCAGCGGCCACTGGACCGGGAACGCACGCGCGCCCAGCCGGTCCCGGATCATCTCCACCACGTTGCCGAAGTCGGCGCCCACACGGTCCATCTTGTTCACGAACGCGATGCGCGGCACGCTGTACCGGTCGGCCTGGCGCCACACCGTCTCCGACTGCGGCTCCACCCCGCCGACGGCGCAGAACACGGCCACCGCACCATCCAGCACGCGCAGGCTGCGCTCCACCTCCACGGTGAAGTCGACGTGCCCGGGCGTGTCGATGATGTTGATGCGGTAGTCGTCGCCGAAGCGCTTCCAGTAGCAGGTCGTCGCGGCCGACGTGATCGTGATGCCACGCTCCTGCTCCTGCTCCATCCAGTCCATTGTGGCCGCGCCTTCATGCACCTCGCCCATCCGGTGCACGCGGCCCGTGTAGTACAGGATGCGCTCCGTCGTCGTCGTCTTACCGGCATCGATGTGCGCCATGATGCCGATATTCCGCAGCTTCGCCAGTGGTGTCTTCCTCGCCATATCTATACTTCAGGTTACAGGTAGCAGGTGGCAGCTTTCAGGCTTGCCTGCGTACGCCTGTTGATCGTTGAGCGCCCGCCGCACCGGCGTACGCTTCGCCGCCAGCTCATTCTGCAGGGCCCGCTCCGCGGCGCACGTGATACCCGTTGCGCTCAACCGGGCCACGCGCACCCCGCGCAGCCCGGAGCTGCTCCCTACAGGCGGCGCACAGCGCCGCCGACCTGCTACCCCTACCACCGGTAATGCGCGAACGCCTTGTTGGCCTCCGCCATCCGGTGCGTGTCCTCCTTCTTCTTCACGGCGCTGCCCTCGTTGCGCGCCGCCGCCAGCAGCTCGTTCGCCAGACGCTCGCCCATGGTGCGCTCCGCCCGCTGCCGCGAGTAGCCGATCAGCCACTTCATCGCCAGCGAGTTGCGCCGCTCCGGACGAACCTCCACCGGGACCTGGTAGGTGGCACCACCCACCCGGCGGCTC
>JARRJS010000236.1:0-2738 GCA_037388885.1 Gemmatimonadota bacterium
GCACCACTCCAACGAGCTGTCGTGGCGCGAGTCCATCGCCGACGTCGTCGTCATCCACGAGGATGAACGTGGGCACATTGACCTGGCCGGGCTGGAGCGCGCTCTCGAGGAGCACCACGACCGGCCGCTCCGCATCGGCAGCTTCTCCGCCGCGTCCAACGTCACCGGCATCAAGACGGACGTGCACGCGGTCGCCCGGCTGCTGCACCGGCACGGGGCCTTGTCCTTCTGGGACTTTGCCGCCGCCGCGCCCTACGTGGACGTCGACATGAACCCGGGCAGCCACGATGAAGCCCTGGACGCCGTCTTCCTGTCCCCCCACAAGCTGGTGGGCGGGCCCGGCACGCCCGGCGTGCTGCTGGTGAAGCGGCGCCTGCTGCAGAACCGCGTACCCGCCGTGCCGGGCGGCGGCACCGTCGAGTGGGTCACCGAAGAGGGCCAGCGCTACCACGACGACCCGGAGCTGCGGGAGGAGGGCGGCACGCCCGCCATCATCGAGTCCATCCGCGCTGGCCTCGTCTTCCAGCTCAAGGAGGCCGTCGGCGTCCAGACCATCCGCCGCCGCGAGGAGAACTACGGACGCCGCGCCATCCGCCACTGGGAACAGAACCCCGCCGTGAACGTGCTCGGCCCCCACGAAGCGGACCGGGTGGCCATCATCTCGTTCACCGTCCGCTACGACGACGACCGCTTGCTGCACCACGAGCTCGTGGGCGCCCTGCTCAACGACCTGTTCGGCATCCAGGCCCGGGGCGGCTGCAGCTGCGCCGGCCCCTACGGCACACGCCTGCTGGGTATCGACCTGCCCACCATCCGGCGCCATACCGCCCTCATTGATCAGGGGTGGCAGGGCCTCAAGCCGGGCTGGACCCGTGTCGGCTTCAATTACTTCATTACCGAGGAGGAGGCCGACTTCATCATCCGGGCGGTCGACCTAGTCGCCGCCGAGGGATGGAAGCTGCTGCCCTTCTACCACTTCGACGCCCGCACCGCCCAGTGGGTGCACCGCGCAGCCGCCGGCCATGCGCCCCTCCACCTCGACGATATCCGCTATGTCGACGGCCGTATGACCTTCCCCGAGCGTTCGCTCGTCGAGCATGTCGTCGACTTCGACGGCTATCTGGAGCAGGCGCGCGAGATCCTGGACGCGGCGCAAGCCGCGGTCGACGTCCAGGCTCAAGCGCTTCCGTCCGACGTGCCTGATGGCTTCGAGGAGTTGTTGTGGTTTCCCTTGCATGAAGAGGTCATCCGCCGGCTGCGGGCCGGGCAGCAGGTAGCAGGTGGCAGGTAGCAGGTAGCAGGTCCGGGTTCCCGGCTCGGCGGGCTCGCGGGGGGACTGCCGCGTGTTTCGTGGTCAGTTTCCGGCTCGGTTGGTTCGCGGCGTCGTTGTCCGGGTCCTCGCGGGTTTCCTCGGCGTTCGGCTGAGTGGTTGGCGTGTTCGCATATTCCGTTGCCCCCGAGTGGGCGCCAACCTGGACGTCCACTGATGTTTCGCCGTTCGTTTGTCGGAGGGTTTGGCGCCGTGCGGGTCTTCTGGAAGCTCGACGTGGGGGTGCGGGCTCATGCCTTGACGCTGGAAGCCTACGGAGAGACGAGGACGTTCCCGGAGGACGAGCGGTTCGGGTTGACGGCGCAGATCCGACGGGCCGCATATTCTATCGCGGCGAACATCGCGGAGGGCTGTGGCCGGCGCAGCGATGGCGACTTCGCACGGTTCCTGGACATGGCCCTGGGATCCGCCAGTGAGCTGGAGTACCTGTGTTTCCTGGCGCGGGACCTGGGGTATGTGGAGCCGGCGAAGTACCGTCGATTGCAGGAGGAGATCCTGAACGTCAAGCGCATGCTGCACGGATTGGCTCGGGCGGTGCGTCGCAGGTAGCGGGGCGCCCGCCAGCGAGGCGCCCGCCCTGTTCGTAGCGCCGTGAGGTAGCAGGGCGCCCGCGCTGCGCGCGGGCTTGCAGGTAGCAGGTCGGGGTTTCCGGTTCGGAGGGTTCGCGGGGGGACTGCGACCTGTTTCGTGGTCCGTTTCCGGTTCGGAGGATTCGCGGGGGGACTGCGGCCTTCGTCGTGGTCAGGGTGCGGTTCGCAACGTGCGCGGGGGCGTCGTGGTCTGTTTCTCGCAGGCAACCCTGTGTTGTTGCCTCGCCAGAAGCGCAAGGTGAATGTGCGGCCCCGAAATGGCGTGCGGCTGACCGCCGGCACGGCTGAAACTCCTGGTGAATCGGGGGTATCACCCGCCGCGACGCATGGATGCGGCGACAGAGCGACATAGGGAACGGAAGAAGGCCGCGAACGAGACCCAACGACGAACCAGAAAAAGGCTAACGCCGCAAAGGTGATGCTCTGGCCGGAAACCGGACCACCCCGCGCGCGCCGTAGCTGCCACTTGCTACCTGCTACCTAGATGCTACGCAACATTGCGATCATAGCCCACGTCGACCACGGCAAGACGACGCTGGTCGACCAGATGCTCCGCCAGGCCGGCACGTTCCGGGCGAACCAGCAGGTGGCGGAGCGGGTGCTGGACTCCAACCCGCTGGAACGGGAGCGTGGCATCACGATCCTGTCGAAGAACGCGTCCATCCGCTGGCAGGGCCACAAGATCAACATCGTGGACACGCCCGGGCACGCGGACTTCGGGGGCGAGGTGGAGCGCATCCTGCGCATGGTGGACGGCGTGCTGCTGCTGGTGGACGCGTTCGAGGGGCCGATGCCGCAGACGCGGTTCGTGACGCGCA
>JARRJS010000237.1:0-2646 GCA_037388885.1 Gemmatimonadota bacterium
AAGGCGAAGAACACCATGCCCGAATCCGCGCCTGCGCACGACCGTCCGCGCTTCACGACGTGGGCGCTTCTCGTCGGTGGAGTCCTCGGCGGGTTGGAGACCATCAAAGCAGTGGTGGTGGCGCCGGCTTCGGACCCCGGCTTCGGCTGGATGCGCGCCGCGGCCACGAACCTGCCCTGGTGGCTCCTCTGGTCGCTCCTTGCGCCGGTCACGGTGGCGCTGAACCAGCGTATTACCCGCGCGAACACCGGGCGCGTGGTTTTCCTGCTGGCCAATGCCGCTGCCTCGGTGCTCGCTTCCCTGGCTCATCTGGTCGTGTCCGCCGCGTTCGTGTGGGCCGGCTCTGCGCATCGGTTTCAGGGTTACGGGACGACGCTGCGTGGGCTTCTCGTCGGCTACTTCTTCACCGACCTGGTCACCTACTGGGCCATCGTGGCGGCGTACACCACGGTCGCGTCCCGGCGACGGCTGCGGGCCGAGCAGGAGGAAAAGCGGCGTCTGGCAGTGCGGGCGGCGCAGCTGGAGGCCGAACAGGCGCGGCTGCAGGCACAGATGACGGAGGCGCGGTTGAATGCGTTGCGCATGGAGCTGAATCCACACTTCCTGTTCAACACGCTGAACGGCGTCTCCGCCCTCGCCAGTCGCGGCGAGAGCGAGGCGGCAGTGAAGATGCTGGCGCAACTGGCCACGCTGTTGCGTCGCACCCTGGACGAGGACATGGAGCCGGAGCTGTGCCTCGCCGAGGAGATCGACCTGCTGGACCTGTACCTCGATGTGGAACGGACGCGGTTCGGGCCGCGCCTTTCCACGCGCATGCACATCCCGTCGGACGCGGCAGGCGCGCTCGTGCCGGCCTTCGTGCTGCAGCCGCTGGTGGAGAACGCGATCCGGCACGGCGTCGCAGCGACGCGGGGCGAGGTGCGGGTGGAGGTTACGGCGCAGGCGGTGGACGGCACCCTGGAGATTTCGATCCGGGACACCGGGCCCGGCCCGCCGGCGGACGCGCGGGAGGGCGTCGGGCTGCGCAACACACGTAGCCGGCTGGCCACTCTGTACGGCGCCGCGGCTTCCGTGGAGCTGGCGCGGTGGCCTGGTGGTGGGGCGGAGGCAAGGCTGCGGCTGCCGTTCCGGGTGGAGGAGGATGTCCTTGTCCCGGGCTGAGACGGCGCCGGTGCGCCTGCTGATCGTGGACGACGAGCCGCTGGCGCGCGACGTCGTCCGGCGGGTCGCCGCGTCGATGGATGGCGTGGAAATCGTGGGCGAGTGCGAGGACGGCCAGGAAGCGGTCCAGGCGATCGCCGCGCTGCGCCCCGAGCTGGTGTTGCTGGATGTGCAGATGCCCATGGGCGGGTTCGACGTCATCGAGCGGGTGGGCGTCGACGCCATGCCGGAGGTGGTCTTTGTGACGGCTCACGAGGAGCACCTTCTGCACGCCTTCGAGGTGCACGCCATCGATTACGTACTGAAGCCGTTCCGGCCGGACCGTCTGGAATCGGCGATCGCGCACGCCCGGACCCGTATCGAGACCGGCCGCAGCGCCGCCCTCGGCGACCGCCTCTCGACGCTGCTCGAGGAAATTCGTGAAACACGAGGCGACCGCGCTTTCGCCAGTCGCATCGCCGTCCGCGATGGCGACCGCGTCCGCTTCGTGGCGTTGGACGATGTGGCGTGGATCGAAGCAGCAGGCAACTACGTGCGGCTGCACACCGACGAGCAGACCCACCTGGTGCGCCATTCGTTGAAAGGCCTGCTGCGGCGCCTCGACCCGGCCATCTTCGTGCGCATTCACCGCTCGGCGGTGGTCAACATGGGGCGCATCGAAGAGCTACACAGCTGGTTCGGCGGAGACTACGTCGCGGTCCTGCGTGGCGGTGAGCGGCTGCGCGTCAGCCGGACCTACCGGGATGATCTGCTGCGAGTCGTGCGCTGAAGGAAGGCGAAGGGCCGCGGGCCCCGTCTGAAGGGTCAGCAGGCCTCGATGAGCGGGAGGCCGCCCGGGATGTCCCGGGCGGCCTCTGAATTCCGCCCCGACAACGCCGGAGCGGTCATCCGGTCAGTGAACGGTCAACCGATGGGCTTTCCGTGCCAGTACGACTGGCTCGGGACGACGGCGCAGTCAAAGCTGATGCCGAGGTCGTAGGGCTTCGCGTCCCCCTGTTGGATCGCCGCCTGTATCTGTGCCGCGGTGGTGAGGTGGTTTTTGGCGGCGTCGTTGCTGGTGAACAATACCTCGATCACCTCCCAGGCGATGTTGAAGTCCCCGCCACTGGCCGGGGGAGCCAGCAGATGGTCATGGCCTGGCACGGCCGTCGGATCCGTGCCGTAAACGGACGGCATGCTGTCCGTGGCTATGCCTGCGATAAGCCCATCATGGTCGGGGCAGTTCCCCGGCACGCCCTGGCAGTTCAAGGTCCCCACTGTCGATCCCGGCGGATAGGCGACGATGTACAGGGGCGCTATCGCGTGTTTGTTGGCGTGCGTCGGTAGTGGCGCCTTCTCCGGTGTCAGGATGTAGATCAGGCTTCCCGTGACGTCGTCGTACGCGGGCTCGATCGCCGCCTTGCCCAGCACCCGTTCGCCGCTGGGCGGATCACCGAGGGTGGGAGATCTCGGCGCTCGGTCCAGTGTGTGGGCAGTGCCCGGGTC
>JARRJS010000238.1:0-2636 GCA_037388885.1 Gemmatimonadota bacterium
CGGTGGAAGCGAGCGTTGCGGAATCCACCAGGTCATCCTGTGGATGCTGGTGCGATGGCTCCTGCATCGTCAGGCGGTCCAGGAGGTACTCCTCCACGGTCCGCTCAGACACCCCGAGCTTGCGGGCGATCTCCTTGATCTTGAGCGCGTCCACCTTCACGGCCGTCACCTCGTTCCCATCTCCTGCCGGCGGCGGGCGGCATCCCGTCCAGCGCCGCATACCTTCGCGAGCGACCGCCGGCGTTCGCGCCTCTCGCGACGAGAGCCCTACCGGAAACGACGTCCCACCCGGTGGACAGCGCCCTCAGGAGGGACAGGACGTCAAACCGCCGGCCCGAAGACATAGACCAGGGCTCTCGAGTCCAGGATGCGTGTGAGGTTTCACACGGGCAAGGGACAACCGTCCCCCATCCGTGAGGCGAACGCCGTGCAGCACGCAGGACACCGCGCAGGACGCCCGCATTCACGCCGGCCGCCCCTCGGGCACCACCACCACGTGGGCGACGTTGGCCTCCTTCAGAACCTCCTGCACGTCCGGAGCGACGGTGCCGGCGGGCTGGCGCAGACGCGCCGTGAAGCCGTATTCCTCCCACACCAGGTCGACCAGCGTGCCGTCGGCCTCACGCGCATCGATGGTCACGCCGTTTGCCACGAAGCGCACGTGCCAGGCGCGCGACTCGGGCGGCGCCGGCAACGGTTGCGAGGTACGCACCTTGACGGTCACGATCCGCGCCGAGCTGCGGTCCGCCCCGCGGGCCGCACCGTCACCCGGACCTCTGTCACCCGGACCTCTGTCACCTGGACCTCTGTCACCTGGACCTCTGTCGCTCGGACCTCTGTCGCTCGGGCCCCCACCACTTGGAACGCCGCCAGCCGGAACACCACCAGTCGAGCCACCACTTGAGCCACCACCGCTTGAACCACCGCTTGAGCCACCATCACCCGAGCCGCCCGCTACCTCGAGACGACCCGACAGGCTCACGACGTCGCCGTGATAGGCGTCCATGACGATGTGCAAATATGCCTCGGCGTCCATCTGCGCCCCGCTGTCACGCACCCTGCGGGCTGCCCGAACCCACAAGCGGACACGGTGAGTCTCCCGGCCACCGCCCTGGCCTGAGCCCCGACCCCGACCTAGACCCGGGTTCCAGCCCGGACCCATAGCCCACTCGGCCCAGCCGGCGCCGCGGCGCCGTCACCCCAGCGTCGTCACGAACGTCGGCCGATCGCAACGCCGACGCGCTCGCGGATGCGCTCCTGCATCTCGGCGATGGTGTCCCGCTGGGCACGCGCCAGCTCCAGCCAGCCTTCTTCGCTTCCAGCATGCGCCCCGTCCGGCGGCTCCACCCACAATTCGGAGCACTGGCACGCCACCAGCCAGGCATCGATCACCGCCACGGTCTCCGGGAAGAAGTTGCTGAGCCCCAGCTCGGCCAGGGAGGCGCTGCGGCGCGAGCGCGCACCGCGGCTGCGGGAGCCACGCGACACGCGTCCCACGGCGCGCTCGAAGTCGTCGCGGGTGTACGCCGAGCCCTGCACGAAGCGCCCGGGCGGCTGCCAGCGCCGACCGGAGCGCGCCGCGTCCGTGACCAGCGCGTAGAACACCGCGAAGGGCACGTTGTCCAGACGGTCGCCGACGCGGTCCAGCACGCGCCGCACCTGCCCGATGACGTCCTCGAAGGCCGGCGGCAGCGCGGCCAGCACGTGGAGGGCCGTGATGGGCGTGCCGACCGTCTCGGTGCGCAGCGCCTCGGCCCACGGCCCGTCCAACGCGGCGGTGATCTTGCGGCGGATGAGCTTGCCCTGACTGTTCTTCTCGAAGTGCACCTGCGCGCGGTACTCGGCGGTCGAGAAGCCGAAGCGCCACAGCAGCGCCGCCATCGAGAGCTCCGCGCCGAGCGCGTCGGCGATCGCCAGCGGCCAATCGAGCTCGCGGGCAAGACGCTCCAACGCCGCCGCGCGCGTGACCGCCGCCAGCCGCGGCATTCCGGCGGCCTCGACGTCGCTCAGGAACGCCTCGAAGGTGCGCTCGAGGCGCGGGCGGGGAGCGTAGCCGCGTTCCGCGCCCACCAGGTCGAGCAGCATCAGCAGCCAGCGAACCACGTCGCGCCTGGGGGCGTAGCTCAGCCAGCCCTCGGCGTAGCTCGCCTCCAGCACGCGCAGCGCCAGAAGGTTGCGGCCGCGCACGTCCTCGCCGCGGCCGGCCAATGCCAGCTGCCGCACGTACACCGCCACCTCATCGACATAGGTTCCGGGCGGCCCATACAGGGCCTCGATCGCAGCGCTGGCCGCGCTGCCGGTCGCCGCCTCAGTCACCGGCGCAGGCCCCCACGAACACGCCGGCGGCGGCGCAACCGGCCGCACCTCCGAGACACCCGGCCCGAGCCGGGCGGTCCTGCCCGTGTTCGCGCGCCGACGAAGATAGAGTCGACGACAAAGACAAGGACATAAACAAAGACAGAGACGAAGACGGCTGGCGCCGCATGCGTGGGTCCTTCTCGAGACGATGCACGGACCCCCCAAATCCGGTAGGCGCCTCCGAACGGCGCGCGACTGCGCGCCTTCCCCGAAGGGGTTCGGAGCCAGGCCCGATCGGGCAGCGCCCGCCTTGCACTATACACCAGAAAACAGCGACG